>JBFWWD010000019.1:0-39414 GCA_050246385.1 Geminicoccaceae bacterium
TACAACGCCGGGCGGATCAGCACGTGCATTCCCGAGTCGAGGACGAGGAAGCGACGGCCGCCCGCCTGCTTGAGGTAGATCACCGAGGACAGAATGACACCCGCCTCGGCCACGAGCGCGCGTCCGGGCTCGAACAGCAGCTCGCAGTCGAGACCGGCCGTCACCCGCCGCACCAGCCCGGCCAGGGCCTCGGCCTCGACCCGGGGCTCGTCGGTGTAGCGCACGCCGAAGCCGCCACCGAGATCGAGGCGGCGCAGAGGAATGCCCTCGCCTCGCAGGCTCGTGAACAGCTCGGCCGCCCGCCGGTAGGCCGCCTCGAACGGGTCGAGCCGCCCGATCTGCGAGCCGATGTGGACATGGACCCCGACCGGGTTGATGCCCTTCAACTCGGCGGCGAGCCGGTAGAGCGCCGGCGCCTCCTCGTACGGGATCCCGAACTTGTCGTTCCTGCGCCCGGTGCTGATCTTCTCGTGGGTGCCGGCGTCGACGTCCGGATTGACGCGCAGCGCGACCGGCGCCGCCAACCCCATCGCCGCCGCGAGCTCGCCGATGCGGCGCAGCTCCGGCGCCGATTCGACGTTGAACTGCAGGATGCCCTGGGCCAGGGCCATCCGGATCTCGTCGTCGGTCTTGGCGATCCCGGCATAGACGATCTTCTGCGCCGGCACGCCGGCGGCGAGCGCACGCGCGATCTCGCCGCCCGAGACCGTGTCGGCGCCCAGCCCTTCGCCGGCGAACAGCCGCAGGACCGCGAGGTTGCTGTTGGCCTTGACGGCGTAGCAGACCAGCGCCCGCTCGTTGGCGAACGCCAATCGGAACGCGCGCGCCCGTTCCCGCATCGCGCCGGCCGAGTAGACGTAGCAGGGCGTGCCGGCCGCTGCGGCGATCTCGTCGAGCGCGACGCCGTCCGCGCTCAGCACGCCCCGAACGTAGCGGAAGACGCTCAACCGCCGGTCCCCTGCGCCGGCTGCTCGGCCGGCGGGGGCGGGCGCAGATCGGTGACGTCGCCCTTCTTGCCGCAAGCCGCGAGCGACAGGGCGATGGCTGCGGCCGCAAAGGCGAGCCGGGCGGCGGTGACATGGCGGGCTGGCATCATCCCGCGATGCTATCCCACCCCCGGCCAAGTCGCAAATGGCCACCCGTCGGCGGGTGGCCGACGGCGCTCAGCCCCCTGCCTTCTTCGCCAGCGAGTCGAGGCCACCCTGGTAGATGCCCTCGATCACCGCCACCGCCTCGGCGTCGGGAGCGCCCTTCGCGTCGAACGTGCCTTCCCAGGCGATCACCGTCCCGCCGTCCTCGACCACGTGGATGGTCGACTGGTAGCTCTCGACCGGCAGCGGGCTCTCGAGGATGGCGTAGGTGTAGCTGTGGGCGGCGTCGTCGCGGCTGACCTCCTCCTCCACGATCGTCCCGCCGCCCTTGAGCGAGAGCGTGCGGATGGTCTTGCCGTCCGTCTCGCTCAGCTCGCACTTCTCGACCGCGGGATGCCAGGCCGAGATGTCGCAGAACTCGCCGATCGCCGCCCAGGCCTCGTCCGGTGAGGCGTCGACCTTGACCTGCTTCTTGGCCTCGAGCGCCAGAGCCGGCGTGGCGCAGACGACGGCGATGCCGGCGGCGAGCAGTGCGTGACGGATGGACATGGGCGGAGCCTCCCCGAGCTTGGTGTGGGCCGACACTGGCGAGCGCGGGGAGCGCCGGTCAAGCATCCCGAGGCGTCACGCCAGCGATTTGGCCAGAAAGCGCTGCTCCGCCGCGGCCACGGCCTCCAGCACGCGAGCCGGCGCGGTGCCACCCAGGCTCGTGCGGCTCGCGACCGAGCGGTTGACGTCCAGCACCTCCATCGCGCCGGCCTCGATCCTGGGATCGACCTGCTGCAGATCGGCGAGGGTCAGCTCGGTCAGCGCGCCGCCCTTCTCCTCCGCCAGCCGGACGACGCGCGCGGACACGCCGTGCGCCTCGCGGAACGGCACGCCCTGCTCGCGCACCAGCCAGTCGGCGAGATCGGTCGCGGTCGTGTGGCCGATGCCGGCCGCAGCCCGCATCCGGTTCCTGTCGACCGTGAGCCCCGCCAGCATCCCCGCCATCGCGGCGAGGCACAGCTCGAGATTGTCGACCGCGTCGAACAGGCCTTCCTTGTCCTCCTGCAGATCCTTCGAGTAGGCGAGCGGCAGCCCCTTCAGCACCACCAGCAGCCCTTGCAGGTCGCCCAGGATGCGCCCCGCCTTGCCGCGGACCAGCTCGGCCGCGTCGGGATTGCGCTTCTGCGGCATGATCGAGCTGCCGGAGGTGAACGCCTCGGGCATCCTCACGAAGCCGAACTGCGGCGTCGACCACAGCACCAGCTCCTCGGCGAAGCGCGAGAGATGCACGGCGCAGATCGCAGCACTGCTCAGATAGTCGAGCGCGAAGTCGCGATCCGAGACGGCGTCGATCGAGTTGGCCGCCGGCCGGTCGAAGCCGAGCTCGGCCGCGGTCATCGCCCGGTCCAGCGGGAAGCTCGTGCCGGCCAGGGCCGCCGCCCCGAGCGGGCTCTCGTTGAGCCGTCGGCGCGCGTCGGAGAAGCGCGAGCGGTCGCGCCCGAGCATCTCGACATAGGCGAGCAGATGGTGCCCGAAGGTGACCGGCTGCGCCGCCTGCAGATGGGTGAAGCCCGGCATCACCGTATCCGCATGCTCACGCGCCAGCCCCAGCAGCACGCGCTGCAGCCCCGCCAGCAGCGCGTCGGCCCGGTCCATGGCCTCGCGCGTCCACAGCTTGAGGTCGGTCGCCACCTGGTCGTTGCGCGAGCGGGCGGTGTGCAGGCGCCGGCCGGGCTCGCCGATCAGCTCGGTCAGGCGCTGCTCGACGTTGAGATGGATGTCCTCGAGCTCGGTGGTCAGCTCCAGCTCGCCGCGCTCGATCTCGCCCCGGACCCGCTCCAGCCCGCCCAGGATCGCGTCGCGTTCGGCCGCGGTGATGATGCCCACCGCCGCGAGCATCCGCGCATGCGCCATCGAGCCCGCGATGTCCTGCGCGTAGAGGCGCTTGTCGAAGCCGATCGAGGCATTAATTTGCGTCATGAGCGGAGCGGGGTCGCTCGCGAAGTGCCCGCCCCAGAGCGAGCGACCGCCCTTGACCTGTTCCGCCATCATTCCCTCCTCGAGCCGCCTGGAGCCGGCATGCGCCGCACGCTGCGCCTGATCGCCCTGTTCATCGCCCTCGCCGCCACCGGCGCCCGCGCCGACGCGCCGATCGAGACCGCGGCACCGCAGCCGCTGCCGCCTCTGACCTTCGAGACCCTCGACGGCCAGCCGGCCAGCCTCGCGGACTTCGCCGGCAAGGTGGTGGTGCTCAATCTCTGGGCCACCTGGTGCGCGCCCTGCCGCGAGGAGATGCCCGGCCTCGACCGTCTGCAGGCCCAGTTCGCCGACCGCGACCTCGTCGTCCTCGCTCTGTCGGTCGATCGCGCCGGGCCCGAGCGGGTCCAGAAGTTCCTCGACGAGGTCGGCGTCAGGCAGCTGCACGTCTATCGCGACCCCAAGGCCGCGGCAACCCGAGCGGTCAAGGTGCCGGGCCTGCCCGCCACCATCCTGGTCGACCGCAAGGGCCAGGAGGCCGGCCGGGTCCTCGGCATCGCGCAGTGGGACGGCCCGGCGGCCGTCGCGGCGGTCGAGAAGCTGCTGGCCGAGCCTGCGAGCTGACGGCGTGACGGCGCACCGCATCCTCGTCCTCACGCCGGACCAGGCGCGCGAGCGGCGGGACGCGCTGGCGGCGCTGCTGGCCGACGCGGTCCTGGGCGGCGCCTCGGTCAACTTCGTCTGGCCGATGGACCATGCGAAGGCCGCGGCCTGGTGGGAGGGTGCGCTCGCGAGCCACGCCAGAGGCGAGCGCTCGATCCTGACCGCCGAGCTGGCCGGAAGCCTCGACGGCACGGTGCAGGTGATCCCCGCGATCCAGGAGAACCAGGCCCACCGCGCCGACATCGCCAAGATGCTGGTCCACAGGCGCGCCCGCCGTCAGGGTCTCGGCGCGGCACTGCTCCTGGCCGCGGAGGTCGAGGCGAGGCGCCTGGGCCGGACCCTGCTCACCCTCGATACCGAGACCGGCAGCGCCGGCGAGCGGCTCTACGCGCGCATGGGCTGGGTGAAGTTCGGCGAGGTCCCCGGCTATGCCGCCAGCACCGACGGCAGCCGGCAGGACGGGGCCAGCTTCTTCTACAAGCGGCTGGACGTGCCGGCTTAGACGGTTTCCGCGCTGAGCGGAAACGGTCTGCCTCATGTAGGCCAAGGGCCGATAGGCCACAGGAATGCGAGACTGTGTTCGGTCAAGCCGAACACAGTCTAAAAGGCCACGGTCGCATAGGCGGAGAGCTGGCCCCAGGTCTTGGCGCCGCCCGTATACTCCTTGGCACCGTCCATCGGCACCGCCACCGCCGCGATCACGCCGACGCTGAGATTGCCGGTGACCGCATAGTCGACCGCGAAGTCGACCTCGTGGGCGAAGCTGTTGTCGTCGACACCCGCGGCACCCGCATCGTCGAAGCGGAAATAATAGTAGAGTGCCGTGAGTGTCAGCTGGTCGGTCGGATAGGCGTTGAGCCGGACCGTGTGCGAGATCAGGTTGCTGTTGGCCAGCACCCACTCGCCGACGATCTCGCCCTGCGTCCAGGTACCCCAGTCGGGGCCGTCATAGAACAGGGGATCGAAGTTCTTGGACTTCCCCGACGAGCTCTCGCCGCCCTCGAAGAAGGCGTAGCGGTAGCTGAGATAGGGCGACCAGGGCAGATCGTCGGCGGCATAGCCCAGCTCGCCGTACCAGGCGTAGGACTCGAGATCGTCCCCGTTCTTCTCGTAGGCAAGCTCGCCGGCGAGCCGCACCCCCGGCACGGCGCCGAACGGCCGCGCATCGCCGCGCAGGTCGAACACGTTCATGCCGTCGCGCGTGTCGATGTTGGAGTCGAACACGTTATAGTAGCCGATCGCGAGGCAGTTCGGCACCTCGGCGTCCAGGGCGCAGGCGCCCTCCTCCAGCGCGTACTCGACGTCGACACCTGCGAGCTTGGTGTCGGTGTCGGGATCCTCGTCGGGCTCGAGATAGAATGCCCGCGCGGTCACACCGTGGGTCTCGAGCTTGGCGATGCCCGCGGCTTGATAGGCCGTCCGGGGTGCCAGCCAATAGGCGCCCCGGTCGCCGCCGTTGGTCGACCCCGTCCAGAACAGGAAGCCGGAGCCGAGCCTGAAGTCCTGCCGGCCGAAGGACAGGTCGAGCGCATCCTCGCCCAGGCTGTCGGTCAGCAGCGGCCCCGAGTTCCAGCCCAGCCACGCCTGGTTGAGCGCCACGTCGGTCGGCGTCTCGTTATCCACATTGCTCCCGGCGGCGTCGGTGCCATGGGTCAGGGCACCCACGACGTTCAGGGCGCCGTCGATCCGGCCCGCTCCGCCCAGGTCGAAGGTGACGCCGAAGCCGGGCGTCACATAGCCCTCGACCCAACGGTCGGAGTTCTTGCCTAGATTGGCGCTCGACTTGCCGAACCAGGAGCTGTTCTGGGTGAACAGCGCGGTCCCCGCCTCCAGCGTCGGCTGGAGCGTGAGCGCGCCGAAGGTCGCGCTGGGCAGCGCGATCGTGTCGGCTTCGGCCTCGCCCCCCTCCTCGCCCGCCGCCGCCTCCTCGGCCGGTGCCTCCTCGGCCGCTGCCGGTTCCTCCTGAGCCCAGAGGTGTCCGATCGGAAGAGCGAAACCGGCGATCAGTGCCGCAGCGGCAAGTCGGGTCATCTATTGCTTCCGAGATGTACCGTGACGCGAAGAGCGTCGAACCTGATTGCTCTTAGCGCGTGCGAGAATGCGGCGCGAGCTTGGCTGCATCCGACATCAGGCCCGCGATTCCGCATTCGAGATCAGTGCCGCACGGAGTCGCGGCTGCGCCGAGCCGGGCGCGATCTGTCGCGCGAGATCGATCAGCGCCTTGAAGCGGCGCTCCTTCTTCGTGGCGTGGTTCTGGGCGATGTCGCGCAGATGGTGCCGCAGGAAGGGATTGCGGAAGCGCTCGAGCGTGGTGTCCCGATAGCTCGCCGCTGCCTCCCCCAGCCCGAGTGCCGCGAACACCGGCAGGACCTCCTCGGCATAGAGCGCCTCCAGGCTGGCGGCGAGGTCGGGATCGGCCAGGGCCTCGCGCACCGTCTCATCCTCGGGGCGGCCTTCCAGCAGCCAGCGCTCGGCGAGCCAGGTGTGACCCAAATTCAGGATGTAGAGCTTGAGCCGCTCGTAGCGCGCAAGGTCGTCCGTGACGACGAGATCGGGGTGACGGCAGATCGGCCGCAGGCCGGGCGCAGCCTCGATCGCCCACAGCGCATAGGGCTCGGCCACCGCACCGACCGGGTCGATGGCTTCCGAGACGATCCGGTCGACCAGCGAGCAGGCCCAGATGCAGCGATGGCGCAGCCACTCCCTGAACGCCGGCTCGAGGCTCCACTCCGCGGCAAGGCCGTCCACCACGCCCCGCAGCACTTCGCCGTTGCGCGAGATCAGCTCCAGCGGGAACAGGGTCACCGGCTCCGCGCGATGTCGCCAGCGCGCGTGCAGCAGCTTCACGAGCTTGGCGGGGAACGAGCGCGGCACCCGGTGCTCCGGCCGGTCGCCCGGGTCCAGCTCGTAGCCCCGATCGGCCGTGTTCGAGACGATGGCGGAAGCGCCTTCCACCGCCAGCGCCTCGATCGCGTCCCATTCCGTGGCGGCCTCGAAGGCCTGCGCCACGCTGGTGACGCACAGCTCGGCCTCGACCGGTCGGCCTCCGTCGAGGCCACGGATGCGCACGGGGAAACCGCCGCCCGCCTTGAGCGCGGCGACGCGGCAGCGGGCCTCGGCCGAGCCGGTCGTCTGCACGGCGGCGATGGTCCCGATCGCCTCGCCCCGGCCGAGGGCCTCGCTCACCATCAGGTCGGCATGGGCCTGCAGCAGCCGGCCGGTGCCGAACTGGAGGATCGCCGGCCCGCTCACCTCACAGCTCGATCATCGCCTTGACCACGCCGGTCTCGGGCCGGATCCACTCGGGGAAGCGCGAAGGCGCCTCCTCGAGCGTGCCGCGATGGGTGATCAGCCGCGCGGCCGGGGCCAGGCCCGAGCGGATCGCCGCCAGCACCTCGCGGAAATCCTCGATGGTCGCGTTGCGGCTGGCCTTGAGCGTGAGCTCGCGCCGGTGGAAGTCGGGATCGGAGAACTGCACGTCGGTGCGCACCACGCCGACGAACACGAGCGTGCCGCCGTGCGCCACCCAGCCGAAGCTCGCCTCCATCGCCCCGGTATTGCCGGTGGCGTCGAAGACCAAATCGAAGAAGTCGCCGCCGGTGAGCGCCGCCAGCCGCTCGCGCGCCTCGGGGCCCGCCGCCAGGCCGTCGCCCAGCCTCAGCACGTCGCGGCAGAAGGCGAGCCGGTCGGCGCGCGGGTCGAGGAAGGTGACCTGGGCACCACGCGCCTTGGCGAAGGTCGCGGTGGCGATCCCGATCGGGCCCGCCCCCACGACCAGGGTCCGCTCGCCGCCTTTGATCTCGGCCCGGCGCGCGGCATGGGCGCCGATCGCCAGGAACTCGACCAGCGCCGCCTGATCGAGCGGCAGGCCGTCGGTCGCGAACACCCGATCGGCCGGCAGGGCCAGATAGTCGCACATCCCGCCGTCGCAGTGGACGCCCAGGCATTGCAGGCTGGTGCAGCAGTTGGTCTTGCCCTGCCGGCAGGCGATGCAGCTGCCGCAGGTCAGATAGGGCATCACATAGACCGGCGTGCCCTCGCGCTGGCTGACGCCCGCGCCGACCGCGGCGATCTCGCCCGAAAGCTCGTGCCCCATCACGCGGGGGTATTCCAGGAACGGGTGCTTGCCCTGGAAGATGTGCAGATCGGTGCCGCAGACGCCCATCCGCCGGACGCGGATGACGACCTGCCCCTCGCCCGGCTCGGGCCTGGGCCGCTCGATCAGCCGGAGTGTGCCGGGGGTATCGCAGAGGATTGCGCGCATGATCGTCTCTAATGGGCCAACAGGACGGGCGTGGTGGTGCTCTCCAGGATCGAGTGGGTGACGCCGCCGAACAGGAACTCGCGCACGCGAGAATGCCCGTATCCGCCCATCACGAGAAGATCCGCCCGCTCCTCGCTGACCTGCGCCAGGATCGTATCGGCGATGGCGCCCGAGGCGGTCACCTGCTTGACCCGCGCCTTCGCCCCGTGGCGGGTCAGGAAGGTGCTCATCCCGGTACCCGGCTGGTCGCTGAACCGTGCCGCGGCGCGATGCGGATCGACCGTCAGGACCACGACCTCCTCCGCCTGCTTCAGCAGCGGCACCGCATCGCCGGCCGCACGCGCCGCCTCGCGCGAGCCGTCCCACGCCACCAGCGCCCGCTTCGGCGGCAGCTCGCCCGCCCAGGCCGCCGGCACCACCAGCGCCGGCCGACCGGTATCCATGAACGCGGCCTCGGTCAGGCTCGACTCGTCGGTGTCGGTGCCGGGCCCGACCACGACCAGGTCGGCGCATCTGCCCTGTCGGGCCAGGATCGCCGGCAGATGGTCGATGGTCGCCGTCTCGCGGTGCGTCGCGAGCTTGACACCTCGATCGGCCGCCAGCGTCGCGAGCGCCTGCAGCCGCTCATCGGCCTCCTTCTCGAGCGCCGCGAGCTGCTCGCGGACGAACTCCTCGGGCAGATGCCTGCCGACCAGCGCCCGCAGGAACGGCTCGGCGACGAGGAAGAGCGCGCCGACATGCGCCCGCGCCGCCGCCCCCACCTTCACCGCCGCCCGCAGGCGCGCCTCGGCGGCGGGTGTCGCGTCGACATGCACCAGGACCTCGGTGATCGCCATGGCGGCTATTCCTGGAACGCTTCCTCGCGCTTGGCGCGGATGTTGGGTAGCAGGACCACGACCAGCAGCGCCGCCGAGATCAGCAGCAGCGCCAGGCTCAACGGGTGGGTGAAGAACACGGTCGCATCGCCGCGCGCGATGATCATGGCGCGGCGCAGATTCTCCTCCAGCATCGGCCCCAGCACGAAGCCGAGCAGCAAGGGTGCCGGCTCGAAGTCGAGCTTGATCAGGACGTAGCCCAACACCCCGAACAGGGCCATGGCGTAGACGTCGAAGGCGTTGTTGTTCACGCTGTACACGCCGATGCAGCAGAAGGCGACGATCGCCGGAAACAGCAGATGGTAGGGGATGGTCAGCATCCGCACCCACATCCCGATCAGGGGCAGGTTGAGCAGGACCAGGAGCAGATTGCCGACCCACATCGAGACGATCATGCCCCAGAACAGCTCCGGCTCGTCGCTCACCACGTTGGGGCCGGGCGTGATTCCCTGAATGATCATCGCGCCGATCATCAGGGCCATGACCGGATTGGAAGGGATGCCCAAGGTCAGCATCGGGATGAACGAGGTCTGCGCCCCGGCATTGTTGGCGGCCTCGGGCGCCGCCACGCCCTCGATCGCCCCCTTGCCGAACTGGGCCGCGTTGGGCGAGAGGCGCTTTTCCATGGTGTAGGCGGCGAACGAGGAGAGCGTGGCGCCGCCGCCCGGGAGAATGCCCAGCACGGAGCCCAGGCCGGTGCCGCGCAGGACCGGGCCGAGGATCCGCTTGAAGTCCTCCTTGGTGAGCATCAGCCCGCTGACATGCCTGACCATGACGCTGCGGGTGTGCTCGTGCTCGAGATTGCGGATGATCTCACCGAGGCCGAACACGCCCATCGACAGGGCGACGAAACTGAGCCCGTCGGCGAGCTCGGGCAGGTCGAAGGTGAAGCGCGGCGTGCCGCTCTCGACATCGGTGCCGATCAGGCCCAGGAGCAGCCCGAGCACGATCATGGCGAACGCCTTGAGCAGCGAGCCCGAGGCCAGCGCCACCGAGGCCACCAGCCCCAGCACCATGAGCGAGAAATACTCGGCCGGGCCGAACTTGAGCGCGACGCTGGCCAAGGGCGGCGCGGCCACGGCCAGGATCAGGGTCGATACGGAGCCGGCGAAGAACGAGCCCAGAGCCGCCGTCGCCAGGGCCTTGCCGGCCCGGCCGGACTTCGCCATCTGGTAGCCGTCGATGGCGGTCACGACCGAGGAGGATTCCCCGGGCAGGTTGATCAGGATCGCCGTGGTCGAGCCGCCATATTGCGCGCCGTAGTAGATCCCGGCCAGCATGATCAGCGCCGAGACCGGTGGCAGCGAGAAGGTCAGCGGCAGCAGCATGGCGATGGTGGGGGTCGGCCCGAGGCCGGGCAGCACGCCGACCGCGGTGCCGAGCATGACGCCGACGAAGCAGTAGAGCAGGTTCCAGGGACCGAGTGCGGTCTCGAACCCCAGTCCCAGATTGGCGAGCAGCTCCATGACGTCCTGCTCCTATTGTGCCGGCGCGGGTGCGGCCGGGGCCTTGGCCGGCGGCGCCGTCCAGTAGGCTGGGCTGACCCAAGGCCCGAACAGCGGCAGCGGCAGGCCGAGGCCTTTGATGAACAGGAACGAGCAGAAGACCGCCATGCCGAGCGCCAGCGGCACCGAACTGCGCAGCCGGGCCTGCCGGCTGGCCCACGCGCTCAACAGCACCACCAGCACCACGACCGGCGCCAGCCCGAGCCCACGCAAGGTGAGCCCGAACAGCGCCACCGGCACCACCACGAGCGCGATGCCGATCCAGGGCACCTGCCCGAGCCCACCCTCCTGCACCGGCTTGCGCCAAGCCAGCACCACCATGGCCACGCCCAGGAGGATCATCAGCACCGACAGGATGGTCGGGAAGTAGCCGGCCCCCATCCGGAACGAGGTCCCCATCTCGAGCTCACGCCCGAACAGCAGGAACCCCGCCCCGATCAGCATCGCCAGGAACCCGCCGATCACGTCGCGCGGTTTCTCCATCGGGTTCCCCCTGCGACGATGGCGATGCGGCGGTCAGGCTCAGTCGGCGTAGATGCCGGCCGCCTCGATGATCGGCTGCCAGCGCGCGATCTCGCTCTTGAGCTGCGCATCGAGCGCCGCCGGTGTGGCCTCGTCCTTGGTAGCCGGCTCCGTGCCGAGGTCGGCGAAGCGCTCGATCACCTTGGGATCGGCGAGAGCGGCCTGCAGCGCCGCCGACAGCTTCTCGAGCACCTCGGGCGGCGTGCCCGCGGGCGCGTAGAGGCCGTGCCAGACCCCGACCTCGAAGCCGGGCAGGCCCGATGCGTCGAGCGTCGGCAGGTCGGGCAGCGACGGTACCGGCGTCTTGGTCGTCACCGCGTAGGCCTTGATCTTGCCGCCCTTGATCTGGCCCGTGGTGTTGGTCGTCTGATCGCACATCAGGTCGACTTGGCCGCCCATGAGATCGGTCATCGCCGGGCCGGTACCCTTGTAGGGCACCGTGGTCAGCGGCGTGTCCAGGGCGTCCATGAGCAGCATGCCGCACAGATGCGACGCCGCGCCCACGCCGGCGTTGGCCAGCGTGATCTGATCCCCGTTCTCCTTGATGTAGGCGATGAGCTCCTCGATCGAGGTCGGCGGGAAGTCGCTGCGCGCGACCAGGGTCATCGGCACGTCCGTGACCAGACCGATGCCGGCGAACGCCTCGCCCGGCTTGTAGGGCAGCTTGCGGTAGAGCGTGGCGCTGGTCGCCTGCCCGATATGGTGCAGCAGGATCGTGTAGCCGTCGGGATCGGCCTTGGCGACCCGCCCGGCGCCCAGGGTCCCGCCGGCGCCGCCGACGTTCTCGATGATCACCTGCTGGCCGAGCTGCGCGGTCATCGGCTCGGCGATCAGGCGCGCCACCGTATCGGTCGGGCCGCCCGCGGCGAACGGGACGATCATGGTGATCGTGCGGTCCGGATAGTCCTGCGCCGCCGCCGGTGCGACGAGCAGCAGCGAGACCGCTGTGGCGAGAAGGCTTCGGCGCAGCATGTAAATGCCTCCCATGACGGCTTCGTTGCTTGCCAGCTACGATCCGAGAAGCACGCTGCGACATGACGGTCAAGACAACCTTGGAGCCTGGCCGGCTTGCCCAGAGGCCTCGCCATCCCGCTTGTCGCCGCGCTGTTCCTGGCCGGCTGTGGCCGCAGCGAGCCGCCGCCGCGCGTCGCTCCGACCGGTCCAATGTCGGGCCGGGCCTGCGTCCAGTATCTCGTCGCACGCGGCGTGACGGTGCGGCCGTGGCAAGGCGGGACGCGCGCCTGCCCGATCGACACGCCCCTGCGTGCCACCGGCGGGCGGCTGGTCGGGTTCACGCCGCCCCTGCAGACGAGCTGCGCCGTGGTGAGCGTCTGGCTGGACTTCGAGGGCGAGCTCGCGGAGGTGGGCCGATCGACCATGGGCAGCCCGGTCGTGGGCGTGCGCCACTATGGCAGCTTCGCCTGTCGGCGCATGACCGGCAACGCCGGCCGGCCGAGCCTGCATGCACAGGCGCGGGCCGTCGACATCGCCGCCTTCGTGCTGGCCGACGGCCGCGTGATCACCGTCGCCGATGGCTGGCGCGGCCCATCCGACCAACGCCGCTTCCTGCGCGCTGCGGCGATTGCGGCGTGCCGCCGGTTCGGCGTCGTATTGACGCCGGACACGGACCGGTTGCACCAGGACCACATCCACCTTGACCTTGGCCCGTGGCGCCGCTGCGACGCCTGACCGCCCCTTGCGATGGATCGATTTTCATGCGGTATCGGCCCACCCGCGCGTCCATTGCGGTCTTTGTTCTCCTTGCGGTCGGAAAAATGAACGACAAGCTTCGATTTACCGTTGATGTCGACCTCGAGCAGCCGCCGCTCGCCGCAGGCCGAGGTTCCCGCGCCAACGATCGCGTCGCCGCCGTCGCCCAGGCGATGGTCGAGAAGGTGCTGCCGCTGCTTGCTGGCGAGGCGGGGCTCGAGAAGGAGCTGCTCGCCAGAGCGGTCCTGGCCGAACTCGGCTACGACCTTGGCCGCTCGCACGGCCCGGCCGTCGCCATGGACGCGCTTGCGGTCGCGACCGAGCGGCTGCGCGATGCCGTGGTCGGCGGCGAGGGCAAGGTCGTGCGCCTGCCCACCGCCAATGTGCGCGGTCCGCGCACGCTCCAATAGGCGCCTCCCGCTAGCGCGGGCGGGACGGCATTCCCAGACGACGCCAGTAACGATTGACCTCCAGGTGCAGGAACGAGGCAGACCAGCCGAGCAGGATCAGCCCGTTCAGCGGTTCGAAGCTGGCGATCAGCCGCATCGGCCCGGTCGGGATGATGTCTCCGAAGCCGAGCGAGGTGTAGGTTTCGGCCGAGAAGTAGAGCAGCCCGAGACGGCCGCCGTCCACGTTGCCGACGAGGCGGCCGAGATGGAGCACCTCGGTGGCGAACGCGATGGCCGCCGTGTAGAGGCCGATCTCGACGAGGTGGAGGAGCAGGATCCCGCCCGCGGCGGCGAGTACGACGACCCGGCCGCGTCCGACGGCGATCCGTCCCGCAAGGCTGCCGATGCCCAAGAGCCCGACCTCGTGCGTGACCAGCGTCGCGAGGCTGGTCGCGATGCAGAGCAGGACCACCTTGCCCATGGCGCCAACTTCCGTCCGCTGGAGCGACGGACGTGTCTAGCAGCGCAGGGCGACCGCCAATATGGGCGGGACGTTAAGGCTCAGGCCACCTTCGCCCGGCTCCTGGCGAGGAGCCGCTGCTCGACGATGCCGAGATAATGCTGCACGACCGCCGCGGCCGCGATCGCCGTGATGTCGGCATGGTCATAGGGCGGCGCCACCTCGACCACGTCCATGCCGCGCCAGTCGACCGGCGCCAGCCCGCGCAGGAGCATCAGGAGCTGCGCCGAGCTCAGGCCGCCCGCCACGGGCGTGCCGGTGCCGGGCGCGTAGGCGGGATCGAGACAGTCGATGTCGACGGTGAGGTAGGCGGGTCCGTCGCCAACGCGCGCCAGGATCCGCTCGATCGACCGTGAGACGCCCTCCTCATGGACCGTGTAGGCGTCGAGGATGGCGATGCCGCAATCCTCGGGCGCGTGGGTGCGGATGCCGACCTGGACCGAGCGGGCCGGCTCGATCAGCCCGGCACGCACCGCGCGGCCGACGAAGGTGCCGTGATCCAGCCGCTCGCCGTCGTCGTCCCAGGTGTCCTGATGCGCGTCGAGCTGGACCAGCGCCAGCGGCCCGTGCCTGGCGGCGTGGGCCTGCAGCAGGGGCCAGGTGACGAAGTGATCGCCGCCCAGCGTGATGAGATGCACGTCACGGTCGAGGATCGCCGCCGCCTGCGCCTCGATCGCCCCCGGAATCTCGCCATGCCGGCCATAGTCGAATGCGCAGTCGCCATAGTCGATCACCGCGAGCTCGGCGAACGGGTCGCGAGCGAACGGATATTGCGGGTCGCCGCACAGGATCGCCGAGGCGCGGCGGATCGCCTGCGGGCCGAAGCGCGCTCCGGGGCGGTTGCTGACGGCGGTGTCGAGCGGGACGCCCCAGATGGCGACGTCGATTCCATCGAGGTCGCGGCTGTAGCGCCGACGCATGAAAGACAGGGCACCCGCGTAGGCCGCCTCGAGCGAGCCACCCTTGAGCTGACCCAGGAACGCGTTGTCGGTCGGGCGGCTCGTGCCGTCGCCAGCACCCATGTCGATCTCCTCGTGCGGCCATGACCGACGGCTAGCGACGACGGTTGCCGGGGCGCAGTCAAGCAGGCTGTCCGTGCACCCGGCGCGTTGACAGTCATCCGCAACGCGAGCAGGGCTGTCCGCCGGCCCCTTCTGCCACCGGAGAGCCGCGTGTCGCCTCGCGCTTTCGCAACGGCAAGCCTGGCGCTGCTGTCCCTGCTCGCCGCCTGCGCCGACGACCGCAAGCCGGTCGACGAGACCGCCGCCGTCCAGCCTGTCGGCTGGAGCTGCCTCGATCGCGTCGGCGAGATCGCGGACGACCCGCTCGATCCGACCCCTCCGGCCTTCTGCCGCATCGGCCTGTTGTCCGGGCTGCAGCAGGACGGCCACGCCCTGCCGGTGACCGCGATCGTGGACCGTGGCGCGGAATGCCGGTCCACTGCGCAGGGCTTCGCGGTCGACATCGCCCCGGGCGTCGCGGCGCGCTTCCACGCGGCCTTCATCGACAATCCGAGCTTCGTGCCGCTGGCTGACAGCCCCGCCTGCCCGTCCGAGGGCGACACCGACCCTCTGCCGGCCCTGCCCGGTGGCGCGCAGACGGCGATTGATTTCGTCACCACGGCCTCGGCGCCGGCCCAGGACGCCGCCGGCGACAGGCTGATCCTGCCGGCCGAGGTCGGTGCCCGGCTGGTCGACGCGGTCACCGGCCGGACGATCTGGCAAGAGCGTTGCCGCACCGATCTCGCCGGCCTGGAGGCCGCGGCGAGTCTCCCGGGCGATGGGAATCTACGTCGGATGCTGAGCGACGAAGCGCTGCGCTGCGCCAGGGGCTTTGCCGCATCCCTGGGCGCGCCGGCGCCGCTCTAGCCGCCATGGCCGACCACCGCGACTGACCGCCGGGCGCGCCGGGATCGATGCCGCTCTACACCACAGTTCCCCCAGCCGAGGGCCGGCGTCAGCTGCGCGAATGGCGGGTGTCGGTTGCGAGAGCGGCCGGCCTGCTGCTGTTGACCCTGCTCGGCTGCACGGCCGGCCTCCTGCTCCTGGACGGCATCGATCGCCCCATGCCCGAGCGGTATTTCCGGGCATTGTGGAACGCCGCCAACACGATCTCGACCTTGGGCGACCTCAAGCCGCTGAACCGTCAACAGGAATGGTTCATGATCGGCGCCATGTTCACGCTGGTCACGGTCGGCGGCTTCGCCATCAGCAACCTGACCGGCATCATCTCCGCCAGCGACGTGCGGGCCTATCGGGAGTATCGCCGCGTGGAACGCAAGCTCGCGCGCCTGTCCGGCCACGTGCTGGTCGCGGGGTATGGCGCATTCGGCCGCCGGGTGGCCAACCTGATGCGCGCCCGAGGCCGCACGGTCGTGGTGCTGGAGTTCGAGGAGGATCGCGCCAACGCCGCCTCCGACGCCGGATACGTCGCCGTTCTCCTGCAGGCCGGGCGCGACGAGGCGCTGAGCAAGGTCGGCATCGAGGCCGCTTCGGCGATGTTCGTCCTCGTCGCCAATCCCGACCGCAAGCTCGCCCTGACGCTGATCGCCCGCAACCTGAACGCCAAGCTGCCGATCCTGGTCGCCGACGACAGCGACACGGACGAATCCTGGCTGCCGCACGCCGGCGCGTCGCGGGTCGTGCTCGTCGACGACCTCGTTGCCCACGCCATGGTCGACGAGCTGGGAAAACTGCAGGACGGTCCTTGAGCTCATGCTGCACCGCACCATCTACCATCCAAGTGGATGGCATATGGATGGACTGGGATGCGGCCTGCGGACAGTGAGAAGATCACGATCAATCTCGGTCACGTCGATCTCGGCCAGATCGACCTGCTGGTGGCGGAGGGCTTCTACGGCAACCGCAGCGATCTGATCCGCACCGCGATCCGCTCGCTGCTGGACCGCCACCATGATACCGTCAGGGGCTCGGTCGCCCGCAAGGGCCTCGACCTCGGCCTGCGCCGCTATGGCCGCGCCGAGCTGGAGGCCGCGCGCGACGCCGGGACTCCTCTCGCCATCCGCGTTCTCGGCCTCGCCAGCATCGCGGCGGACGTCAGCCCCGAGCTCGCCCGCGAGGCGATCGCCTCGGTCGAGGTGCTGGGCACGCTCCAGGCCAGCCCCGCCGTGCGCGCGGCCCTGGCCGATCGAATCTCCTGATCCTCCTCTCGCACGGGACCTGCACCCATGAACGACAAGCACGGCGGCGGCATGGCCGAGGCGCTGCGACTGACCCGCGCCGGCCGCCTCGGCGACGCCACCGCCCTGATCCAGGGGCTGCTGCGCGGCCGGCAGGCCCCCGAGCCTGCGGCCGAGGCGCCGCACGAGCCCGGCCGCATCCGGCGCTTCCTCGACGGCCTGTTGGGCCGGGGCAAGGCCGGGCCGGTCCCCGAGCAGGAGATGACGGCCGCCCGCTACACGGGCGCGGCCGGCAGCCGCGCCTATCGCCTCTATGTCCCGCCGGTCGCGGGCTCGCGGCCCCTGCCGCTCCTGGTGATGCTGCACGGCTGCACCCAGAACCCCGAGGACTTCGCCGCCGGCACCAGGATGAACCAGCTCGCTGCCGCGCACGGCCTCCTGGTCGCCTGGCCGGAGCAGGACAAGCGCGCCAACGCCCAGCGCTGCTGGAACTGGTTCCAGCCCGGCGATCAGGTCCGCGACCGCGGCGAGCCCGCGATCCTGGCCGGCATCGTCCGCCAGATCGTGGCCGAGCAGCGGGTCGACACCACACGCATCTACGTCGCCGGACTCTCGGCCGGCGGCGCGCAGGCGGCGATCATGGCCGCCGCCTACCCCGACCTGTTCGCGGCCGTGGGCGTGCATTCCGGCCTCGCCTGCGGTGCCGCCCGCGACCTGCCCACGGCACTGGCCGCCATGCGGAACGGGCCGGCCGGCCTGACCGCCGCCGCCGGCCCGCACCTGCCGACCATCCTGTTCCAGGGCGACGCCGACCGCACGGTCAACCCGGCCAATGCCGACGCCCTGGAAGCGCAGAGCCTGGCCGGCCGGCCG
Organism: Geminicoccaceae bacterium; assembly: GCA_050246385.1. Classification (GTDB taxonomy): domain Bacteria; phylum Pseudomonadota; class Alphaproteobacteria; order Geminicoccales; family Geminicoccaceae; genus Benzoatithermus. Next base: position 17,517 of record JBFWWD010000019.1, read on the forward strand.
GGGCTGCGCACCGAGGTCGAGGACGGCCGCAGTGCCGGCGGGCTCGCCTGGCGCCGCACGCGCCATCTCGACGCGCGCGGACAGCCGGTGCTCGAGCGCTGGACCGTGAACGGCGCCGGCCATGCCTGGTCCGGCGGCAGCACCGAGGGGAGCTTCACCGAGCCCCGCGGCCCCGACGCCTCGCGCGAGATGCTGCGTTTTTTCCTGAGCACGGCGAGGCGGGCGGAATAGGGCCGACGCTCATGTGTTGACTTCGGCACAGGACCTTCCCGCCGCGGGTCATCGCGGACGCGGTCCGGTGATCGGGAGCCGAACCCATGCAGGTCAGCGATTCTCTTCAGCCATTGTCCCCGCACGCCCAGGAGCGGCGCACCTTCCTTCGCACCGCCGGCCAGATCGCGGCCGGCGGTCTGGCGGCCGCCCCCGCGATCGCGCTGACGCGATCTGCGGCGGGCCAGGCCCCGGCCGCGCAAGGCGCCGGGCCGGTGCCGACCGGATACCCGATCGGGCGCGACGTCGCCGTCCTGCGCTTCCTCGCCGCCGCCGAGCAGATCGAGACCGACCTCTGGCAGCAATATGCCGAGCTCGCCCAGAACAATCACGGCTACTCTGAAGCACTCGAGAAGATCGACGACGATCTCGGCATCTACAGCGTGGACGTCACCGAGGATGAGCTCAGCCACGCCAGGTTCATCAATGCCTACCTCAAGAGCATCGGCGAGCATCCGGTCGATCTGAGCCGGTTCGCCACCATCATGCCGCCGCCGGTGGACGGCCTGCGCCAGGTCGGACGGCTGACCAACCTGACCCGGCTTTCCATCGACACCAGCTATTACCTCCGCTACCGCAGCGCCGAAAATCCAGATTTCGGCTTCGTGCCGCCGCAGATCGCCACCATCCGCGGGCGGCCGGCGATTCCCACCCGCAATGGGCTCAGCGACCGGGAGCTGTCCGGGATCGCGCAGACCGCCGCATTCCACTTCCCGTCGATCGAGCAGGGCGGCACGAGCCTCTATGACCAGTTCGCGCCGGTGATCCGGAGCAACGAGGTCGTGCGGATCGTCAGCTCGATCTACGCGACCGAGGCCATCCACTATGCCATCTTCCGCGACTCGCTGACCGGCGTCACCGGCTTCGACAGCGGCGACGGCACGCTGATGATCCCGAACCTCACCGAAGGCCGCCACGAGTCGAGCCGCGTCATGCCCCGCCCCTGCGACTTCCTGCGGCGTGGCCTGCCGAAATGCGCGGTGATCCGCCCCTCCTCGACCGCACTCGCCGGCGCCCGCGCCACAGCCGGGGCGCTCAAGCGGTCGGGACTGTTCACCGGCCAGTCGCCGGCCTTCTTCGCGGCGCTCGGCGCCCTGGCCGATGCCGCCGACGGCATCGCCTGAGCCGGTCCCGCGGGAACGCGGCGGGCGCGCGGAGGACGCATGGACTTCCTCGCGGATGTCGAGAGCTGCATTCCCAGCCTGCGGCGCTATGCCCGGGCGCTGCTGCACCAGGCCGCCGATGCCGATGACCTGGTGCAGGACTGCCTCGAGCGGGCGATCGGTCGGCGTCATCTCTGGCTCGGGGGTGAGACGGTGCGGCCTTGGCTGTTCCGGATCATGCGCAACATCCACGCCAACCGCACCCGGCGGTTCCATGGCGGGCCGGCGTTCGAGCCCATCGAGGACGTGCAGGCGGAGCCGGCCGACGCCGAGGCGCAGACCGCCAGCGTCGCGCTGCGCGAGATGCGCAACGCACTGCGCCAGCTTCCCGACGAGCAGAGGCAGGTCGTGCTGTTGGTTGCGCTCTCCGGCATGTCCTACCGCGACTGCGCCGCCGCGCTCGACCTGCCCATCGGCACGGTCATGTCGCGGCTGGCACGCGGCCGGGAGCGGCTGCGGCGCGCGCTCGAAGGCGAGACCGGCGCTCGTCCCGACACCCTGCTGCGGCGTGTGAAATGACCGGCGCACCGACCGTGGAGGAGAACGAGCTGCACGCCTATGCCGACGGGCAGCTGCCCGCCGCTCGCCTTCCCGCGGTCAAGGAGTTGCTCGCGGCCGATCCGGCCGCACGATCGCGGGTCGCCGCATGGCGGACGCAGAACGAGCTCATCGGCTGCCTCTACGATCCGCCCGAGGGTGACCGCTGGCCGGGACGCCTCGCGCCGCACCGCCTCGACGCGCGCTCGCGCCGGCGCTCGGTGCGCGCCGCCATCGCCGCGGCCCTGGCACTGACCGTCGGCCTTGCGGGCGGCTGGTGGGCCCACGGCATGCGGTCGACGACTCCACCGGCCGTGGCGACCTTGGCCCGGCTGGGTGCGGACCTGCATCGTACGGAGCTGCAGCGCCGGTTCGACACGCCGCTGGAGTTCGATCCACGCCGCCTCGCGGCGGGCCTCGCGCGGGCGCTCGCCCATCCGGTGGCGATCCCTGACCTCGCGGGTGCCGGCCTGCGGCTCGTCGGCGGCCGCGCTCTGCCCGTCGCCACGGCCAGCACCGCCGCGCAGCTGATCTACGTCGACACGACGGGCCTGCGCTTCACGCTCTATCTCGTCCGCCCGGAGAACATCCGCGATCCCTCGACCGAGCCGCTGCGCGCCGACGACCTCGCAGGCCTCGCCTGGTCTTACGAGGAGTTCCACTGCCTCCTGATCGCCGATGCGGCCCCGGAGCGCCTGCGCGAGATCTCGCGCGCGATCCAGGCCCAGCTCGATGCCGCCGACGACACCGGCTGAGCCGCCACCGCTCGTAGGATTGCCACGGCCGCGGGCACACCTCCGCCGGGGAGGTCGGACAAGGCCGCGGCGGGAAGCCCCGCCACGCGGCCCTGTCCAACCATCCGGCAGCGGAGCCTAGATCAGGTTCAGTGCCCCGCTCAGGTCGCCGATCGGCTCCTGGCCGCGTGCCGCCATCGCGGCATCGCGCGTCTCGATGCCCTCCAGGTTGGGCAGATCGTAGCGGTGAATGATGAAGCGCAGGATCGAGTTGGTGTCGTAGAGCGTGTGGTCGACATACCCATGCTTGGCATAGGGCGAGACGATGATCGCCGGGATGCGCGTGCCGGGACCCCAGCGGTCACCCTTGGGCGGCGTGACATGATCCCAGATGCCGCCGTTCTCGTCGTAGGTCACGACCACCAGCATGTGGCCCCATTGCGGGCTGCGTTCCAGATGGTGGACAATCTCGGCGATATGATGATCGCCGGAAAGGATGTCGGCGTAGCCGGAGTGCTGGTTCAGATTGCCTTGGGGCTTGTAGAAGGAGACCGCTGGCAGCTCGCCTGCGTCGATCGCCTTGATGAACTCGACGCCGTCCAGGCCGCCGTCGCGCAGATGCTCGGCGCGGGCGGCGGTGCCCGGGGCATAGTTCGCGTAATAATTGAAAGGCTGGTGGTGGTACTGGAATGCCGGGATCGGCGTCGAGTTGCCGTGATCGAGCACTTCCTGCCAGGCACCGCTGTAATAGGCCCAGGTCACGCCCTTGGCGCTGAGCAGGTCGCCGATCGTGGTGTCGGTCTGCGGCGGCAAGGTGGTGGGCTCGGCCGGATCGGCATAGGCCGGATCGCCACCTTTGGCCGGCTTGTTCTTGCTTGGCTGATAGGGCGGCTGCATCGTGTTGACGGCATAGAAGTCCGGCGTGAGGTTGCCGTCGCTCACGAACTTCGGGATGCCGTCCAGCGCGGACTTGGGCGAGTTGGCGGCCACGGTGAGTGTGACGCCGTCCGGTTCGACCACGGCGATCGTCGGCTCGGCCGGGTTCTTGTCGGCGTTCGGATAGTAGGGTGTGCAGGCACAGATCAGGCGGATGTGGTTGTAGAATGAGCCGCCGAAGCCGCTCATGAAGAAATTGTCAGCCAGCGTATACTGCTTTGCAATGTTCCACATCTCCATCTTCGAGCCGTCCCAGTGGCTCATGACGAGCGCACCGGTGTCGCCCCAGGCAACGAACCCGTTGTTCTTGCCGCCGGCGATCTGCATCTGATTCTGGTAGAAGCGATGTATCAGATCGGTGGTCATGGTGCCGAGGGACAGGTTGAAGCCCTTGGGGTCGTCCACGGCGAAGGGCTGGTTCGGCAGATGCTCGGTCTCGGCCTGCGTCACCGGTGGCACGACGCCCTTTGCGGTCAGGCCGCCCCAGATCGGCGGCAGCTCGCTGAGCACCGTGCCGTCTCGATCGAGTTGCTGCATGCTGACGGCGCTCGCATTGGCGAGTCCGTTGGCGCCGGGAAAATTGCCGTACAGATTGTCGAAGCTGCGGTTCTCCGCGAAGATCACGACCACCGTGTCAATGTCTTGAAGGCTGGTGGCCGTCTTCTCCTCGACACCGGGCCCATGCTCGGCGGTCTGCATCGCGCAGCCCGCGAAAGCCGAGATCAGCGCGCCACCAGCAACGGTGCTCAGAAATCTTGATTTCCTCATCGGACCTCCCCACGATCACGCCATTGTTCAACCGTCGGCCGGTCTTTGGCGCGTCGAGCGGCAATTAAAGCGATTATTGGCTGGCCCTGCAAGAAGTTTAGGATCATTCTAATGCCCGTGCCGCGGGGCGGCGTCGCGGATGGATGGAGAAGGAACGGGGGCCGCCGTGCCTGGGCCAGCCCCGTCCGGGAGGAAGCTCATGCATGTCTGCAAAGCCATTGTCGCCCCGTTGGCGTTCGTCCTCGGCCTCGGTCTGTCTCCGGGCGGCACCGCCGCCCATGCCCCCGCGCTCGTGAGCCGGGCCGCGGCTGCCCCGATGAGCCGTGCGGAGGCCCGCCGACAGGCGGCCGAGCTGAGCGCGCTCGGCCGCGCCCTGTTCTTCGATCCGGCGCTGTCCGATTCCGGCCAGATGGCTTGCGCGACCTGCCACAGCCCGGACCACGCCTTCGGGCCGGCGAACGCGCTTCCCGTCCAGCTCGGTGGCGGCGACATGCACCAGCCCGGGCTCAGGGCCGTGCCGTCGCTCAAATACCTCCAGGTGGTGCCGCAGTTCACCGAGCATTTCTTCGACAATGAGGACGATGCCGACGAGTCGGTCGACAACGGGCCGAGCGGCGGGCTGATGTGGGACGGCCGCGCCGATTCGGGCCATGCCCAGGCGAGCTTCCCCCTGCTCTCGCCATTCGAGATGGGGAACTCGACGCCGGGCGAGGTGGTGGCCAAGGCCCTCCGTGCCGGCTACGGCGCGCGCCTGCAGGCAATCTACGGCGACGAGGTCGTCGACGACCCGGAGGCGAGCTTCGCCGGGCTCATGAAGGCCCTCGAGGTCTTTCAGCAGGACTATCGCACCTTCTATCCCTACAGCAGCAAATACGACGCCTATCTCGCCGGGGAGGCGACGCTGACACCGCAGGAGGCACGAGGTCTCGAGCTCTTCGACGAGCCGACCAAGGGCAACTGCGCGGCCTGCCACATCAGCCAGCGCGGCAATGACGGCACCCCGCCGCAGTTCACCGACTTCGGCCTGATCGCCATCGGCGTGCCGCGCAATCCCGCGATTCCGGCCAATGCCGACCCGGCCTATTTCGATCTCGGGCTCTGCGGCCCGCTGCGGACCGATCTGACCGACCGGGCGGACTATTGCGGCCTGTTCCGCACGCCCAGCCTGCGCAACGTCGCCACGCGGCAGACCTTCTTCCACAACGGCGTGTTCCACGACCTGCGCAAGGTCGTGGAATTCTACGTCCAGCGCGATACCAATCCGGAGCGCTGGTACATGCGCAACCCCGACGGCAGCGTGCGCAAGTTCGACGATCTGCCCGCCGTCTACCACGAGAACATCAATGTCGACCCGCCGTTCGATCGGCAGCCGGGCGACCCGCCGGCCCTGTCGGAGGCGGAGATCGACGACGTGGTCGCCTTCATGCGGACGCTGACCGACGGCTACAGCGGCGCCGACTATTAGCGGCGGGGCGGCACCGGCGGAGCGTTCACGCCGGCCGCGGCGACATGTCGGCCCGCCGATTCTGCGCGGCGCTGCCACGCTAGCTGCACCCACGCTCGCCTGTTACACGGCCTGCCTCTAGATCGACGACGGGGAGGTCCGGCATGTCCGAAGGCAGGCGTGGTGGTCGCGAGGCACGGCGTGCGGTGCGCACCTCGGTGGCGGTCCGCTCGCTCCCGGCGCTCGAGCGCCGGCTGCCGCTCTACGAGGTGCTGACCCCCGAGCAGCTCGACCGCATCCACGACACGGCGATGCGGGTGCTCGAGGAGATCGGCATCGACTTCCGCGAGGACGAGGCGCTGGCCGTCTGGGCCAAGGCCGGCGCTGCCGTCGACGGCGCGCGGGTCCGCATCCCGCGCGAGCTGCTCATGGGCCTGGTGGCCAAAGCACCCGAGCGCTTCACGCTCCATGCCCGCAACCCTGCCCGATCAGCCGAGATCGGCGGCCGGACCATGGTGTTCGGCCCGACCTACGGCTCGCCCTTTGTGCGCGGCTTCGACGGCGAGCGCCGCTACGGCACGATCGCGGACCTGAACCAGCTCCACAAGCTGGCCTACATGGCCCCCGCACTGCAGAACACGGGCTCGGTGATCTGCGAGCCGGTCGACGTCGCCATCCCCAAGCGGCACCTGCACATCACCGCCTCGGCGATCCGCCACAGCGACAAGAGCTTCATGGGCCCGGTCACCCACCCCTCCCGCGCGGAGGACGCGGTCCGCATGTGCGAGATCGTGTTCGGCCAGGAGTTCGTCCACGACAATGCGGTCATGGTGGGCCTGGTCAACGGCAACTCGCCGCTGGTCTGGGACGCCACCATGATCGGCGCCCTGCGCGTCTATGCCCGCTCCGGCCAAGCCCTGGTCGTCGCCCCCTTCACCCTTGCCGGTGCCAACACCCCCGCCTCGGCCACCGCCACCGTCGCCGAGCTGATGGCCGAGGCCCTCGCCGCCATCGCCTACGCCCAGCTCGAGCGCCCCGGTGCCAAGATGATCCTCGGCAGCTTCCTCGCCGCCGTGTCGATGAAGTCCGGTGCCCCCATGGCCGGCACCGGCGAGCTGGGCCTGATGAACCTGATGATCGGCCAGCTCGCCCGCCGCTACAGGCTGCCCTGGCGCTCCTCGGGCATGCTCACCGGCTCCAAGCTCACCGACGCCCAGGCTGGTTACGAGAGCGCCTTCAACATGTTCCCGATCATGCTGGCCGGTGCGAACTACGTCATGCACTGCGCTGGCTGGACCGAGGCCGGGCTCACCGCGTCGTTCGCCAAGTTCATGCTCGATGCCGAGCAGATGGAGATGCTCTGGAAGTTCGGCCACGGCCCGCGCTTCGAGGACTTCGACGAGGCGGTCGCCACCATCGCCGACGTCGGCCCCGGCGGCCACTTCCTCGGCACCGCCCACACCCAGGCGCACTTCCAGGACGCCTTCTTCATGTCCGACCTGTTCGACAACAACAGCTTCGAGCAGTGGCTCGCCGACGGCGCCAAGGAAGCCGACGCCCGCGGCCTGGAGGCGGCAAGGAAGGCCCTGGACGGCTACGTCGCCCCGGCCATGGACCCCGGCACCGAGGCGGCGCTGGCCGACTTCATCACCCGCCGCGAGCGCGAGCTGCCCGACAAGCTGGACTGAGGCTCAAGCCCATGATGACGACGCTGCTCAGAACACGAGGTAGAGCAGGATGATCACGATGATGGGCACGCCCAACAGCCACATGATGATCGCTGGCATGGTGACCTCCCGACCTTTCTTCAGCGCCAGCGGACGAGACGGCTGAAGTCGGTGCCTTCATCGCGATGTCGGCCGCCCATGCCGGCTGCCCACCAAGCGGCTGCGGCACTGACGACCAGAGACGCAGCGGTGATGAACGCCACCATCACCGTGGCCCGACGCACCCGGTCCGCGGCCGCCTTGGCCTCGTCGGCAGCACTCTTGAGGCTGGCCATTACCTGGTCGATGCGCTGCTCGGCCTCGGGCTGCGCCAGCCCGGTTCGGTTCGCGATCAGCTGCGCCAGATAGGTCTTATCCTCGGCCGAGATGCTGCCCTGCGCGATACTGCGGGCCAGGATCTGCCCGGCTTCCGCCGCGGTGTCGGCGGCATTTTCCGGCGCTTGAGGATTGTTGGACCGAAACAGGATGTCGACCCAGTACTGCATCGGACTGGCGCTTTGGGCCAGCTGGGTCACACCGGAGCCGACCGCCTGAGTGGCACTGGAGACGGCGCTGGCGGCCGTGCTCGCCACGCCGGTGGCGACCGAGGCCGCGATCATGGCGCCGACCAGCACGCCCAACGCCCAGACCAGGAGGCCGTGTGACCCGTCGCGCACCTCGACCTCATGCGCGGTAGCGTCGGGCAGCCGGCGACGCAGGCGGCCGGCGAGATACGCACCGGCGATGAAGCTGGACACCTGGACCCAGACCACCCACAGGCCGCTGGCGACGCCGAGGAAGGCCAGCGAGCGGCCCTCGCCTTCGTAGGGCGAGGTCAGGCTCAGGCCGATCGCCGAGCCGAAGGTGAGCAGGATGAAGGAGATGGCGACGGCGAGAACGCCGCCGGCGATGACCGCGGACCAGTCGACGGGCGAAGGCAGCGCACCCGCGGCCGTGGCAACGGCAACCGGCGTCGCGACGGGATCGGTAGGCAGGGTCGGCATGGTCGGGCGTCCTCTCAGGTCGGCAGTGAAGCTGCGGCTGCGATTGCCATCGCTGGTCATCGCAGGCCGAGAAACGAGAGGATGAACAGGACGATAACCACCAGTCCGACCAAATAGATGATGCTGTTCACGGTCCGCTCCTCTGAAGTATCGGCGTTGTCTCGCGCCCAATGACCCGCAGCCTTCTCAACCGGTCGGGAGTCCGCCGGTTCCGGGCGGGCCGAGCGTGAACCCGGGTGCCGCCTGGCGGCGGCCCGGCCGGTGCGGCGGTTCGACGGCGGTCGACGCCACGCCGGCACACAGGCAACGAGCCCATGGCGGCATGGGCTGTGCCAGCCTATGCTGCGCCCGCTGCGGTTTGGTGTTGCGTTCCGGACATCGTCGAGACTTGGAACGAGTTCATCGCTCGGCGGCGTTGTGAGGCGTTGGACGGGGCGGCACAGGACCGACCGGCCCGAGCGGAGATCTCAGCTTGCCCGACATCTTCTACCTCTCGCACATCCGCTTCGGCGAAGGCGTGCTGGCCGAGCTCGGGCCTGCGCTTTCCGGCCTCGGCGTGAAGCGGCCGCTGGTCGTGACCGACACCGGCGTGCGCGCCGTCGGCCTTCTGGACCGCGTCCTCGCCGCCTGCCCCGCCGCCGTCTTCGACGGCACGCCCACCAACCCGACCGAGGAGGCGGTCGCGGCCGCCCTCGAGCTCTACCGTGCCGAGGGCTGCGACGGCGTGATCGGCCTCGGCGGCGGCTCGCCGATCGACCTCGCCAAGGGTGTGGCCCTGCTCGCCACCCACGCGGGGCCGCTCGCGACCTACGCCGCCATCCTGGGCGGCATCCCCAAGATCACCGTCGCCACGGCACCCGTGATCGCGATCCCGACCACCGCCGGCACCGGCAGCGAGGTCGGCCGCGCCGCCCTGATCACGCTCGAGGACGGCCGCAAGCTCGGCTTCATCGCCCCGCATCTGATCCCCAAGGCCGCGATCTGCGATCCCGAGCTCACCCAGGGCCTGCCGCCCCGGCTCACCGCCGCTACCGGCATGGACGCGGTCACCCATTGCGTCGAGACCTACCTCTCGCCCCGCTACAACCCGCCCGCCGAGGCGATCGCGCTCGACGGCCTCGCCCGTGCGGTCGGCGCCATCGAGCGCGCCACCGCCGACGGCAGCGACCGCGACGCCCGCCGCGAGATGATGATGGCGGCCCTGCAGGGCGGCCTCACCTTCCAGAAGGGCCTCGGTGCCGTCCACGCCCTCTCCCACCCGCTCGGCGGCCTGAAGGAGCCCTCGCTCCACCACGGCACGCTGAATGCCGTCATCCTGCCCGCCGTGCTGCGCTTCAACGAGCCCGCGGCCGAAGAGAAATATCGCACCCTGCGCCGCACCCTCGGCCTCGCCGAGACCGCCTCCCTGCCCGACTTCTTCGCCGGCCTCACCGCCCGCCTCGGCCTGCCCACCAGCCTGCGCGCCATGGGCGTCCCCGATTCCTGCCTTCCCACCATCGCCCACCACGCCACCCTCGACCACTCCGCCGCCACCAACCCGCGGCCGGCGAACGAGGCGGACTTCCTGGCGATGCTGCGCGAGGCGATGGGCTGAGCCGGGAGGGATAGCCATGGCAACGTTGATCGTGCGTGGCGTCGAGCAGCACCTCGTCGATGCTCTGAAGGAACGGGCGTGCCGGCACGGTCGATCGGTGGAGGCTGAGCATCGAGCGATCCTCGCGGACCAACTCGGTGCAGCGCGACCGTCCATGGACGAGCTGCTGGCCTGTCTGCACCGCGGCGCCGAGCTCGGTTTCGACGAGATCGCGCTCGGCCACACCGGCGGCGGCCCGGTGGTGCCGCCGACCCTGGGCTGAGGCGCTCGATCCTGCCGGTCGCGGCGTTGTCAGCCGGTCTCACCCGACCATGCGCGTCAGCAGGGCATACGCATCGCGTAACGCCAGGGCCGCGTCTTCCACGTGACGTCGGATCGCCTCGGCCGTCCGCTCGTTGTAGGTATGCGCGATGAGGTTGCGATCCTCGATCATCGCCAGCCACGGGGCTTCGGCGGGCAACCAGCCGGCCTGGAAAGCCTGCCGGAACACCTCCTTCGGGTAGCCGGCCTCGACTCCCTGCTCCGCGAGCGCGGCCTTGAGCGCTTTCCATGCCGTCTCATAGGTCAGCATGAAGTTCAGGATGACCGAATCGCGGCTGCGCCGGTCACCATCGTCGTCGGCGAGCGCCTGCTCCAGCGCCGACAGGGCGCGCCCGAGATTGCCGACCGCCCGCTCCCGTCTGGTCTCGCTCATGCAGCACGATCCCCTGGCTCTCGATCGCTCGCCGCAACCGGCCGTCCACCTGATCCAGGCGCACCAGGTCGATCCCCACCAGCGCCGGCGCATCCTCGACCAGCTCGGCCAGCCGCGCCCGATCGGCGACGCTCGCCCCCGGCGCATCGACCGCAAGATCGATGTCCGAGCGCGGCCCGTGATCGCCCCTGGCCCGCGAGCCGAACAGCAGCACGCGCCTCACCGCCGGCATCTCGGCCAGCCGCCCGACGAGCCAGGGGATCGCCGGATGGGTCATCGCAACGCCGAGCTCGGCATGCGTGGGCCTCCATGGCGGGTATCCTCCGCCGCTGGGGGCAGCCATAGCACGGCCTCGTACCATTCGCCGCATCCGGCTGATGCCGTGGTGCCCAGCGGTCCGCCGCTGAACAGGCGGCAGCCACTGCAGCGAAGGAAATGGGGCCAGGATTCGTTCCACGGGCGCGATACCAGATACCACCAATGGCCGGACATTCAGCGCACCCCCTGGTCGAATTCACCGGGATCATGCTCGGCCATCAGGGAAACGAGGATCGCGAGATGGGCTGAAGCCCGCTCCGGCGCGTTCGCTGCTGCCGCCATGCCCGCTCTCGGCGCGACAGCGATCGCAGCTTCGGTCCCGGGGCGGGCGGATGGTCGCGGGCGAGCGCGACGGCGTCGTGGCGCCCGGCGTCGAGCAGAGGCAGCCGCCGGTCGAGCGGCACGCCGGTGGCACAAGGATCGCGGATCCTCGCTCGACGCGCTCACCTTCGGGCCGATCGACAGCCAGGGTCGACGGCCTGGTCGAGACCCGGCTCGACGGCCCATGCCGCCGCGGCGACGCCATCGCCGTGACACGCGAGAACCCAGCGGCCGCAGCGGGCACCGCCGATGTCCGCCGACGATCTCGACGCCGGCGGACAAGCGAGCGTGTCGGGGCTCGGCCTGCCCCATCGCAGGCGGCACCGCCACGCCGCAGGCCACCACCCTCGCCTCGCTCGGGCTCCCGGCTCGGCACGACCCCCGGCCCACCCTCGCCACGACCAGATGACGATGGCGAGTACCCGATCAATGCCCTCGCCTCCCGGGCCGAGCTCGTGCTAGGATATTATACCTAGACGAGACCCCGAGATGCCCGCCCCTGCCGACCAAACCGCCGTGACCGATACCTGCCCACCTGCCCGCGCCGGCAGCGCTGCGGGGGCGCTCGCGCGCACGCCCGAGCCCGGGCCGCGCCCGACAGGAAGAAATGCACGAACGAACTCGCGCGTGCACGTTCGAACCCGAGCGCCCGACCGGACCCGGCATCGCCCCGCGCCGGCACCGTCCCGCCTGCCGCAACCGGGAGCAGATCCCGTCTGCCGGGCGACGGCACGCGCAGCCCCGTTCCCGCATCGGCACCCCATCTCCGAGCAGCGCGGATCCCATGGCCGTCGGGCATCTCCTCCGCCCAGCAGCCACCCGTCACCACCACCCGACCCGGGATGCCGCCGCCCTCGCTGCGCTTGGGCCCCCGTCTCGGCGCTGCCCCTGCTCCACCGTCCCCACGATCGCATCAGGATCGTGAACGCCCGGTCAACGCCCGCGCCGGTCGGCCGACCTCATGCAAGGATGATCGGCCTAAAGAGTTGGCGCGCGATCGCCCGTCCCGACAAATCCCTCCCGCCGCCGCGGCACGCGCGAACCCGGCCGGCGCCGTGCCCGCGACGGGCTGCGGCCTGCCGCCGGCGCGCACGTCCGAACCCGGGGCAAATCGCATAGGAGAAAATGCATAAGCGAAATCCGCCCGTGCACGTTCGAACCCGGGCGCGCCGGCCCCGGCCGGTCGCGAAACGAGCCCGGCGGGCTCAGCTCGTCAGCTTGAACAGCTCCCGCCCGATCAGCATGCGCCGGATCTCGCTGGTCCCGGCCCCGATCTCGTAGAGCTTGGCGTCCCTCAGCAGCCGGCCGGTCGGATAGTCGTTGATGTAGCCGTTGCCGCCCAGGGACTGGATCGCCTCCAGCGCCATCCAGGTCGCCTTCTCGGCGGCGAACATCAGGCAGCCGGCGGCGTCCTGGCGAGTGATCTCGCCGCGGTCGGCCGCCTTGCCGCACATGTAGACATAGGCCCGGCTGGCATTCATGGTCGTGTACATGTCGGCGAGCTTGCCCTGCATGAGCTGGAACTCGCCGATCGGCTGGCCGAACTGCTTCCGCTCGTGCAGGTAGGGGATCACCACGTCCATGCAGGCCTGCATGATGCCGATCGGCCCGCCCGAGAGCACCAGGCGCTCATAGTCGAGGCCGGACATCAGGACGTTGACCCCGCCGCCGATCTTGCCCAGCACGTTCGCCTCGGGCACCTCGCAGCCGTCGAACACCAGCTCGCAGGTGTCCGAGCCGCGCATGCCGAGCTTGTCGAGCTTCTGCGCGGTCGAGAACCCCCTCATCCCCTGCTCGACGAGAAAGGCGGTGATGCCCTTGGGGCCGGCCTCGGGATCGGTCTTGGCATAGACCACCAGGGTCTCGGCGACCGGGCCGTTGGTGATCCACATCTTGCTGCCGGTCAGCACATAGCGGTCGCCGCGCTGCTCGGCCCGCGTGCGCATGCCGACCACGTCCGAGCCGGCGCCGGGCTCGCTCATCGCCAGCGCACCCACATGCTCGCCCGAGCACAGCTTGGGCAGGTAGCGCGCCTTCTGCTCCGGCGTGCCCCAGCGGCGGATCTGGTTGACGCACAGGTTCGAGTGCGCGCCATAGGACAGGCCGACCGAGGCGCTGGCGCGGCTGATCTCCTCCATCGCCACGACATGCTCGAGATAGCCCAGCCCGCTGCCGCCATACTCCTCCTCGACCGTCAGGCCGAGCAGGCCGAGCTCGCCCAGCTTGGGCCAGAGCTGGCGCGGGAATTGGTTGGTCCGGTCGATCTCGGCCGCGAGCGGGGCGATCTCGCGCTGGGCGAAGCCGGCCACCGTGTCGCGGATCATCTCCGCCTGCTCGCCCAAATCGAAGCGGACGGAAGGGCAGGTGAACTGAGGCATGGCCGTCCCCTGATCGCTCGTGCGGCTCACGATCGCTTAGGCCCGCGGGCGACCCCTGTCGAGGCCGGCGCCGTAGCCCCATGTCCGGCCTGAGGGCACCCGGCTGTCCTGCCGCGCGTTGTCCGGGGACGTCCGCCCGCCGACCCCCGATGGACACAAGGGAGATCGCCTTGCCCGTGGAGCTGGTCCGACTGCCCGCCGGCCCGTCGCTGGCCGACTACGGCCACTATGCGATGCTGCACGGCGAGGTGGAGCGGCTGCGGCGCGCCGCGGGCGACTGCCCCGGGCTCGTCGGCCGCAGGGTCTGGATGGTCAGCTCGACGAGCGAGGGCGGCGGCGTGGCGGAATCCCTGCCGCACCTGATCCGGCTGCTGCGCGATCTGGGCGTGACCTGCGGCTGGGGGGTGGTGACCCCCGGCGAGCCGGCCTTCTTCCGCCTGACCAAGCGGCTGCACAACATGATCCACGGCGCGGCCTGCGATCCGCCCGGGCCCGCGGACCGGGAGCTTTACGACCGGGTGAGCGCAGCACTCGCCGACGAGATGGCACCCCATCTGCGGACCGGCGACCTGCTCGTGGTGCACGACCCCCAGCCCATGGGCGCAGGCGCCCTGCTCGCGCGTCGGATGGGCCTTCCTGCCCTCTGGCGCTGCCACATCGGCGTCGGCGAGCAGAACGCGGCCACACGCGACGCCTGGGCGTTTCTCGCACCCTACCAGGCGCCCTATGCCCGCGGCCTGTTCACGCTCGAGCGCTACGCGCCCTCCTATTTTCGCGGCCGCATGGCGGTGATCCACCCGAGCATCGATCCGCTCAGCCACAAGAACCGCGAGCTCTGGACCCACAAGCTGTCGGGCGTGCTGATGAACGCGGCCCTCGCACCGTCCAGCCATGCGCAGCTCAGCCCGCCGTTCCGGCGGCCCGCCCTGCGGCTGCAGGACGATGGCGGCTTCGCGCCGGCGACCTTTCCCGACGACCTGGAGCTGCTGTTCCGGCCGACCGTGGTGCAGGTGTCGCGCTGGGACCGGCTCAAGGGCTTCGCGCCGCTCCTGCGCGCCTTCGCCCGGCTCAAGGCGGCCGCGGACCGGGAGCCCGAGGAGCGTCACCGGCGGCGCCTCGCCGTCACCCGGCTGGTCCTCGCCGGCCCGGATCCGGGCGGTGTCGCCGACGATCCGGAGGCCGAGGCGGTGCTGGCGGAGCTCTCAGGGCTCTGGCGCGCATTGCCCGGAGAGATCCGGCGCGACGTGGCGCTGCTCAAGCTGCCCATGGCGTCGCACAAGGAGAACGCGCTGATGGTGAACGCCCTGCAGCGCTGCGCCAGCGTCGTGGTGCAGAACTTGCTGCGCGAGGGCTTCGGGCTGACGGTCGCCGAGGCGATGTGGAAGGCCCGGCCCGTGCTCGGCAGCGCCGCGGACGGCATCCTCGCCCAGCTCCGCGACGGGCAGGAAGGCCGCATCGCCCGCGACCCCGAGGATCACGAAGGCCTGGCCGACCTGCTGAGCGACATGCTCCGCCGCAGCAAGGAGCGGGACAATTGGGGCCGCAACGGGCAGCTGCGGGTGACGCGCGAGTTCCTGGCCTTCGCCGAGACGCGCCGCTGGCTGGAGGAGCTCGCGGCCGTCGCGAACCACGACCGGCAGAAGGGCCGGAACAGATGATGCGGCGACATGCCGTGAGATTCGCGCTTCCTCGCGCGACCATCGCCTGCCCTGGAGCCGGCCAGCCAAGCCGGCGCTCGAGGAGGCCGGGGGGAACGGCGCCCTGGCGTGGATGCGGCCACCGTTCGAGCCCAGGTTCCATGCGTCGCTGCAGCCGGCCCGGCCGCCGCCGCTGGCGTTCGGGCAGCCGGGCGAGAATGCCCGGGCCGACCCTCAGTCCTTGTCCTTGACTTGGTCGTAGATGTAGCCGCCCGCCGCACCGGCGGCGGCGCCCAGCGCGGCGTTGCCCAGCACGCTGCCGGGGCCGAGCGCGCCCACGCCCGCCCCGCCCGCGGCGCCGATCGCCGCACCCTTGCCGACATTGCTGTCGCAGCCGGCCAGGCCTGGTGCCGCGAGCAGCAGGCCGGCGAGCAGCAGATTGCGTGGCGTCCGCATCGAACCCCTCCGGATGGTGGTAGCTTTCCGGACAGAAACCACCGTGGCGGCGATCGGCTCCCGACCGCTGCGCTCAAGCCGTCGCGCCGACGCGCGCGACGGGCTAGGAATCGGCTCGATCCACGACGATGGGAGCCTATCCCTTGGCCCGCCGCAGCCGCAGCCCGCGATCCGCGTTCCTCGCTCTCGGCCTGGTGCTGGCCGCGGCCCTGCCGGCGCGGGCCGATCCCCGCCTCGAGTGCCCGGACGGCACCCAGCTCGAGCTGAGCGCGTGTCTCGCCCGGACCGAGGCCGCGGTGGACCGGGCACTGGCGACGGCGCTCGAATCCGTCCGGCAGGCCGCGGCCGAGCTCGACCGCACCACCGGGCGTCCCGCGGCGGCTCCGGCGCTGGACAGGGCGCAGGCGGCCTGGGCGGCCTACCGCGACGCCCAATGCGCCTATGTCGGCAGCAGCTATGGCGGCGGCTCGGGCACCGGGCAGGCGATCCGCGCCTGCCGGATCGACCTCGGCCGGGCGCGCACCGACCAGCTGCTGGGGCCGCCCTAGGGCTACGTCCCGCGGACGGCCCTGGCGGGCGAAGCCGGGCGCGAGAGTTCCATCCCGGTTTGAAGCCGGGCTGGCGCCGATCCGAGCCGATCCGCCTGGCTCGGGGTCTTACGGCAGCATTGGTGCAAGGCTCATCATCCCAATGGCAAGAGCGGCAACGCCCGACCGGTCCGGCGAGCGATGCGTCGTGTCCCCGCCGAACGAACGGCTTCTCCACCAGCAATACATAGGACAGAGAGAAATAGCCAAATCATTGGATGTATCCTTTCGCCGACAACATACTTAAGTGTGCGTCAACGGCGAAGCAACTCGAACACGACGCACCAAATCGGACAGGCAGGGCGAGACTGTTTGGCTAGATCGTTCCGAGTGCCACACAACCGCTGCGACAAAAATGGCGAACAATATGTAATATGTCGGCGTCAATTCCACCGCTCGGATATCATCATATCTCTGCGCGTTAATTGTGCCGATTTCGATTAATCGAAGATTGCCGCGAGATCGTTCAAAAGACGGTTTACATTTCGGATCGGACATCTTAGCGTCGCTTTAACTGGCCCAGACATCACCATATGCAGGGCGGCTAGGGATCTATGCTGTACATAAGTACTCATAGTGAGATCCGTGCAGTTCTGTGGCGAACAGGACCGCCCAGGCCCAGCGAGCGCCGATTTCATCCGCCGGTAGCTCCGACATGGGTCATCCCGACGACTGGCCCACCGCCGCCCTGATCTTCGCCTCCACACTCAGAGATCCCACCAGCTCGTCGAGATTTTCTCGCGGAGGAACAATCGATGTTGTCCTTCAGGCCACTCAAAGACATGCTCCCGGTGCCGGCGCGCCCATGGCTGCTCGCCGGTGCCAGCGCCATCTGTCTCGCCCTGCTGCAGCTGCCGGCGGCGGCCCAGGAGTTCACCGAGGGCTCGACGACCTCGGCACCGCCCCCGCCGCCCGACACGATCGAGATCGAGCAGGTCAAGATCCCGCCGAGATCGCCGGACTGGTTTCTCTCGACCTACCGCTCGGCCCTGCTCGCGCCGCTGCCCGCACGGATCTGGTCGCAAGGCGGCATTCCGCGGATCATCCGCCAGAACGAGATGTTCTTCAATTCCCATGGCTGGGTCGGCAACTACAACCAGGCCGGGACGACGTTCACCGCCAACAACGCGTTCTTCCAGGACCTGGTGAAGATCAATACCGGCAAGTCGGTCAACGGCCGCACCTGCGCCACCTGCCACAACCCGCCGAGCGGCATGGGCCTGGCGCTGACGAACATTCAGGCGCGGTTCCGCAACAACCTCAACGACCCGCTGTTCGCGCCGGTCGACGGCGCGAACTGCCCGAGCGCCGTTCCGGCCAAGAACACGGCCGGCTCGCTCTATCGGGGCATCCGCGGACGGGGCACCAGGTCGCTCCGGAACGCCTATTCGATGCTGCTGACCCGCGGCCTGATCAGGATCGCGATCCCGGTCCCGCAGAATGCGGAGTACACGGTCGAGGTCCTCTCGGACAAGCCGGGCTGCAACAGCGACCCGGACTTCAACAAGGATCCGGGCAATCCCGCGATCAAGATCCTGTCCATGTATCGCCGTCCGATCTTCTCGGCGAGCCTGCGCTTCAAATCGCCCTCGGACACCGACACCCGTACGAGCAACAACCCGCTCACCAACGTGATGTGGGACGGCCGCGAGCCCAGCCTGCGGACGCAGGCGATCGACGCCACGCTCGGGCACGCGCAGTCACCGGTGCAGCCGACGGCCGCCCAGGTCGACCAGATCGTCGATTTCGAGACCAAGTTCTTCAGCGCACAGCTCATCGACCGGCTCGGCGGGCGGCTGGACGTGAACGCCACCGGCGGACCGTTCAACCTGTCCGGGCGCTCGACCGAGCCGCCTCCCCCACCCGCGCCGGGCGGCCCGCCGCCACCTCCGGCATTCGACGAGTATGTGAACTGGGCCAACCTCACGGGCAACGCCCGAGCCGCGCGGCAGGCCTCGATCGCCCGAGGTCAGGAGATCTTCAACACCAAGCCCATCACGCTCGCCAATGTCGGTGGGTTCAACGACATCTTCCCGCCGGGCCCGCCCTTCAATCCGCTGACGCTGTTCCCCGCGAACTGCTCGACCTGCCATGGAATGCCGCACGCCGGTAGCGAGCTCGTGCTCCCACCGCAGCGCGACATCGGGGTTGGCGGTCAGGCTGCCGCCGGACGCTTCAACGGTCCTGTCGCCGCAACCGACCCGGCTCTGGGGAACGGTCCGGCACCGGCCGGCGATCTGCCGGTCTTCAAGTTCACCTGCAACAACGGAGCGACGCATCCGTTCTACGGCAGCGAGATCATCACCAACGATCCCGGGTCGGGTCTGATCACGGGCAAATGCGCCGACATCGGCAAGTCCACCGTGCCGGGACTGCGCGGTTTGGCGTCACGCGCTCCCTTCTTCCACGACGGGTCGGCGCGGGACCTCAACGGCGTGGTCAATTTCTACGATCAGCGCTTCAACATCGGTCTGACCGCCCAGGAGAAGTCGGACCTCGTCAACTTCCTGGCGGCCCTCTAGCAACCCGAGCGGCCTGGGGCCGACCGCGTAACGCGTCGGCTCCGGTTCGCCACTCGACTGGCTCCGCCGGCTGGACCCGCCGGTCGGAGCCATGCTCGTTCTCGCGTCCGGCAGCGTCACTGTGCCGCGCGATCCGGCCGCCGACCAAGGCTAATCTGGCCCGCGAAGGTGGCAAAGAGATGGTGGCGGCAGGTCGGGTGTGACGCGCCTAGCCCTCGCGACAGGATCGCCCGTCAGACGTTCATCGGGCGCAATACCGCGGGTGTGTCTGCATCCGCACTGCGCCGCCTGCGACGTTCGGCAGATTGCCGTGTGCGCGGCGGTCGGGCCGGAGTTCCTGCCGCGACTGACAGCCATGGCCACCGAGCGCCGGCTCGCGCCGGAGCAGAGCCTGTTCGAGGAGGGCGAGCCGGTCGAGGCCAGCTATGTCGTCACGCACGGCATGCTCAAGCTGTTCAAGCTGCTCGGCGACGGGCGTCGCCAGATTGTCGGGTTCGCGCTTCCGGGCGACTTTCTGGGTCTTGTCGTCGGAGAGCTGCACGGCTGCACGGCCGAGGCGGTGACCGAGGCCGAGCTCTGCCGCTTCCCCCGTGCCCAGTTCCTGATGCTGTGCGACGAATGCCCTCCGCTCGAGAAGGAGATCTTCCAGCGAACCTCGACGGAGCTCGCCGCGGCCCAGGAACAGATGATGCTGCTGGGGCGCAAGAACGCGACCGAGCGGGTTGCGAGCTTCGTCCTCAGCATGCGTCGTCGCCAGCGGCTCGGCCCGAGCGAGCCGATCCGGCTGCCGATGAGCCGGGTCGACATCGCCGACCATCTCGGCCTCACCGTGGAGACGGTGAGCCGCTCGTTGTCGCGTCTGCGGACGCTACGCCTGATCGAGTCTCTCGACCGACATCTGATCCGCATCCGCCAGGAGGCACGGCTCGAGGAGGCTGCCGGGGCGCGACCCTGCTAGAGCTGCCCCGCGCCGAAAGTGTCGCAGGAGTTGAGGTCGCCGGTCTTCAGCCCCTGGCTGAACCACTGCATGCGCTGCTCCGAGCTGCCATGTGTGAACGCGTCGGGAACCACGTAGCCGCGCGTGGCGTGCTGAATTCGGTCGTCGCCCACCGCGCTGGCGGCCTGCAGCCCCTCCTCGACATCGCCCTGCTCGAGCACTCCCTGGGTCTCCTGGAGGTGGCGCGCCCAGACGCCGGCGAAGCAGTCCGCCTGCAGTTCCATCATCACCGAGAGACGGTTCGAGGTGCGCTCGTCGGAACGCTGCCGCATCTCGGTGACCTGTCGCGAGATGCCGAGCAGTGTCTGGACATGGTGGCCGACCTCGTGCGCGATGACATAGGCTGCCGCGAAATCGCCGGGCGCCCCGAACTTCTGGCTCAACTCGCGGAAGAAGGAGGTGTCGAGATAGACCTTCTGGTCCGCGGGGCAGTAGAACGGCCCCGTCGCGGAGCCCGCCATGCCGCAGGCCGACTGCACGCCGCCGTCGAACAGGACGAGCGTCGGCTCGCGGTAGGACTGGCCAGACTGCTGGAAGATCTGGCCCCAGACATCCTCGGTCTGGCCGAGGACCGCAGCGACGAACTGGGAACTCTCGTCGTCGGCGGGCGGCGCGCCGCCGCGCGAGGTGGTCGACTGCGGGCCCGAATAGCCGCCATCGCCAGTCAGGCTGCCCAGGATCACCGACGGGTCGACGCCGAGGAGCATGGCGATCACGGCGAAGGCGACCAGGCCCAGACCGCCCACGCCGCCGACCCTCAGTCCGCGCCCCATGCCGGCGGGCCCCATCCCGCGCCGGTCCTCGATGTTCTGGCTGCGGCGACTCATCTGCCAACGCATGGCGCCATTCCTGTCTGAGGCGTGCTCCTGGGGCGAGCTTAGCGCGCGCCGCGGCCGAAGCGAACAGAACCGCTCACTCGTCCAGGAGCCGGGCGTGGAGAGGCCGCAGCGCGGCGTAGGCCGCGGCATAGGTCCCCAGGCGACGCTCACGGAACTCCTCGCTCCAACTCGGATCCGGCTCGACGTCGCGGATCGCCAGGCGCAAACCCGCTCTCGCCTCGTCCAGATCGCGGAACAGCCCGGCCGCGAGCCCGCCCAGCAGGGCCGCACCGAGGCAGGTGGCGTCCGGAAGATCGACCACCCCCAGACGCGCCCCGTAGACCGATGCCTTCAGCCGCATCAGCAGCCGGTTCTTGGTGCTCCCGCCGATGGCCACGATCCGATCCGGTGAGCGAGTGCCGAGATGCCGGCCCATGATCTTCAGCATGTTGCCGCCGTCGAGCGCGATCCCCTCCAGGACCGAGCGGAACAGCGCCCCACGCGAGGTGGTGGAGGAGAGCCCGAGAAAGGCGCCGCGTCCGACCGGATCGGGAAATGGTGGCGAGCCTAGCCGCAGATGCGGCAGGAACAGCGCCTGCTCCGCGGGATCGGCGCTTTCCGCCTCGGCAATCAGCGTCGCATGGTCCGCCCCGCCATGCGCGGCGCGAAACCACTCGACCGAGGCCGCGGCCGTCGGCAGGCCGCCGAACATGTAGAACAGCGGGCGCCCGGCATCGAATGCGCCTTGATTGAAGCCGTCCCAGCCGATTGCGCAATCGGCCAGCGGCATGTCGGTAACGAGGGTGAGCGCCTCGGCGGTGCCGATGCTGTCGAGCAGGACGCCGGCACGGTCGGCCCCGACCGCGAACATGCCGCAGACATGATCATGGCCACCGACGCCGACGATGCAGTCGTCCGGCAGGCCGGTCGCGGCGGCGATCTCCGGGCGAATGGTCCCGATGCGGCCGCCGGCCTGGCAGATCGGCGGCAGCAGGGCGGCGTTCAACTCGAGCG
>JBFWWD010000020.1:0-39155 GCA_050246385.1 Geminicoccaceae bacterium
TTGGCGCACGCGCTCCTTGCCCAGCAGGTTGACCTGCCGCTGCAGCTTGGGGATCAGCCAGATCTGCAAGGGATAGAGCGCGACGGCCGCCAGGCCCAACTTCCAGTCCTGCATGAACATGAAGAACAGGCTGGTCAGCAAGGTGCCGGCCTGGAGCCCGGGCGTGCTCACCGCCTCACCGACGAAACCGCCCAAGGCCTCGGTCTCGGCGTTGATCATCTGCACCAGCTCGCCCTGGCTCACCCGGCGCAGATGCGGCAGCGGGAAGCGCAGGAGATGGCTGTAGAGCTGGTAGCGCAGGCGCCGCAGCATGCGCTCCGCGACCACGCCGGCATAGACATTGACCACGTATTTGAGGCCGCCGCTGATCAGCACCACGGCCAGAAACATCCCGCACAGCAGGATCAGCAGCTGCAGCCGGTCGAGATCGTATCCCCAGAAGGTCGGGGTCTCGTCCGTGCCGAGCGCCCGGTTCACGATCTGCTTCGGGATGTCGTATGAATAATAGTTGAGCGGCAGCAGCGCGATGCTCAGCGCCAGGATCACCAGCTGCTGTCGCTTGCTGTACTTCCAGATGAAGCCGAAGATGGAGGATTCCATCCGGGACCTGCTGGACCTTTCGCCGTCCGGGTGCGCCGGCGCGGACTTTAGGCCATGGAGCGCGCGGCGGCAAACCCGCGCGTCGCAGGAGGTTTCAGGTCAGCAGGCTGACCCTGCCCGTGGCGACGTCGTGCATCGCGGCCACAACCTTGAGGCTACCATCATCCACCATCCCCGCCATGACCGGGCTGCGCTCGGTCAGCATGCGCGCCGCCAGCCGTGCGTTCGTTTCCGCGACGGCCTGGACGAAGGGCTTGTTCTTCGAGGTCCGGCCGCCCGAGCCCGCGTCGGTCGCCTCGACGGCCGGCCAGATGTTGCCCAAGGTCGCGGTGAGGTTGCCGAGCTGGACATTGTCGATCGCGCCCTTGATCGCGCCGCAGTCGGAATGGCCCAGAACCAGGACCAGCTTGGCCCCCATGACCCTGGTCGCGAACTCCAGGCTGCCGATGATGTCCGTGTTGACGAAATTGCCGGCGATGCGGGACGAGAACACGCTGCCGAGACGCTGGTCGAAGATCAGCTCCGGCGGCACCCGGGAGTCGATGCAGCCCACGATCGCCGCGAACGGCGCCTGACCCGCAGAGGTGGCCTCGATCTGGTCGAGCATGTCGCAGTTGACGGTCTTGCCCGCGAGCAACCGGGCGTTGCCGTCCATCAGCCGGCCCAAGGCCTGATCCGGCGTCTCGGCAGCCTGTCGTGCAGCATCGAACACCACGCAATCATCATCGGCCCGCGCCGGCACGCTGGCGCCAAGCGCCACTGCCGCCATCGACCCCAGCCACGCACGGCGATCGCATGTGCACATCGTCTGCTCCCCGTCTTGTCGTTCGCGCGGAACCATGATCCCAACCATGGTCGCGGGCAATGTCGTTGCGCGCGCGGTCATCTCGCCGCGTTGTTAGCCGGCGGCCCCGTGCCTATCGTCCAGGCTCACGACTGTCGGGGAGGCCGCGGGACCATGGGCATCTATCGAAGCGTCTATGAGCGCAGCCTTGCCGATCCGGCGGGGTTCTGGGGCGAGGCTGCAGCCGAGCTGCACTGGGACCGCCCATGGGACCGGGTGCTCGACGACACGAAGGCGCCCTTCTATCGTTGGTTCGCAGGGGGCCGGCTCAACATCTGCTACAATGCCGTCGACCGGCACGTCGCCGCCGGGCGGGGGTCGCAGGCGGCCATCATCCACGACAGCCCAGTCACGGCGAGCACGCGCACGATCTCCTATCGTGAGCTGCAGGACCTCGTGTCCCGGTTCGCGGGCGCCCTGGTGCGCCACGGCGTCGGCAAGGGCGACCGGGTCATCGTCTACATGCCGATGGTGCCCGAAGCCCTGGTCGCCATGCTGGCCTGCGCGCGCATCGGTGCCGTGCACTCGGTGGTGTTCGGCGGCTTCGCCGCCAACGAGCTCGCCACCCGCATCGACGATTCCAAGCCGGTGGTGATAGTCTCGGCCTCCTGCGGCATCGAGGGCGCGAAGGTCCTGCCCTACAAGCCGCTGCTCGACCGCGCGATCGAGCTCGCCACCCACAAGCCGCGCCACACCATCATCCTGCAACGGCAGCAGGCGAAGGCGGAGCTGAGCGAGGGCCGCGACATCGACTGGGAAGAGGCGATGCGGGCCCACCCCGTCGACTGCGTCGCGGTCGAGGCGACCGACCCGCTCTACATCCTCTACACCTCGGGCACGACCGGCCAGCCCAAGGGCGTGGTGCGCGATCATGGCGGCCACGCGACCGCCCTGCTCTGGACGATGCGCAACATCTACGGCGTGGCACCCGGCGAGGTGTACTGGGCCGCGTCCGACGTGGGCTGGGTGGTCGGCCACAGCTACATCGTCTACGGCCCGCTGCTGAACGGCAACACGACCATCGTCTACGAGGGCAAGCCGGTCGGCACGCCCGATCCCGGCGCGTTCTGGCGCGTGGTCAGCCAGCACAAGGTGGCGGTCCTGTTCACGGCGCCCACCGCGTTCCGGGCGATCAAGAAGGAGGACCCCGAAGGCTCCCATATCGGGAAGTACGATCTGTCCTCGCTACGGACCTTGTTCCTCGCCGGCGAGCGCTGCGATCCCGACACGCTGCTCTGGGCCGAGGCCCAGCTCGGCGTGCCGGTGATCGACCACTGGTGGCAGACCGAGACCGGCTGGGCGATCGCGGCCAACCCGATCGGGATCGAGAAGCTGCCGATCCGGCCCGGCTCGCCGACCGTCGCCATGGTCGGCTACGACGTGCAGGTGCTGGACGAGAGCGGCGAGGTGCTGCCCGCCGGCAAGATGGGTGCCATCTGCATCCGGCTGCCGCTGCCGCCGGGCTGCCTGCCGACCCTGTGGCACGCCGACGAGCGCTACCACCAGTCCTATCTCAGCCGCTATCCCGGCTGGTACCTCACCGGCGACGCCGGCTACAAGGACGCGGACGGCTATCTCTACGTCATGAGCCGCATCGACGACGTCATCAACGTCGCCGGCCACCGTCTCTCGACCGGAGCGATGGAGGAGGTGCTGGCCGAGCATCCGGACGTCGCCGAGTGCGCGGTGATCGGCGTCGAGGACCGGCTGAAGGGCGAGCTGCCGCTCGGCCTGGTCGTGCTCAAGTCCGGCGTCGCGCGCGAGCCCGAGGCCGTCCGCGCCGAGCTGGTGGCACGCGTCCGCGACCGGATCGGGGCGGTGGCCGCCTTCAAGCTCGTGGCCGTGGTCTCGCGGCTGCCCAAGACCCGGTCCGGCAAGATCCTGCGCGGCACGATGAAGAAGATCGCCGACAGCGCCGAGCACAAGGTCCCGGCCACCATCGACGACCCCATGGTCCTCGAGGAGATCGCCGAGAGCCTGAAGGAGCTGGGCTACGCGCAGGGCACAGCCGCATAGCTTGAACGCCGCGGCCGTCCGGCCCAGCTTTGTTGCTGGCTAGGCCGGATCCGCCCATGACCACCGTCACCCTCGACGCCGCCAAGACCGATCTCGCGCGCCTGATCGACCAGGCCCTGCGCGGCGAGGAGGTCGTCATCGCCCAGGGCGATAAGCCCGCGGTCCGCCTCGTCCCGGTCGAGGCGCCGAAGCCGCGGCGGGTCCCGGGCACGCTCAAGGGCAAGCTGGAGGTGCCGGACAGCTTCTTCGACCCGCTGCCCGAGGAGGAGCTGCGGCTCTGGGAGGGCGGCTGACGCCTTGCGGCTGCTCCTCGACACCCATGCGCTGCTCTGGTGGGCACTGGACGACCCCAGGCTGTCCCGGCCTGCCTACAACGCCATCGCGGACATCGCGGCCGAGGTTCATGTCAGCACCGTCTCGGCGTTCGAGCTTGCGACCAAGCACCGGCTGGGCAAGCTCGCCATCGCCGCGACGATCCTGACGGATCTCGCCGGCTATGCGGCAGCAGGGATTTCTGACCTTGCCGCTCGATCTGGCGAGCGCCGAGCGCGCCGGCAACCTGCCCGGGCCGCATCGCGACCCGTTCGACCGCCTGCTGATCGCGCAGGCGATCACGGGCAACCTCCAGCTCGTCTCGAACGAGGCCGCCTTCGACGCCTACGGCGCGCGGCGGCTCTGGTAGGTCAGGCCGCCGGCGCCCCGTCGCGGAGCGGCGCCAGCGCCTCGTAGACCTCGGCGCTGACCGGGGTCGCCACCCCGTGCTCGGCGCCGAGCCGGACCACGGCGCCGGTCAGCCAGTCGAGCTCCAGCCGTTTTCCCGCCTCGAGGTCGTGGAGCATCGAGGACCGCATCTCGGTCGGCAGCTTGCGGGCGAGCTCGAGCCGCTGCTCCTCCTCGCCCTCGGGCAAGGCGACGCCGGAAGCCCGGGCGACGGCGGTCGCCTCCTCGACCAGCGACCGGAACCGGCCCCAGAGCGCAGGATCCTCGCGGACGGCACCGATACTGGTGCGGGCGAAGCAGGTGATGCCGGCGAAGGGGGCGAGGAAGATGAACTTGCGCCAGACCTCGACCGCGATGTCGGGTGCCAGCAGGCAGTCGATCCCGGCACCCCGGCAGGCCGCCTCCAGCGTCTCCAGGCGCCAGGACTGGGTCGGGTAGGGCTCGCCGAATACCAGCCGCGCCCCCTTGCCGGTGTGCCGGATCACGCCCGGCCGCTCGATGGCGGCCGCGATGTAGGCGGTCCCGCCGCAGACATAGCGTTTGCCGAGCACGCGCTCGAGGATCGCCTGTGCCTCGACCCCGTTCTGGAACGGCACCACCGCGGTGTCGGCCGCGAGCAGCGGCTTGAGCTGGGCGGCCGCGGCCTCCAGGTCGTACATCTTGACCGCGACCAGGACGAGGTCGACCAGCCCGGTGCCGCGCCAGTCCTCGTGCAGCTTGACCGGCTGCAGACGCAGATCGCCCAGGGGCGAGAGCACCTGAAGGCCGTGCTCGCGCATCGCCTGGGCGTGGGCGCCGCGCGCGATGAAGGTGACGTCGTTGCCGCTGGCCGCCAGCCGCGCGCCGAAATAGCCGCCGACGCCGCCGGCGCCCAGAACCGCGATCCTCATCCGCCCCTCCCCGGCCGCGCCAGGTCGCGGCGGCCCGCCTCCATCACCGCGCGCATCCGCCGCAGCGTCTCCGGCAGCCCGATCGCCACCGCCTCGCCGACCAGGAAGTGGCCGATGTTCAGCTCGACGATCTCGCCGATCGCCGCCACGGGGCGGGTGTTGGCGTAGGTCAGCCCGTGGCCGGCATGGCATTCCAGACCAATGGCCGCCGCATGGCGCGCAGCCGTGCGCAGGCGCGTGAGCTCGCGTGTCGCGGCCTCGCCCACGGCCTCGCCGTAGCTGCCGGTGTGCAGCTCGACCACGGGTGCCCCGGCGGCGACCGCGGCGTCGAGCTGGCGCGGGTCGGGATCGACGAACAGCGACACCCGGCAGCCCGCCTCGCCGAGCGCCGCCACCGCCTCGGCCAGCGCCTGCCCGCCGCCCACCGCATCCAGCCCGCCCTCGGTCGTCACCTCGGCCCGCTTCTCGGGCACCAGACAGGTCGCGTGCGGCTTCAGCCGGCGGGCGATGCCGACCATCTCGGCGGTCACCGCCATCTCCAGGTTCACCGGTGCGCTCAGCTCCGCCATCAGCCGCTCGACGTCGGCATCGCGGATGTGCCGCCGGTCCTCGCGCAGATGCACGGTGATGCCGTCGGCGCCGGACTCGACGGCGAGGTGAGCGAAGCGGACCGGGTCGGGATGCGTGCCGCCGCGCGCGTTGCGCAGGGTGGCGACATGGTCGAGATTCACGCCCAGGCGCAGCGGGCGGATGGTCATGCGGCAGTCTCCCGGCGTCGCCGCGCCATCGCGGCGGCGAGCTCGATCGCGGCGATCAGGCTGTCCGGGCGGGCGACGCCGCGGCCGGCGATGCCGAGCGCGGTGCCATGGTCCGGCGAGGTGCGCACGAAGGGCAGCCCCAGCGTGACGTTGACGGCATCGTCGAAATGCAGGGTCTTCACCGGCACCAGCGCCTGATCGTGGTACATGCACAAGGCGGCATCGTAGGCCGCGCGGGCCCTCGGGTGGAACATGGTGTCCGCCGGCAGCGGACCGGTCACGTCGATGCCCTCCCCCCGCAAGCGGTCCAGCGCCGGTGTTATGATCCGGCTCTCCTCGTCGCCCATGGCACCCTCCTCCCCGGCATGAGGGTTGAGCGCCGCGACGGCGAGGCGGGGTGCGGTGATCCCGAAATCGTGCCGCAGCGCCTCGGCCACGATCCGCGCCTGCGCCAGGATGCCGTCCTGGTCCAGCCGGCGCGGCACCTCGGCAAGCGCGATGTGCACCGTCAGCGGCACCACCCGCAGGCTCGGCCCGGCCAGCATCATCACCGGAAGGGTGCTACCGGACAGCTCGGCCAGGAACTCGGTGTGACCGGGAAAGCCGAAGCCGGCGGCGTAGAGCGTGGCCTTGTGGATCGGGTTGGTGACCACCGCCGCCGCGGCCCCGGCGCGGGTCAGGCTGACCGCCCGCACAATGCTCTGCACCACCGCGGCTGCCTGGGCCGGGTCCGGCCGGCCGGGCTCGACCTCGACGCGCTCCCCCAGCGGCAGCACCGGCAGGGCGTGCGGAAACACCGCCGCCGCCTCGCCCGCGTCCGCGATCTCGCGCACGGGTGCGGTCCCGATCCGGCGCAGCCGCTCCGGGTCGTCGAGTGCGAGGAACACCGGCCCCTGCCCCGCCAGCCGGCGCCAGGCCGCCAGCGCGATCTCCCCGCCGATGCCGGCGGGCTCGCCCATGGTCAGTGCCAGCGGCGGCAGCTCCACGGGCTCAGACCGCGAGCTCGACCGTCACCGGCACATGGTCGCTGGGCATCTCCCAGCCGCGCGCGGCGCGCTCGACCTCGGCGGTGACCAGATTGGGCGCCAGCTCCGGCGACAGCCAGACATGGTCCAGCCGCCGGCCGCGGTCCGACGCCGCCCAGTCCTGCGCCCGGTAGGACCACCACGTATAGAGCTTCCGGTCGGGCGGCACGACGGTGCGCACCGCATCGACGAACCCATAGGCCGCCTGCAGCGCGAGCAGCCCCTCGGTCTCGACCGGCGTGTGCGAGACCACGTTCAAGAGCTGCTTGTGGCTCCAGACGTCGTGCTCGAGCGGGGCGATGTTGAGATCGCCCAGCAGGACCATCCGGGCACCGTCATTGCGCCTGGCGCCGAAATGCCCGGTCAGCGCTTCCAGCATGTCGAGCTTG
The DNA here is from genome assembly GCA_050246385.1 of Geminicoccaceae bacterium. Lineage (GTDB taxonomy): Bacteria > Pseudomonadota > Alphaproteobacteria > Geminicoccales > Geminicoccaceae > Benzoatithermus. The sequence continues at coordinate 7,243 of JBFWWD010000020.1, forward strand.
TGCCGGAACTTGGGGTTCAGCTCGGGGTCGGGCACGTCGCCGCCGGCGGGGATGTAGAAATTGTGCAGCTCGATCCCGCCCGGCAAGGTGCAGATCGCGTGGCGGCTGTGCTCGATCCCGCACCACCAGCGGGTGTGGCACTCGGCCAGCGGCACCTTCGAGAGCACCGCCACGCCGTGATAGGCCTTCTGCCCGTGGACATGCAGATGCTCGAAGCCGAGTGCCCGGCACAGCTCGGCGGGAAAGCGGTCGTCCTCGACCTTGATCTCCTGCACGCACAGCACGTCGGGCCGGATCTCGGCCACGATCCGGCGCAAGGCGCTCTCGCGCAGCCGGATCGAGTTCGCGTTCCAGGTCGTGATCCGCAGGCCCAAATGCTTCTCCCTCGCGTCGCCCGGGCGATCTGGCGCGGAAAGCGCGATGGCGCAAGGGGAAGCGGCGGTGACGCTAGGGCGCCGTGCAGGGCATGCTGGTCGCCTGGCACAGGTCCTGGCCGTTGATCTTCACGATGATCTTCTGCTTGCGATTGGGGGCCGGCGTGCAGCCGCAAGTCGTCGTTTGGATGGGCTCAATCGGCATCGCGGAACTCGTCTGCGGCGCGGGTAAATCAAGCACCGCCGCGACGACCATGCTCACATCCGTAGCATTGGCTCCCGCTGCCACAGACGGAAGCGGCGCGACCACCGCCAATGCGAACAGCACCGCCCACGCGCTTGCCCAGCTCATGTCCATGATTCCCCCTTTCAGAAATTCAAGTTCAAACGAACCATCGCTGATCGTTCCGGGATGAATCGTCGGTTCTGCTGTTCCGAGCTCCGGAACGTATCGTCCTGCCAGTGGACGCTCTGATCCAGGATATTGTTCAGCTCAACGCTGACAATACCGCGGCGGTTTGGCAGACGATAGCCGATCGCCGCATCGAGCAGCCACGAATCGCCCCAAGATTCGTCCTCCGTAGACTCCGATACGGTCGTCACGGACTGGCCGACATACTCGATGCCGCCAACCGCGAAGAAGCCGCTCGGATGGAAATAGCGCAGCGACACCGGGGCCAGGACGGCGTCGATCGCCCGCGGCTGGCCTGCGGAGTCCGCTCGGTGCTGGCGAAAGCGACTTCCACGCAACTCCGCCGTGAACACGACCTGATCGGAGACCGTCCAGTAGAGGTAGCCGTGGGCCGTCGCTTCATCCGCGTCGCGCGTGATGAAGTCGTCATCGTCGAGACGAGGTAGGGAGAGGTCGCGATACACACCCTCCGCCCCGACGGTCACGTCCGGCGTCAGGCGGTAGTCGGCACCGATGCCTGCTTGGTCCGCCTTGGTGCCGTTGAAGTCGTCGAACACCTGATTGAAGCCCGCGACTGTCGTGGGCTCGATCGTCTGCTGCGCGATGATGTTGCTCTTGACCGAGCGGAAGGCTGCGGCGCGCAAGGTGAGCCGGTCGGTCGCGCGGTACTCGACACCAAGTTTCGGGGTGGCCTCGGTCTCTTTGTCGCCCGTCTCGTCCGAGTGATCCATACCCATGCCGAGGGTGAAGACCGTCCGCTCGGGCCAGTCGACATAGGCGTAGCCGTAGAGCTTCGCCGAGTCGGTGTTGCTGTGCGGATTGCTCAGCAGATCGCTCTCGGTGGTCGAGCCGTCGAAGGTCTGCCGCTCGACGAGCTGGAGATCCTCGTCGACGTGATAGGCACCCCCGCCGGCCACGATCCTTGCCCGACCCAGATTGGTCAGCACCTGGGTCTCGAGTTGGCGCCCGTCGAGATTGCCCCGACCGCGGAAATCGAAGTCGAAGGTGAGCCCACCGCCCAGGTCGAAGCTCTGCCCGGTCCGGTTGCGCTCGTTGCGGTTGCTGTAGACACCCGACAACAGGACCGTCGTCGACGGCGTCAGGTCGAGCCGGCCGCCCAGCCGCAGAATATCCTGGTCGATGCTCGAGCGCAGGTTGCGGTCGTAGTCGTCGAGCTCGAAATTCAGGCTGCGGTCGCCGAGCTCGGACTCGCGCCGCCTGTACTCCGCCTGAAGGTTGAGCCGGTCGGTGGCCTGGACCTGCGCGAACGCCGTGTAGATCTTGTGCTGCAGGTGGTCGTTCCTGCGGAATCCGTCGGTATCGAGATAGTACTGGCCGACGCTGACCGAGGTGCGGCCCCACAGGCCCGTCGCGGACAGCTCGTTGCCGATCGTGTTCTGCGTCCCGGCGATGCCGGTGCCATTGATCTGCCAGCCATCCTTCTGGAACAGAGGTGTGAACTCGTTGAAGCCCACGTGCGTGGGCCCAGCATTCGCGATTACGTTGAGATCGGCAAAGCCCAGGCTCGGCTGGACCGGATTGAGGCCGACCGGTTGCAGGAGCTGCGATTGCAGCAGCTCACTCACCCTCGCCGCCTCGTATCTGGGCTCGCCCTGATACACATCGGAAAGAAACCGGTGCGCCGAGCTGCTGGCCGGATCGAGCATCAGGGCGCGGCGCGCCTCGTTGATGCCGAGCTGGGTGAAGCCGAGGTCCTGGTAGATCTGCGCCAGGCTCGCGCCGCGCGTCGCCTGGTCCTGGTCGAGCAGCAGCCGCGAGCGGAACGGCGCCCGGTTATCGTTGAGCGCGATCGACCGGTCGATCGAGCGCAGGGCGGCCACCGGCTGGTTGGCGAGCTGGAGCCGGATGGCGTCGTAGAACCACGGCGTCGGGTCGGTCGGGTCGAGATCCTTGGCGATGGCGTACTGCTTGGCCGCCGCCGTCCCATCGCGCGCCGTGAAGTAGGCCTTGCCGAGATAGGAGCGCAGGAGCGAGCTGGCGGGATCGGCCGCCGCCGCGTTCTGGAGCTGCATCGTGCCGGCCGCGAGGTCGCCGCGCCGGATCTGGGCCAGCCCCAGGCCCAAGAGCGCCGTCGGGTTCTGGCTGTCTTGCGCGAGCGCGCGCCGGAACGCCTCCTCCGCCGTGGTCGCCCGATAGGTGGCGAGATCGGCATAGCCCTGCGCGATGTCGGTCAGCGCGCTCGGGCCGAGCCTCGCCGCCTCGTTCGCCGCCAGCCGGGAGCGGGCAACGTCGCCCTGCATCAGATGGAGCTCGGCCAGCCGCGCCTGCGGCAGCGGCTCGGTGGGCGCCAGCCGCGCCGCCTCGGCGGCGGCGGTCACCGCTCCGTCGAGGTCGAGCGCCAACTGCCGGGCATAGGACTGCGCCAGCCGGGGTGCCGCCGCCTCGGGTGCCAGGGCGACCGCACGGGCCGACTGGGCGTCGGCGGTCGCCGCGTCGCGGCGGGCGACGGCGATCGAGGTGCGCAGGGCGGCGGCGAACGCACCCTCCACGCCCGCATCCGGCACCTCGGCGAGCACGGCCTCGGCCCGGTCGCGCTGGCCCGCCACCAGGAGCCGGGCCGCCTCGCCGATCCGCGGCCAGGCGTCCGCCTCCGCGCCGACCAGCACCTCGGGATAGTAGAGTGTCCAGGACAGGGCGCCAACCGACACCCGGCGCAATACACCGAACGCGGCACCGTCGTCGGGCAGCGCCTCCACGGCGGGCGCCGCGCCGGCCGCCGCCTCCAGCCGCTCGCCGGTCGCCACCGTCGCCGGCGCGAACGGCACGCCGCTGGCGGCCCCCGGCGTCGCGGCGACCCGGCCCTCCAGCACCAGCATGTCGGTGCCGCCGTCGGCCACGCGCAGATAGACCTCGGTACCCTCGACGCCGGCGTTGACGTAGGGCGTGCGCACCGAGAGCGTGCGGCGCACCTCGCTCAGGAAGTAGAGCCCGCCCTGCATCAGGTCGACCAGGCCGGAGCCCGGCTCGGGCGGCGCGTCGATCCGGGTGATCGTGTTCTCGTCCAGCCGCAGCGGCGTGTCGGCACCGATCAAATGAATCAATGCACGGCCGGCGCTGCCGACCTCGACCACCTCGCCGTCGCAGATCGGCTGCTCCGGCGACGTGCCCCGCGGTGCCGCACCCGCCACCAGCACCTCGCCGACCGAGGAGACGAGCAGGGCTACCGGAGCCGTCGCCCGGCCCTCGGCATCGAGACAAGGCTCGGCCGCCTCGGGCCGGCGCGCGATCGCCGTGAGCGTGAACAGCACCATCGCGCCGACCACGATGCGGGCCGCGGGACCTCGGGCTGCGTATCCCCCCATCGAGCTCCCCGCTCGGCGGACTGGCTTTTGCCGCCAGGATTGATCGCTTCAACAGCACGCTCGAACGTGCATGGTCAATCGCGCATCGCGGCGCGTCGCGATTCGGCCCTCAAGCGGATCTGGCCTGCGGCGGCTCTCGACTCCAGCGTGTCGAGCTGCCGGGTGCCGGCGAGGCGACAGGATCGCGCCCGCTCTCCAATCGATAGATCATCACGCTCTGGCTGCGGCCACGGACCTGATGGGCACCGGCCTCGCGGAAATCGAAACCGGTGCCGGCGAGCCCGCGGGTGCGGGCGCTGACCAGGATGGCGGCGGTCGGCTGGTCGGGGCAGATCACCTTGGCCAGCTGCTCGATCCGCTGGGTGGTGTTCACCGTGTCGCCGACGATCCCGTAATTGCTGCGTCCGGGCGCGCCGACATTGCCCGCCGTCACCATCCCGGTGTTGATCCCGATCCGCATGCGGACCGGCTCGAGCCCCCCCTCGGCGCGTCGCCGGTTCTCCGCCGCGAGCGCCGCGGCGATGGCCAGCGCCGCCCGGCAGGCACGGGCGGCGTGATCCGGCTGCGGGTCGGGGGCACCCCAGAACGACATCACGCTGTCGCCGATGAACTGGGCCAGCGTGCCGCCTTCGGCCTCGACGCAGCGGTCGAGCATGGTGAAGTGCCGGTTGACGAAATCGGTGACCTCGTCCGGGGAACTCTGCTCGGCCATGGTGGTGAAGCCGACGATGTCGGTCAGCATCACGGTCACCTCGCGCGTCTCCGCGCCGCGGCCGAAGTCCCGGCCCTCCAGCAGCCGCCGGCTGACCTGGCGCGGCGTGTAGACCCCCAGCCAGCGCGCGGCGCCGAAATAGTGCACGGCTTGGCCGATGCCGATGGCGAGCGGCACGAGCACCAGGATCGGCACGACGACCGGCAGCCAGAAGTTCGCGAGCACGAAGCTCGCGATCGCGATCGCGGCATAGGCGGTCCCCAGCGCCAGCGTCAGCGCCAGCCCGCGCCAGACCGTGCCGAGACAGCTCGCGAGGGTGAAGGTGAAGCCGAGGCAGCCCACGAACAGGAGCCGCGCCAGCTCGGGCATCGCCCGCAGATTCTCCGCGTGCATCAGATTGCCGAACGCGGTGGCGGCGATCTCCACGCCGCCGAGATCGACCCCGTCGGCGCTGCGGAACGCGGTCGGGAAGCTGTCCGGCGCCTGCGGGATCTCGAGCTCCTGGTAGCCCACGAACACCACCCGCCCGCGCAACGCGTCGTCGGGAACCCGGTCGTCGCCCTCCGGCACGAGCAGGTCCGCCGCGGAGTAGGAGGGGATCGTCCCGGGCGGCCCGTAGAAGTTGATGTAGTAGGACTCGGGGCCACGGTAGGTACGTTCCAGGGCACGCAGCAGCGTGACATCGTCCTGGGTCAGGCGGGCGACCTCGGCATCGCTCAGGCCGCCATCGGACGCGATCTGGGCCCGATACCAGGCGGTGAACCGACCCAGAACCTCGGCCGAGCGCGCCGACAGCGGCACCGGCTCCTCGGTCGTCCGGGCGAGGCGGACGAGCGCCGGCAGGCTCAGCACTTCCAGCGCCCGCACCGGCAATTGGGTCGCCGCGGGCAGCGCCGCGTTGAAGGTCCAGAACTGATGGATCTGCGACGAGCCGCGCGGCAGCGTCCAGGACGCGGTGCCGATCGCCGCCTGCACCAGCTGCGGATGAGGCCCCTCGAGCAAGTCGGCCTGGATGGATGATCGTCCGGCCACCGGGCCGAGCTGGCGCGCGGCAAAGCTGAGCAGCACGACCCCGCCATGCACGCGGATGGCGCTGGCCAGGGAGGAGATTCCCGCCTCCCGGCTCGGATCCCGGCGGAACGAGACGTCGAAGGCGATGACCGCGGCGCCGCGCCCGGTCAGCTCCTCGACCAGGCAGGCGACCACCCCGCGCGGCAGCCGGTCGAGGCCGGTGACGGCGGCGAGATTGGGGACGCGGCCCTGCCGCGCGACGCACCCGGCCAGAGGCTGCGGCCACACCGCCGGATCTCCCGGCAGGCTGCGCAGGCGCGCGAACGCGTCCCGGTCGAACCGTACCACGATCGCCTCCGGTGGGGCGGGGCGCTGGCCGCGCAGCAGGAACAGCCAGGTCAGCCCCCGGTCCTCCTCGAGGCCGAAGCCGATCTGCGGCGCCGACAGGAGCATGCCGATCGCGGCGACCAGGGCCGCGATGACGATGACCTGCGGGCCGCGGCGGAAGGGCATCTTGTCGCTCGATTTGATTCTGCTCCCACCCGTCCACTACCGCAAATCCACGCTCCGGGCTCGCGCTAGTTGGCGGTGCGAACTCTTGCTGACGGAACCGGCAATCAACCGCCCGCTCATCGGTTTCCGCAATGCCGCATGGCGGCCATGCGACAAGCCTCTTGCCAAAGGGCACCGTTCCCGGAACACTCGTTGTGCATTGCAGCACTCCCATTCGGACCTGCGGAGTCGGCATGCCTCTGGCCCGGCCTCCCACCGGGGGCCGGGCCATCCCTGCCAGACCGTAAACCGTTCCTTAACCATGTCGGGCGCATGGTTCGACCGCCGCCCAGCTCGGGCGGACAGGGAGAACCGGGATGAGTCCGTCAGTCCGCCTTGGCATCCTCGCTGGTCTGGTCATGCTCGTCGCGCCCGCCATGGCCGCCGATCCGGCGCCTGCGCGCCGGCCGGCACTGCTCGCCGCCGCCGACAGCGACGGCGACGGGAAGCTTACCGCGGCCGAGCTCCACGCCGAGCGCGAGCGTCAGGTGACCCAGTTCGACACCGACCGGGACGGCAAGCTCTCGCCCGGGGAGTATGAAGCCTGGTGGCTGAGCACGGCACGCCCGCGGCTGGAACGGCTGTTCCGCGCCGACGACCGCGACAAGGACGGCAGCGTGGCACTGGAGGAGCTGGTGGCGCGCGCGAACGACCTGCTGCATCGGCGCGACCGCGACGGCGACGGCGCCCTCACCGCCGAGGAGCTGCGCCCCAGGCGTCGCGCGGCCAATGCCGCGGCGCCGGCTGCCGCGGTCACGGCCCCGGTGCCGCCGGCGGCAAGGTCAGGCTGACCCGCAGGCCGCGCCCGGGCAGGTTCCGCAGCGCGATGTCGCCGCCATGGGCCCGCACGATCGAGCGGGCGATGGCGAGGCCCAGGCCGATCCCGCCGGTCTCGCCCGAGCGGGATTCCTCGAGCCGCACGAAGGGCTCGAACACCTGCTCCTGCCGGTCCTCCGGAATGCCCGGGCCCTCGTCCTCGAGCACGATGCGCACCTCGCCGCGATGGCGCTCCAGGCGCACCCGACAGCGCTCGCCATAGCGCACGCCGTTCTCGAGCAGATTGCGCAACGCCCGGCGCAGCGCCACCGGGCGGCAGGCATAGGGCAGGCGCTCCGCCGGCAGCACCTCGATCGCGGCGCCCAGATCGGCTAGGTCGGCGGCGGTGCTCTCGACCAGGGCCGCGAGATCGACGATCCGGGTCGGCTCGCTCTGCGCCTCCTCGCGCGCGAAGGCCAGGGTCGCCTCGACCATGGCCTGCATCTCGTCGAGCGTGGCGAGAATCTTCGTGCGGGTCTCCTCGTCCTCGACGAACTCGGCCCGCAGGCGCAAGGAGGTGATCGGCGTGCGCAGATCGTGGCCCACCGCCGCCAGCATGCGGGTACGGTCGTCGAGGAACCGCCGCAGCCGCGCCTGCATCCGGTTGAACGCCGCCATGGTGGTGCGGATGTCGTCCGGCCCCACCTCCGCCAGCGGCGGGGTGCCCTCGCCCCGGCCGAGCGCGTCCGCCGCGGCGGCCAGCCGGGTCATCGGGCGCGTGACGCGGCGGACCGCGAGCAGGACGCCGAGCGCCACCAGCGTCGCGGACAGGCCGAGCGTGACCAGGCTCGGCAGCGCCCAGGCCGGCGGCGGCTGGGTGAAGGTCTGGGCGTCGAGCCAGCGTCCGTCGGCGAGCTGGACCGAGAGGATCAAGGTCGCCGGCGGCCGGTGGCGGTGCCGCGCCCAGTATTTCGGCCGGCCGCTCGCCTCGTCCAGCGGCGCGAAACCGACCAGGTTGACCAGCCCGCCCTCCTCCGGGAAGTCGGCGAGCACCAACCGGTCGCCATTGCCGCCGAGCAGCCCGCGCAGCCGCCGCGCCACCGGATTGCGCTGGCGCCAGTCGGCCTCGCCGGCCAAGGCACCCCGGCCGGAGATGGAGAACCGCACCAGCCCGCCGCTGCTCGCCTCCAGGATACGGTCGTGCAAGGGCTCGGGCGTCTCCTCGAGCAGGTGCACGAGCCCCGCCGTGCGCGTCAGGACCTGCTCGCGGCCGACGATGCGCAGGGCGGCACGCCGCTCGTCGGCGAAGATCACGAAGCTCAGGCTCTGGCCCAGCAGCAGCCCGAACAGGACGATCAGGACCAGCTGCCCCGCGAGGCTGCCGGGCCAGAGCCGCCGCGAGACTCGCTCAGCCCTCACCCCTCGCTCACCTGGGCCGTGAAGCTGTAGCCGCCGCCCCAATGGGTCTTGATCAGCTGCGGCCGCTTCGGATCGCGCTCGATCTTCTTGCGCAGACGGCTGACCTGGTTGTCGATGCTGCGGTCGAACAGGACGGCTTCCCGGCCGCGGGTCAGGTCGAGGAGCTGGTCGCGGGTCAGCACCATGCCAGGCCGCTGGACCAGGACGGAGAGCAGCAGGAACTCGCCCGTGCTCAGCGGCACCGCCACGCCGTCCTCGCCGACCAGCTCGCGGCGGTCGACGTCGAACAGCCAGCGGTCGAAGCGGAGCTGGCGCACCGGCGGCCGCTCGGGCTGCGGCGGCAGGCTGTGGGTGCGCCGCAGCACGGCGCGGATGCGGGCCAGCAGCTCGCGCGGGTTGAACGGCTTGGTGACATAATCGTCGGCACCGAGCTCGAGGCCGACCACCCGGTCGGTCTCCTCCGCCATCGCGGTCAGCATGATGATCGGCAGCCCGCCCCTGGCGCGCAGCTGCCGGCACAGGGAGAAGCCGTCCTCGCGCGGCATCATGACGTCGAGGACCACGAGGTCGATCCGGCTGGTCTCCAGGGCCCGCCGCGCCTCCACGGCACTGTCGGCGGTGGCGACGCGGAAATCGTGCCGGCCCAGATATTTGGCCAGGGCCTCGCGGATCTCGCGGTGGTCGTCGACGACCAGGATGTGGGCGGGCTCGCTCATGGCGCGATATTAGGGCGGCGCGCGGCGAATCCCGGAGGGGTGAAATGTAACGATCCGTCGCAGACCCCGCCGGCCGCGACGCGGTGCGACAGTTTCCGCCCGCGGCGGCAAACTTCCGCCATGGCGCTGCGGTTGACTGGCCGCGTTCACGGAGACGAGGAGCATCATGAAGCGTTCGACCAAGCTCATCATCGCCACGGCCCTGGTCGGCGGCGCAGCATTCGCGACCGTGCCGGCCATCGCCGGCGGTGGCCCGCGCGGGCCGGGGGGCTCCGGCCTGATCAAGCAGTTCGACACCAACGACGACGGCAAGCTGACCCAGGCCGAGATCGACGCCGCCCGCCAGGCGCGGCTCGAGCAGTTCGACGCCGACAAGAACGGCGCATTGAGCCTCGAGGAATATCAGGCGCTGTGGCTCGACGCGATGCAGCGGGCGATGGTGCGCGCCTTCCAGGCCAACGATGCCGACGGCGACGGCAGCGTCACCATCGTCGAGTTCCAGGCGCGCTTTGCCGACATCGTCGAGGATCTCGACCGCAACGGCGACGGCGAGATCACCAGGGACGAGCTGCGCCGCCGGGGCCATGAGGGCCGGCGCGGCTGGGGCCCGCGCGGCCCGCATGGCGGTCCCTCCGACGACGAGTAGCCTCCAGCCCGCTGCCCGTGCCATCCTCGGCGCGGGTGGCGGGAGAGCGGCATGAGGTTCCAAGGCAAGACGGCGATCGTGACCGGCGGCGCGCAGGGCATCGGGCTGGCCTGCGCACGGGCCTTCGCCGCCGAGGGCGCGGCGGTCATGATCGCCGATCTGGCGGTCGAGGCGGGGGAGGCTGCGGCCCGGGTGATCGGCGAGGCCGGCGGCAAGGCGCGCTTCTACCGCACCGACGTGGGCGACGCCCGCGAGGCGGGGGCGCTGATCGACGCCACCCTCGAATGGTCCTGCCGCCTCGACGTGCTGGTCAACAATGCCGGCATCATCAAGTCCGCCGAGTTCCTCGAGCTGAGCGAGGCCGAGTTCGACGCGGTGCTGCGGGTCAACCTCAAGGGTCCGTTCCTGGTCGGCCAGGCGGCGGCACGGGTGATGGCGGCGCGCGGCGGCGGTGCGATCGTCAACATGTCCTCGGCCAACGCCGTGCTCGCGATCGCCAACCAGGTGCCCTACGTCGCCAGCAAGGGCGGGCTCAACCAGCTCACCAAGGCCATGGCGCTGGCCCTGGTCGACAAGAACATCCGCGTCAACGCGGTCGGCCCCGGCTCGATCATGACCGACATCCTCGAGGTGGTGATGCACGACGAGGAGGCGCGCCGCCGCATCTTGTCGCGCACGCCGATGGGCCGCACCGGCGAGCCCGACGAGGTCGCCAAGCTCGTGCTGTTCCTCGCCAGCGACGACGCCAGCTACATCACCGGCCAGTGCATCTACATCGACGGCGGCCGGATGGCGCTGAACTACACGGTGCCGGTGAAGGGCTGATCAGAGCGATTCCGCGCTGAGCGGAAACGCTCCGCCTCAAGTAGGCCAAAGGCCGATAGGCCCCAGCGATGCCAGAGCGTGTTCGGTCAGGCCGAACACGCTCTGGCCCAGGTTGCGCAGGCCCTCCTGCAGCGCCTCCGCCTGCGAGAAGAACAGCGCCAGCAGCAGGAACAGCAGGATCGCGAGCAGGACCGCCCCGGCGATCTTCCAGGCCGACCAGGGCCGCTCGCCATGCACCTCGCCGGTGCGGCCGTTGACCACGAAGCGGTACTGCCGGCCGATGAAGGTGAACGCCGCGACCCAGACCGGCAGGAGCACGTGCTTGAAGGTCGTGCCCGAATGCTCGACCTCCATGCGCGCGATGATCTGCTGGTCGCCGCCGATGTCGGCGCGGACGTCCCCGGCGATCACCTCGCGCATCAGCGCCTGCCCGCGCTCGAATCCACGATCGACCGGGATCTGGTACAGCTCGGCCGCGAACCCGCCGAGATAGTCCGGTGTGAACGGGCGCATCCCGTCCACGTCCCAGGGCTCCAGCGCCTCGACGAGATGGGTCGGCAGGGTCCCGTCGGCCAGCACCAGCACGTCGTCGAAATCGCGGGCGACCAGACCCGACGCGGGCCGCCAGCGCACCTTGGGCACCTGGACCGCCTGCCGCACGCGCCGGCCGTCGACCACCGCGTCGACATACTGCGTCTCATAGTAGACGTCGCCGCGCTGCCCGGCGTAGCGCGTGCGGGTGCGGCTGTCGAAGGTCCAGTAGGGCAGGTAGACGCCGTGCAGGCGGCCCGGCCCGCGCGCCTGCTCGGCGATGCCGGAGGGCGCGAACCAGAGCCCTTTCAGCCAGTCGCCGACAAGCCGGCGAGCCTCCTGATCGCCGATCAGGAACGGCAGCACGCCGATCGGCGGGATCTTGCGCCAGGGGGCCGGGTCGGCGACCACGGGCTGGCCGCAGAACGGGCACGGCCCGGCGAAGGAGGGCGGCTTGAAGGCGAAGTCGGCGCCGCACGAGCCGCACTTGGCCGGGATCTCCGCACTCGGCGGCGCCTCGCCGGCCGCCTGCCGCAACGCCGGATCGAGCGCCTGCTCGACGACCTCGATCGGCGCCTCGGTGATCCGGTTGCGGTGGCCGCAATAGCTGCAGACCAGCTCCGTGGTGCCCGGCGCGTAGCTGAGGATGGCGCCGCACTGCTCGCAGGTGAACTGGTGCAGGCCGGGCGTGGAGACGCGCACCCCTCCCTGCGCCCGGGCGTCCTCCTCGGTGCGCAGGCCGCCCCACGGTCCCGTGGGCATCGGCTCAGAAAGCGCCCGGGATCGGCGGCGGCACCGAGGCGAACACGGCGGCGAGCTCCGGCACCTCGCCGGCCGGCTTCCAGCCCTCCATCCCCGGCGCCCAGACCAGCGTCGAGCGGGTGAGCCCGCCCTTGACCGACTGCTCGCTGAGCTGCTCGACCGTGAACGGCCCGGTCGGCTTGCCGCCCTCGGCGACGTGGTAGACCGGGGCGGACGGCACCGGTGGCGGCTGCTGGGCCGGCGGCTCGGGCGGCCGCTGGCCCCATGGCCCCGCCACCTGCCCGCCCGCGGCCATCCCGACCATCATCCCGATCGCCTGCCCCGCGGCGCCGGGATTGGCGGCCGCCGTGCGCATCGCCTCGGCCGCCTGGAATTGGGCGTATTTCGACAGGTCGCCGACCACGCCCATCGAGGTGCGCCGGTCCAGCGCCTGCTCGACCTCGGGCGGCATCGAGACGTTCTCGACCAGGATCGTGGTCAGCTCGAGCCCGTAGTTCGCGAACTCGGGTGCGATCCGCCCGAGCACGAACTGGCCGAGCTGGTCGTAGCTGGCGGCGAGGTCGAGCACCGGGATGCCGGCACCCGCGACGATGGTGCCGAAGCGGGCGACGATGATGTTGCGCAGCTGGTCGCTGATCTCGTCGACGGTGAAATGGCCGTCCGTGCCCACCACCTCGCGCAGGAACACCGCCGGGTCCTTGATCCGGATGGCGTAGGTGCCGAAGGCGCGCAGGCGGACCGGGCCGAACTCGGCGTCCCGCGCGATGACCGGGTTCTTGGTCCCCCATTTCAGGTCGGTGAAGATCCGGCTGCTGCAGAAATAGACCTCGGCCTTGAACGGGCTCTCGAAGCCGTGCGGCCAGGCCTGCAGGGTCGACAGGATCGGCAGGTTGCGGGTGAACAGCTCGTACATGCCGGGCGTGAACGTGTCGGCGATCTCGCCCTCGTTCACGAACACCGCCGTCTGCCCCTCGCGGACGGTCAGCTTGGCGCCGTACTTGATCTCGTTGCCCTGGCGCTCGAAGCGCCAGACCATGGTGTCGGGCGAATCGTCGGTCCACTGGATGACGTCGACGAACTGGCCCATGAGCTTGTTGAAGATCATACCGTGGCCCCGATCCCCTGGACGCTCGGCGCGACCATCGCATCGCCGGGCGGGGCTGCCAAGTGGCGGGCACAGTGGCGGGCATGGGGCCGGACGCTACCGGCTCATTCTCGCCGACATGGCGTCGAGCACCGTGGCCAGCCGACCGATGCCGCGCTCGATGTCGCGCTCGCCGAGGCTGGCATAGCCCATGACCAGGCCCGCGCGGCCTGCGCCGTCCGCTGAATCGTACAGCGGCGAGATCGGGTAGAGGCCGATGCCGGCCGCGTGGCCCCTGGCGATCAGCTCCGGCTCCAGCACCTGGGGGAGGTCGTTGAGCCAGGCGACGATGTGCAGGCCGGCATCGGCGCCCTGGACGGTGACCCGGTCGCCCAGCGCGCCCGACAGAGCTGCCAGGAGTGCCGCCCGCCGCGCGCCGTTCCGCCGGCGCACCCGCCGGATGTGGCGCTCGTAGCTGCCGCTCGCGATCAGGGCGGCCAGCGCCTCCTGCTCGGGCGCCGGCACATGGCGGTCGGCCAGCCGCTTGGCCGTGGCGAAGGCCTCGCGGAGAGACGCGGGGACGACGAGATAGCCCAGCCGCAAGAGGGGCGAGAGCGTCTTGGAGACGGTGCCCAGATAGATGACGTCGCCGGCGCCGCCGAGGGCCTGCATGGGCTCGATCGGGCGGGTGTCGAAGCGGTACTCGCTGTCATAGTCGTCCTCGATGACGTAGGCACCCGTGCGTTCGGCCCAGGCCAGGAGCGCCTGCCGTCGACCGATCGACATGACGCTGCCCGTCGGGAACTGGTGGGAGGGCGTGACGAAGGCGAGCCGCGCATCCCCGATCCCGGCGAGCCGGTCGGTCCGCATGCCCTCCCGGTCGACCTCGCAGGGGATCAGTGCCGCACCGGCGGCCAGGAAGGTCTGGCGCGCCAGGAGGTAGCAGGGGTCCTCGATGACCGCCTGGTCGCCCGGATCGAGCAGCAGCCGGGCGCACAGGTCGAGGCCCTGCTGCGATCCGCTCACCACGACGATCTGGTCCGCCTCGCAGCGCAGCCCCCTGGCGCGCCAGAGATAGCCCTGCAGCGCCGTGCGCAGCTCCGCCGACCCACAGGGGTCGCCGTAGCGCAGCCATTCCGGGCGCCGGAGCAGGCCGGCGTTCAGCGCACGCTTCCAGGCAAGGGTCGGGAAATCCGTGCCGGACAGGTCGCCATAGCGGAAATCGGCGACCAGCCGCTCCGGGCCGGGGTGCTGCGGTGGTGGCAGATCGACGACCCGCCGCCCGTAACCGGACAGCCGGATCGCCTGCGTCGCCGGGAGGTGCCGCTCCGCCGCCACCGCCGCCTGGCGCAGGCCGGACGCGACCCGCGCCCGGCTCCCCTGGCGGGTCTCCAGATAGCCCTCGGCCAGGAGCTGCTCATAGGCGGCCGTCACCGTCGTGCGCGACACGCCCCATTCGGCGGCCAGAGCGCGGGTGGATGGGAGGCGCGCACCCGGCCCGTACAGCCCGGCCACGATCCGCCCCTTGATCGCCTCACAGATCCGGCGGGTGACGGATCCCGTGGTCATCGCCCTGACTGGCCCAACGACTTGTCTCGCAACTGGCCCTGTCCTCTGGGCCAGTTTGCGTGCACTCCCAGGCGGCAGCAAGGAGACACGCCATGTATGTCCCGCCCGCCTTCGCGGAGGATGACACCGCCGTACTGCATGCGGCGATGCGCGCGGCACGGCTGGCGAATTTCGTCACCGCCACCGCGGAGGGGCTCGTCGCCACACCCTTGCCGCTGTTCCTGGACGAGACGGCGGGCGCGCACGGCGTGCTCTTCGGGCATGTCGCCCGAGCCAACCGGCAGTGGCAGGCCGCGCCGGTCGGCGAGGCCTTGGCGCTGTTCATGGGGCCTGACGCCTACGTGACGCCGTCGTGGTACGCGACCAAGCGTGAGACCAGGAAGGTGGTGCCCACCTGGAACTACGTGACCGTGCACGCCTACGGCCCGGTCGAGTTCTTCGAGGATGCGGACCGGCTGCTCGAGGTCGTGACGCGGCTGACGAACCTCCACGAGCGGCCACGTGCGGAGCCCTGGGCGGTGGCCGACGCGCCGGAGCCGTTCATCCGGTCCCAGCTGCGCGGCATCATCGGGCTGCGCATGCCGATCACCCGCCTCGAGGGCAAGCGCAAGCTGAGCCAGAACCGGAACGCGGCCGACCGGGCCGGGGTCGCGGCCGGCCTGGCCGCGAGCGACCGGCCAGCGGATCGGCACGTCGCCACGCTCATTCCGGCGTGAGGCCGCGATGCCCGCCATGGCCCGCGCCTGTCGACAGGCACGCCGCCGGATCGAAGGGGCCCTGACCGTCTCCTTCGGCACGGTCGGCCTTGGCTTGTTGCTGTCGCGGAGCTAGCCGTGACCGTCGCCAAGAATCTGGATGGCCTGCCAAGGTCGTAACTTGGGCACACGGGAGCAGGAGCGATCATGACGGACGGATGGGCACCGGCGACCCTCGCGGCGCAGGCCTTGGGGCGGGTCGAGCCGGGCACCGGTGCCCTCGTGCCCGGCATCGCGCCCGCGACCACCTTCCTGCGCGATCCCGACGGCGGCTACCGCTCCGGCCACAGCTACGCCCGCCCCGAGAACCCCACCTTCCGCCACGCGGAGGAGCTGCTGACGGCGCTGGAGGGCGGTGCCGACAGCATGCTGTTCGCCTCGGGCATGGCGGCGGCGACCGCCGTGTTCCAGTCGCTGCAGCCGGGCGACCACGTGCTGGTGCCGAAGGTGATGTATTGGGGGCTGCGCGCCTGGCTCCTCGATCATTGCGTGCGCTGGGGGCTCGCGATCGAGCCGGTCGACATGGACGACCTCGGCGCCGTCGCGGCGGCGTTGCGCCCGGGCCGGACCCGGCTGGTCTGGCTCGAGACACCAGCCAACCCGATGTGGCAGATCACCGACATCGCGGCGGTCGCGGAGCTGGCGCACCGGGCGGGTGCCAAGGTGGCGGTCGACTCGACCGTGGCCACGCCCATCCTCACCCGCCCGCTGGCATTGGATGCCGATCTCGTGATGCATTCCGCGACCAAGTACCTGAACGGCCATTCGGACGTGGTCGCCGGCGCGCTCACCGCCGCGCGCGACGACGAGTGGTGGGCGCGGCTCAAGTCGGTCCGCCACAAGCAGGGCGGCATCCTCGGCAGCTTCGAGGCCTGGCTGCTCCTGCGCGGGATGCGCACGCTCGATCTGCGCGTCCGGCATTGCAGCCGCACGGCCCAGACCCTGGCCGAGCGGCTGCAGGCTCATCCGCAGGTGCAGCAGGTCCTCTATCCCGGCCTGCCCGACTTCGAGGGCCACGCCCTGGCCGCCCGCCAGATGACCGGCGGGTTCGGCGGCATGCTGTCGCTCCGCGTGCGCGGCGGCGAGACGGCGGCAATTGCGACCGCGGCGCGGGTGCGCCTGTGGAAGCGGGCCACCTCGCTCGGCGGGGTGGAGAGCCTGATCGAGCACCGCGCCAGCATCGAGGGGCCGGGCACGCCCGTGCCCACCGACCTCCTGCGCCTGTCGGTCGGGATCGAAGAGCCGGCCGATCTCATCGCGGATCTCGCGACGGCGCTGGCCGGCTGACGGGGGAGAAGAGGATGGACGACACGCGCCTGGACGCGGACAATCTGCGCGCCTTCTACGGCGAGCCCAGCACGCTGGTGCAGCGCAAGGTGCTGCCCAAGCTGGACCGGCACTGCCGGGACTTCATCGCCCGCTCGCCCTTCCTGGTCATCGGCACCTCGGACGCGGAGGGCAACCAGGACGTCTCGCCGCGCGGCGATCCCCCGGGCTTCGTCAAGGTGCTGGACGACAGCCGGCTCGCCGTGCCGGACCGGCCGGGCAACCGGCGCGTCGATTCCTTCGCCAACATCACCCGAAACCCCAAGGTGGCGCTGCTGTTCATGGTGCCCGGCTTCGACGAGACCGTCCGCGTCAACGGCCGGGCCGGGCTGACCCGCGACCCTGTCCTGCTCGAGCTGCTCGCGGTCGGCGGCAAGCCGGCGCTGGCGGCCATCCTGGTCGAGGTCGAGGAAGCGTTCTTCCAGTGCGCCAAGGCGCTGATCCGCTCCGACCTGTGGAACCCGGCCAAGCGCGTCGATCGCAAGGAGATGCCGAGCCTGGGCCGGATCGTCGCCGAGCAGATCGAGGGCACCGACCCGGAGGAGGCCGAGGCCGGGGTCCAGCGCAGCTACCGCGAGCGGCTCTACTGAGCCGCTTCAGCCCACGGGCGGTGCCATGTGCCGGAACATGTGGCGCCGCGCGTCGTCGTCCATCTCCGCCTTGAACGCGTGGCGCTCCTTGAGCGCGTTGGCGGTCTGCCCCGCCGGCCGGGCGCCGATCTCGTCGACCAGCCGCTTGACGTTGGGATGCCGCTCCCAGGCATCCTCGCCCATCACGAACGGCAGCACCCTCGCCCAGCCCCAGACCGCCATGTCGACGATGGTGTAGGTATCGCCGAGCATGTAGCGCCGCCCGGCCAGGCGCTCCTCGACGATGCCCCAGTGCCGCCGCGCCTCGAACAGATAGCGCCCGACGGAGTAGTCGTGCCGCTCGGGCGCGAAATGGCGGAAATGCACCGACTGCCCGGAATAGGGCCCGATCCCCGTGGCCACGAACATCAGCCAGGACAGCAGCTCGCCGCGGGCCTCGGGCGTGTCCGGCGGCAGGAACCTGCCGGTCTTCTCGGCGAGGTAGAGCAGGATCGCGTTGCTGTCGAAGACGGTCACCTCGCCGTCGACGATCACCGGCACCTTGCCGTTGGGATTGACCGCCAGGAATTCCGGCCGGTGCTGCTCGCCCCTGCGGGTGTCGACCGGCACGGCCTCGTAGGGCAGTCCCGCCTCCTCCAGGAACAGCGCGACCTTGGTCGGGTTCGGCGAGGAGTTGTAGTAGAACTTCAGCATCGAGACGCTCCTGGATGACGGTCCCGCGGGTCACGCGGCGGGATTGCTGGTCTGTCCCTGGCTCCGGCCGCTCACGTGCAGGGCCAGCATCTTGCCCGCGCCGGTCGCGGTCGGGTCGCGACGCTCCAGGCGCAGCGTGCCCGCCTCCTGCCAGCGGCGGCCGAAGGTTCCGCCCGAGCTCGGCAGATGATCCAGGAACTCCACCACGGCGCCGACGACCGCCGCCTCGGCGAGCGGTCCGACCCGGGGGCTGGCGACGACGACCACCTGCGGCAGGCCGGTGTCGCCGGATTCCGTCTCGACCAGCTGATAGTCGAGCGGCGAGCCGCCGAAACGCCGCGGCAAAACCTCCTCCAGCAGACGGTGCAGGTCGTCGCCGAGAAAGTTCATGCCCTCGCTGGTGAGCTTGTCGTAGCTGCGGATCGTGTGCAGGCGGGTGCGGTAGCCGAGCTGGTCGAACAGGCAGCCGCAGGGCGCCTCGCTCAGAGCACTGAAGTCGCCGCAATCCACGTTGAGCATCAGCTTGGGCGTGGTGGGCAGGAGCGTGGTGTAGAGATTGGCGACCGCACCCGCACCATGGGCCGAGCGCATCTCGCGGCGCACCAGCGCGATCCTGTCCGAAAGAAGGTGACAGGTGTCCGGCACCTCGGCCCGCGCGCAGGGCACGCCCACCCAGCCGGCCTCGGTCATGGCGTAGGTGTTGGCGACGCTGCAATCTGCACGCGCGAACACGCCGGCGCGGGCCGGGGTGAGCGGCTCGCTGTCGACCCGGAAGAAGCTGCCGGAGATGTCGAGCCCGCGCTCCCGCGCCGCCAGGCAGACCCGGATGCCCGAGGCGACGTTGGTCTTCACGACGCCCGGCCGGCCCCGCGCTCTGACCGCGGCGAGCCACTCGGCGACGGTATGGGCCTGGTCGAGCGGCGTGAACTCGGGTCGCGGAGGCGAAGCGCCGCAGAGCCGCGCCCCAAGGATCAACCCGTCGCCGAGCAGCGCGTGACGCCAGCTGCGGCGGTCGTAGGCGGGCCGGGTCTGGGCGAACCAGCGCTCGGGCGAGCGCGCGAGCTTCATGGCGCGCAAGAGGTCGGCCATGCCCGCACTGAACGGCGGCATGGGCGCCCAGACGGCCGCCGGGCGGTCCAGGAGCCCGAAGGCCTCGAGCATCAGATAATGATAGGCCGCGTCCTGCCCGTAATTGTCGAGGTCGAGATAGATCCGGGTCCCGCCGCCGCGCGACCCGCCGGTCTGCAGGCTGATGTCGCGCGAGGACAGGGGATTGTCGAAGTCGTGCGGCGAGGTCCGGAACTCCAGACTGCCGCGCCGCACCGGCCGGCGCCCCTTGAACTCGTCGAGGCTGAGATAGATGCCGGCCTCCGCCAGCGTGCCGAGCGTGGTCTCTAGCCCGTGCTCGGCCAGCCAGCCCCGCATCTCCGCCAGCCCGATGCCGGCGTGAGCGAACAGCCGGCCGTAGGGGTTCTCCGGACGCCCGAACACCACATGCTCGAGCATCCGGAGCAGGCGCTGCTCGCGTTCCTGCAGGCCCGCCGCGACCAGCCGCCGGATCGCCTCCGGGCTGAGCTGGCGGCGGACATAGCCCCGCAGGCGCCCCGCCAGGCGGGCGGCCACCCGGACCTGCTCGCCCAAGCCTACGGCCGGGCCCGCCGGCGCGGTGGTCCGCTCCATGGTGGGTGTGGCGCTATCCGGCGGCGGCGATCCGGTCCGCGGTCGCGACCAGCGCCTCGGCCTGGCGGATCGAGGCGATGTCGATCAGACGCCCGTCCAGACTGACCGCCCCCTTCCCCTCCTTGGCGGCCTGCTCCATCGCCACCAGGATGCGGCGGGCGCGGTCGACCTCCTTGGCCGGCGGCGTGAACACCTCGTTGGCGAGCGTCACCTGGCTGGGGTGGATCGCCCACTTGCCCTCGCAGCCGAGCACCGCGGCACGGCGGGCCTGGGCGCGGTAGCCGTCGGCGTCCGCGAAGTCGCCGAACGGCCCGTCGATCGGGCGCAGGCCGTTGGCGCGCGCCGCCACGACCATGCGGGCGATGGCGTAGTGCCACATGTCGCCCCAGTGGACGTCGCGCGAGCCGTCCTCGGCCTTGTCGGTCAGCACGGCGTAGTCGGGGTTCACGCCGCCGATCACCGTGGTGCGCGCCCGCGTGCTGGCGGCATAGTCGGCGACGCCGAAATGCAGCGATTCCAGACGCTTGGACGCCTTGCAGATCTCGTGGATGTTGGCCATCCCGAGGGCGGTCTCGATGATCAGCTCGAAGCCGATCCGCTTCTCGCGCTTCTTCGCCTGCTCGACCTGGGTCACCAGCATGTCGACCGCGTAGACGTCGGCCGCGGTGCCGATCTTCGGGATCATGATCAGGTCGAGCCGGCCGCCAGCCTGCTCGAGCACGTCGACCACGTCGCGATACATGTACTGGGTGTCGAGGCCGTTGATCCGCACCGACAGGGTCTTGCTGCCCCAGTCGATGTCGTTGATCGCCTGGATGACGTTCCTGCGTGCGCCCTCCTTCTGGTCGGGGGCGACCGCGTCCTCGAGGTCGAGGAACACGACGTCGACCTTGGACGCCGCCGCCTTCTCGAACATCTGCGGGCTGGAGCCCGGCACGGCGAGCTCGGAGCGGTTCAGCCGCGGCTGTGCCTGCTCGACGATCGTGAAGCTCATGGGGTGTCTCCCTTCTCGGAACGGGTAGCACTGGCGGGCGGCGCCGCCAGCGGATGATGCTGCGCCACGACGGCCGCAAGCCGCTCCGCCTGGACATGGGTATAGATCTGCGTCGTGGCGATGTCGGCGTGACCAAGCATCGCCTGCACCGCCCGCAGATCAGCACCGTTGGCGACCAGATGACTGGCGAAGGCGTGGCGCAGGACGTGCGGCGAGATCCGTGCGGGATCGATCCCCGCCTCCGGCGCCAGCGCCTTGAGCAGCTGCGCCACCCGCTGCCGGGTGAGATGGCCACCGCGGCCGCGCGACGGGAACAGCCAGCGGGCGCGCGACGGCTCGATCACATAGCCCGGGCGGACGGCGAGCCAGGCCGCCAGCGCCTCCTGCGCCGCCCGGCCGACCGGCACCATCCGCTCCTTGCCGCCCTTGCCGCGGACGGTCAGCACCGTCCGGTCGCTGGTCACCGCCGAGAGCGGCAGCCCGGCCAGCTCGCTGACCCGCATGCCGGTAGCATAGAACAGCTCGAGCAGGGCGGTGAGCCTGACCCCGTCGGGGCCTTCCCTGGCGCGCGCGGCCGCGATCAGCGCCTCGATCTCCTCGACCTCGAGCAGCTTGGGCAGGCGTCGTCCCTGCCGCGGCCGGTCGATCTGCGCCGAAGGGTCGTCGGCGCGGCGGCCCTCGACGTAGAGAAAGCGGAAATACTGCCGGATCGCCGCGAGCCGCCGGGCGGTGGTCGAGGCGCGCAGGCCCGCCTCGGTCAGGGCGGCGAGATAGTCCCGGATCGCCTCGGCGGTGGCGCCCGACAGGCTGCCACCGCGCCTGGCGAGGAAGCCGGCGAAGTCGGCGAGGTCGCGGCGATAGGCGTCGAGCGTGTGCCTGGAAGCACCGCGCTCCGCGGCCATCATCTCCAGGAACGCGTCGATATCCGGCGTCACAGTCCCAGCGCCCCGCCGGTACCCGCCGCCAGCGCCTTCGCGTCCTGATCGAGCCCGAGTGCCAACAGCCCGTCGAGCGCCCGCCGCAGCGTCACCGGGGCCGCCTCCTCCGGTCGGCCGTCGAGGAGCAGCAGCAGATGCAGCAGCAGCCCGCCGCGCTGCTCGTCGAGGCTCGCGACGTCGAAGCCGTGCCAGTAGGCGAGGTCGGGCACCTCGGCCGGCGGCACGGACGGAAGGCCGGCGAGCCCCGACCAGATCTCGTCCGGGATCGCGAGCCCGAGGCCGTCGACCAGCGCCGCCCACCGCGCGCGCTTCTCGTCCGGCACGGCCGCCGCGGCCGCTCCCCAGTCCTCGGGCGGGGTCCCGTTGAGCTCGGTCCGCAGCGATGGCGGCGGCGCCGGCTCGACCGCGGCGGCGCGTGCGGCCGAGGCCAGGAACGGATTGGCGGCGAGCGCCTTGCGCACCGGAACCGGCTGCTCGCGCACCATTTCGGCGTCGATGTCGATCGGCACCGCACGGAGCAGCGGCAGGAGCACGGGATCGTCCTTGACCGTCTGGCGCAGGGCGTAGCGGCCGTCCGCGACCGAGGCGCGCGCCAGCCCGGCCAGGCTCGGATCGACCTCGGCGCCGAGCGCCGAGAGCCGGTCCAGGGCCAGCTCGGTCGCCGTGCCGTCCCGGGCCAGGGCGGCACAGACGAGCTCGGCTTCGGGCCAGGGCGGGCCTTCGTCCGGCCGGCCGGCGACGGCCTCGCAGGCGGGCTTGACGGCACCCGAGGCGAGCTGCGCCTGGACCCGCAGTGCCGCGAGGTCCGGCGACGGCGGCTCCGGCGCGCCCGCGAGCACCTCCAGCGCGGTCTCCGCCTCGCCCATCGCCAGGAGCCGCTCGATCCGGCTGCCCAGCAGGCGGTAGCCCGGATCCTCGGTGGGGCCGGGGGCGGCCAGCAGGTCCGTCTGCAGCGCCACCAGCGTCGGCTCGGTGATCGTGGTCGGCAGGCGCCCCAGCATCTCGGCGAGATCGGCCGGAACGCCATCGGACCACAACGGTCCGCCGAGATCGGCCTCGGCCCCCGACAGGCCGGTCGGCCACGCGCCGGGCGCGGCGAGATCGCGGACCTCGATCGGAGCGGCGGGCGGCATGGCGGACGGCCCAGGCTCCGGCGGTGCGGGCGCCTCGGCCGGGGGGGCGGACGGAAACAATGGCCGCGGCGTCTCCTGTGCTGCCACGGGCAGCGCCAGCAGGGCGCCGGCGAGCGCGATGCTACCGGGTCTGGGGGGGCGCACTAGCGGGGGAGCTTCTCGTCGGGAACGACGACCTCGACCTCGCGGGTTGGGGCCGGTATGTCCCAGGTGGCGAGGAAGACGCCACCGGCAAGGACGACGAGGACGATGGTCAGCAGGAGCAGGCGCAGCAGCTCAGGATCCTCCGCGACAGCGGGCGACAAAACGGTCACGCCCGCATAGGTGGGACCGGGCGCAAGCTGACGGTTGCCTCGCTCCGAGCGAGGCGGCTTTATATCGACCCCGCGTCCCTAGTTCAACGTCGAGCCCGATGACCCCCACCCCCGCCCTGGTCAAGGACCCGCCAGAGACGCCGCCCCCCTGGCAGCTCGGGCGCAGCCTCGTGCTCGTCGGCCTGATGGGTGCAGGCAAGACGTCGATCGGCCGCCGCCTCGCCAAGACGCTGGCGGCCCCGTTCACCGATGCCGACGAGGAGATCGTCACCGCGGCGGGCATGAGCATCCCCGACATCTTCACGCTCTACGGTGAGCCTCGGTTCCGCGAGCTGGAACGCCGTGTGGTGGCGCGCCTGCTCGACAGGGAAGCGATCGTCCTCGCTTTGGGCGGCGGCGCGTTCATCGATCCGGACACGCGGGCCCGGGTCGCCGAGCGGGCGGTGTCGATCTGGCTGCGCGCGGATCTGGAGACCCTGATCGCGCGCACGGCCCGCAAGCGCGGCACCCGCCCCCTGCTGGACGAGGGCGACCCCCGCGAGATCCTCGCCGGCCTGATGGAGCAGCGCTATCCGATCTATGCCGAGGCCGACTTCACCGTCGATTCCCAGACCGAGCCGCACGAGGCGGTGGTCGAGCGGATCCTGGCCATGATCGAGCCGGCAGCAAGGCGGCCATGACCGAGACCCCTGCCACGCTCGACGTCGCGCTGGGTGAGCGGAGCTACCCGATCCACATCGGCCTCGGGCTGATCGACCGCGCCGACGAGCTGCTGGCGCCGCTGATCCCGCTGCGCCGGACCGTCATCGTCACCGACGAGAACCTCGCCCGCACGCGCCATCCCGTGCGGCTGATCGCGGCCCTGGAGCGGGCGGGCATCACCGCGCGGACCTATGTCCTGCCTGCGGGCGAGACGACCAAGAGCTTCCGCTTCCTCGAGCAGGTGATCGACGAGTTCCTGGACTTCGGGATGGAGCGGCGGTCGACCGTCATCGCGCTCGGCGGCGGGGTGATCGGCGATCTGGTCGGCCTCGCCGCTGGCCTCACGCTGCGCGGGATCGACTTCATCCAGGTGCCGACCACCCTGCTGGCCCAGGTCGACAGCGCGGTCGGCGGCAAGACCGGGATCAATACCCGCCAGGGCAAGAACCTCGTCGGCGTCTTCCACCAGCCGCGCCTGGTGCTGATCGACACCTCGGTACTCGACGGCCTGCCGGTTCGCGAGCTGCGCGCCGGCTATGCGGAGGTGGCGAAATACGGCGTGATCCGGGACGCCGGGCAGCTCTTCGCCTGGCTGGAGGCGAACGGCCCCTCCCTGGTCGCCGGCGACGCCGAGCTGCGGACGGAGGCGGTTCGGCGGTCGTTGGAGGTGAAGGCGGAGATCGTCGCCGCGGACGAGCACGAGATCAGCGGCGAGCGCGCGCTCCTCAATTTCGGCCACACCTTCGCCCACGCCTACGAGGCGCTGGCGGACTATGACGGCAGCCTGCTGCACGGCGAGGCCGTCTCGGTCGGCATGATCAAGGCGATGACCCTCTCCGCCAGGCTGGGCCACTGCGACCGGGTCGAGGTCGAGCGCCTGCGCGCGCATCTCGCCGGCCTGGGGCTGCCCACGCGGATGGCCGAGGTCAGCAATCGCGACTTCCCCGTCGACGACCTGCTCACGGCCATGGGGCGCGACAAGAAGGTCGAGGCCGCGCGGATCCGCTTCGTGCTCGCCCGCCGCGTCGGCGAGGCCTTCACGAGCGCCGACGTGCCGCCCGATCTCGTGCGAGGCGTGCTGGCCGAGGATGTCTGAGCCTCCCCAACCGTCCGAAGCGATGCGGTAGGCGGCCGTGACCCTGTCCCTCCTGGCCGTGGTCCTGCTGCTTGCGGCCAATGCCTTCTTCGTCGCGGCGGAGTTCGCGCTGGTGAAGGTGCGCGCCCTGCGCATCGACGCGCTCACCGCCGCCGGCAGCGCGCGCGCCGGCCTCACCGGCCGCATCCTCAAGCATCTCGAGGCCTATCTCGCCGCCTGCCAGCTCGGCATCACCATGGCCTCGCTCGGGCTCGGCTGGGTCGGCGAGCCGGCGGTCGCGGCACTCCTGGAACCATTGTTCCGGATGGCGGGCCTAAGCGAAGCCGTGCTGCACACGGTCTCGTTCATCGTCGGCTTCCTCCTCTTCTCCTCGCTGCACATCGTGCTCGGCGAGCAGGTGCCGAAGACGCTGGCGATCCGGCAGCCGGAGCCGACCTCGCTCTGGGTCGCGGTCCCGCTGCACGTCTTCTTCCTGCTCTGCTGGCCACTGAACTGGGCGCTCAATTCCGCCTCGCGCGCGGTGCTCCGCGCCCTGGGCGTATCCGAGGTGATCGACGGCGAGGTCTTCTCGGGCGCCGAGCTGCGGCAGCTGATCAGCGTCTCGCGCAAGGTCGGCGAGGTCCGCAAGCAGGAGCACGATATGCTCGGCGCCGTGTTCGACCTGGAGAAGGTCGAGGTCGGCGAGGTGATGACCCACCGCCGCAACATGATCGCGATCAATGCCGACGCGCCGGTCGAGGAGATCGTCAGGCAGGTGCTGGAGGGTCCGCACACCCGCTATCCCGTCTGGCGCGGCGATCCCGACACGATCACCGGCGTGCTGCACGCCAAGGACGTGCTGGTCGCGGTGCAGCGGCTCGGCCCGCGGCTCACCGGTGCCGAGCTGCGCCGGCTCGCGACGCCGCCCTGGTTCATCCCGGACACCACCTCGCTCCTGCACCAGCTGCTCGCCTTCCGCCAGCGCCGGGCGCATCTGGCGTTCGTCATCGACGAGTACGGCGCGCTGATGGGCCTGGTCACGCTCGAGGACATCCTCGAGGAGATCGTCGGCGACATCGTCGACGAGAAGGACGTCGAGGTCAGCGGCGTGCAGCAGGAGCCCGACGGCAGCATCCTGGTCGAGGGCCGCGTCACGGTGCGCGACCTCAACCGCCAGTTCGACTGGGGCCTGCCCGACGAGGAGGCGACCACGGTGGCGGGGCTGTTGATCTACGAGGCCCGCCGCATCCCCGAGGTCGGCGAGAGCTTCCTGTTCCACGGCTTCCGCTTCGAGGTGATCCGCCGCCAGCGGCACCAGATCACGCTGCTGCGGATGCGCCGCGAACCCGCTGCGACCGAGACCGCCGCTTAGCGGTGGGCACGTCGAGGAGCCCGCGTCCGCGCATGTAGGCCTGCGGGCTGCAGCCCATGCCGGTGCGGAACCCGTAGACGAAGGCCGAGGTCGAGCCGTAGCCGAGCTCCAGCGCGGTCCGGGTCGCCCCCAGGCCGCCGCCCAGCAACTCGACCGCCTTGAACAGCCGCAGATGCCGGCGCCAGGAGCGGAAGCTCATGCCCACTTCCGTCTCCAAGCGACGGGCCAGGGTCCGCCCCGACAGGCCCAGCTCCCGGCTCCACGCCTCCGGTCCGCGCGGGTCGGCAGGGTCCGCATAGAGCGCCTCGCACAGCGCGGTCAGGGGCGATCCTCCGCGCGGCCACGGGAGCGCGCCCCGGAGGGGGCGTGCACGTCGGAGCTGGTCGATGATCAGCTCGGTCACGCGGCCGCCATAATTGTCGGGGTCCTCCTCGCCGTCGATCGCGGTCGCCTCGACGATGAGGGCCTGGAGCAGCGGCGTGACGCCGAACACGGTCGGGCTCGCCGGAAGCCAGCGGCCGGCTTCGTCGGCGATCCAGAGACTGCGGAACTCCGCTCCGAACAGCGACCCGACCCGGTGCCACAGCCCGGTCGGCAGCCACACCGCCTGCTCCGGCGAGATCACGAAGGAGCGCCCCTCGACCGCCACCGTCAGCACGCCGGAGATCGCGTAGACCATCTGGTGCCAGCGATGCACATGCTCCGGGAAATAGCGGCGCGCGGGGATCGATTGCGCCCGCACGGTCATCGGCCGGGGCGGCGCGAGGCCGGCGGGCGCCTCGATCGGTTCCCAAATCATGCCCGGCCTCCAGTTTGGCGGCTCGTCTACATGAACTGGCAAGCTATGAAAATACGGCCAGAAACTTCTGCCCTACAAACGACCGGCCGCAAGCCGAGTCCGCCCGACCGTGGAAACCCCGAGCCCGCCATGATCCATCTCGACAGCCGCGGCCTGCCGCTCTCGACGGCCTCCGACCTCGCGGCCGGACGCTATCGCGAAGGCGTCGACCTGCTCCTCTCGGCCTGGCCGGGCGCGGCGGAAGCGCTGGACGAGGCGATCGCGGCCGACCCGGACTTCGCCCTCGCCCATGCGGCGCGTGCGCGCCTGCACGCCGTCCGGGCCGAGCTGGCGAACGCCCGGGCGCGGATCGCGACGGCTGAGGAGATCGTCGCCCGGCGCGGCACCGAGCGGGAGCGGAGCCATGTCGCGGCGCTCTCCCTCGCCATCGCCGGGCAGTCGGCGAAAGCGCTGGAGCGGGCGCTGGCGCATGCCGACGCCTGGCCGCGGGACGTCCTGGTCCTCGCGCTGCCCCTCGGCGCGTTCGGGCTGTTCGCCTTCTCCGGGATGGCGGACCACGACCAGGCGCGCGTCGATCTGTGCGAGCGCCACGCCCGGCACTTCGGAGCCGAGGATTGGTGGTTCCTCACCTATCGGGGCTGGGCCCATGTCGAGAACGGCGAGGTGACGCTCGGCCGAGACCTCACGCAGCGCGGCCTCGATCTGCGGACAAGCAATGCGAACGCCGCGCACGCGCTCTCGCACGCCATGTACGAGGGCGGCGCTGGCGAGGATGCGGCAAGGCTGATCGCGGACTGGCTGCCCGGCTACGACCGCACCGGGATCCTCCATGGCCACATCGCCTGGCACGCGGCGCTTGCCGCCCTGGAGCGCGGCGATGCCGGACAGGCGGTCGCGATCTACGAGACACATGTGCAGCCCGCGGTCTCGGCCGGCGTGCCGATCAACGTGGTCAGCGACAGCGCCTCGTTCCTGTGGCGGCTCCAGGCCTACGGCCACGCGGTTCCCGCAGGGCTGTGGGAGGCGGCGTCCACCTATGCGGCGGGCTTCTTCCAGCGGCCCGGCTTCGCCTTCGCCGACGTGCACATGGCCATCCTCGCGGCGGCGACCGGCGACAAGGCCGCCGTCGCGCAGCGTGTCGACGTGCTGACGAGCCTGACCGAATCGAGAGCCCTTGCCGCGGGCCCGGTGGTGTCGGCCATCTGCCGTGCCGCCCTCGCCTTCGCGGAGGAGGACCATGCGGGCTGCGCGCGCATCCTGGCACCGGTCGCGGGAGAGGTCGTGCGCATCGGCGGCAGCGGCGCCCAGCGCGAGATGATCGAGGACATGCTCCTGCTCGCCCTGATGCGCGGCGGCGAGACCCAAAGGGCCTGCGAGCTGCTCGACCGCCGCCTGCACCGGCGCCCCTCGCCGCGCGACACGCGCTGGCACGGCCTGCTCGCCGCCTGAAATCCCATGTCGTCCGCCAACTCGGAAACCATATCCGCGATGCGCTCCGGCGATGCCGACGTTCTGCGGCTCGCGGTGGCGCAGGCGCTGGCCGGGGCGAACGCGGCGGTCGTGTACGCAACCGGCGCCATCCTCGGCAACATGCTGGCGCCCAGCAAGGCGCTGGCCACGCTGCCGATATCGGTGTTCGTGGTCGGGATGGCGGTCTGCACCCTGCCGGCCGGCGCCCTCGCCCGGCGCCACGGCCGTCGCGCCACATTCCTGGCGGGAACCGGTTGCGGCGTGCTGGTCGGGCTGCTGGCGGCCTGCGCCATCGTGCTCGGCTCGTTCTGGCTGTTCTGCGCGGCGACGTTCTTCGGCGGCGCCTACGCCGCGGTGGTCCTCTCGTTCCGCTTCGCCGCAGCCGACTGCGTGCCGCCGGAGCGCCGCCCGCGCGCCCTGTCCGCCGTGATGGCTGGTGGGGTGTTCGCCGGGGTGCTCGGTCCGCAGCTCGTCACCTACACCATGGATCTGTGGCAGCCGCACCAGTTCGCGGCGACGTTCCTGGCCCAGGCGGCCGTCGCCGTCGTCGCCGCCCTCGTCCTGCTCGGCGTCCGCGTACCGACGCCGACGGCGGCCGAGCTGGCCGGCGGCCGCCCGCTCGGCGCCATCGCGAGCCAGCCCCGCTTCGTCACCGCCGTGATCTGCGGGGTCGTCTCCTACACGGTGATGAACTTCGTCATGACCGCGGCACCCCTGGCGATGCACCTGTGCGGCCTGCCGCAGGCCTCGTCCAATCTGGGCCTGCAGTGGCACATCATCGCCATGTACGGCCCTAGCTTCTTCACCGGCCGCCTCATCACGCGCTTCGGTGCCTCCCGCGTGGTGGCCGTCGGGCTGGCCCTGACCGCCACCTCCGCCGCGATCGGGCTGACGGGCGTGGACGTGGCGCATTTCTGGCTCACCCTGATCCTGCTCGGCGTCGGCTGGAACTTCGGCTTCGTCGGCGCTTCGGCGCTGGTGCTCGAATGCTACCGTCCCGAGGAACGGACGCGCGTGCAGTCGCTCAACGACTTCATCGTGTTCGGGACGATGGCCTTGGGCTCGTTCTCCTCGGGAGGCCTGCTGACGACCTACGGCTGGGACACCGTGTTGTGGGTATCGTTCGTCCCGCTCGCCGTCGCCGCCGCAGCGCTCGCGGCCACGGCTTCCCGTCGCTTCCGTCGGGCATGACCCTCCGATTGGCCGTCGAAAAAAATCTTCATCGGCGTGGAACCAACGGATGTGCTGTCACGTTGACGCGGTGGAGCAATTCCATTGTTCCCCGCAGTGACTGGCGGCCCCCCGGAAGGGAGGGCCGCTTTTTTTTGACCTTTGGTTTAGGGTTGCCGAATCAGCGGAAACTCGAGGTCGCGGAGCATGGCGCGCTCCTGGTCGCCCTCCGGCACGACCGGGCGGAGCGTGATCCGATCCCCGGTGACTTGGCCGACCATCGCTCCGGCGTCGTCGGATTCGATCGTCAGCTGGTCGCCGTCCATCTCCCAGCGAGCATCCTCGGTCGCCCCATCGTCATCGGTCGTGGTGCGCACGACACCGTCGGGCAGGAACTCGACGGTCCCGGTCATGGCACTGGACACGCCCTCCTTCATCGCTGCCGTCGGATCGGTGCCGCTCTCCTTCATCTGCGCCAGCAGGTCGGGCGGCATCTGCGCCATCATGGCGGCGACGAGACGGTCGACCTGCCGCTCCCAGGCCGGCTGGTCGATCACCCAGACGCCGCTCAGATCGGCCGCGCGGACGGCGGCCTGGGACAGGCACAGCGCCAGCAGCGTCAGAACTATGGCGGCAAGCTTGCGCATCGGCGCGTCTCTCACATGTGGATCGGCTTGAAGAAGGTGGCCAGCGCCGCCTCCTTGACCGCCTCCTCCAGCGTCGGGTGCGGATGGCAGGTGCGGGCGATGTCCTCGGCACTCGCGCCGAACTCCATGGCGACGCCGATCTCGGCGATCAGGATGCCGGCCTCCGGGCCGATGATGTGGGCCCCCAGCACCTTGTCGCTCGCGGCGTCGGCCAGAATCTTGACGAAACCCTCCGTGTGCCCGACCGAGCGGGCGCGGCTGTTGGCCATGAACGGGAACTTGCCGACCTTGTAGGCGATGCCCGCTTCCTTGAGCTGCTCCTCGGTCTTGCCGATCGAGGCCACCTCGGGCTCGGTGTAGACCACGCCCGGGATCAGGTCGTAGTCGATATGCGGCTTCTGCCCGGCCAGCATCTCGGCCACGCACGAGCCCTCCTCTTCCGCCTTGTGGGCCAGCATCGGCCCGGCGATCACGTCGCCGATCGCCCAGATGCCCGGCACGTTGGTGCGGAAATGGCCGTCGGTCTCGACCCGGCCGCGACCGTCCAGCTTGACGCCGGCCGCTTCGAGCCCGAGCCCGGCCGTGTAGGGCTGGCGGCCGATCGAGACCAGCACCGTGTCGCACTCGATCGTCTCGGCGGCGCCGCCCTTGGCCGGCTCGACCGTGACCTTGACCTGCGCTCCGGCACTGTCGACGCCGGTCACTTTGGTCCCGAGCCTGAAGGCGATGCCCTGCTTGGTCAGGATCTTCTGGAACTCCTTGGCGATCTCGCCGTCCATGCCGGGCGTGATGCGGTCGAGGAACTCGACCACGGTCACCTTCGCACCCAGCCGGCGCCAGACCGTCCCCATCTCCAGTCCGATATAGCCGGCGCCGACGACCAGCAGGTGGCCGGGCACCTCCTCGAGGTCGAGCGCGCCGGTCGAGGAGACGATGCGCTCCTCGTCGATGGTGACGCCGGGCAGCGGCATGACGTCCGAGCCGGTGGCGATCAGTATGTTCTTGGCCGCCAGCTCCTTGGTGCCGTCCTTGGCCTCGACCGCCACTTTGCCGGCGCTCTCGATCCGGGCGGTACCCTGCACATAGTCGATCTTGTTCTTCTTGAAGAGGAACTCGATCCCCTGGGTCAAGCCTCGCACGACCTGATCTTTGTTGTTCATCATGGTGTCGAGATCGAGCTCGACGCCGCTGACCTTGACGCCGTGCTTGGCCATGCCGCGCTTGGCCTCCTCGTACAGGTGCGAGGAGTGCAGCAGCGCCTTGGACGGGATGCAGCCGATGTTCAGGCAGGTGCCGCCCAGGGCACCGCGCTTCTCGACGCAGGCGACCTTGAGCCCGAGCTGTGCCGCCTTGATCGCGGCCACATAGCCGCCCGGCCCACCGCCGATCACCACCAGATCGTACTCGCTCATCGCTGCGCTCCTCGGTTCGGCCCTATCCGGCGGCGCGCACCGTAGCGACCGAGGCAGGGCCGGTCACGCCCCGCCACCTATGACATGGCAGCGCAACCGCCATCTTGACCGTGGCGCCGTTTGTCGGCCATTGGCCGCAATCGAGCCGGGG
>JBFWWD010000021.1:0-39077 GCA_050246385.1 Geminicoccaceae bacterium
TCGAGAAGCCGGCGTCGACCCACATGCGCAACTCGGGAAACCGGTGACGCAGCGCCAGGATCGTCGACGTGTTGTCACCCTGCTTCCGGATCGCGTCCAGATCGGCGATGTAGAGCGCGGGGAACGGATGGAGGCCGAGCAGTCCCTCGACGACCGCTACGGGCTCCGCGCTCGCTGCCACCAGCGACTGCGCGAGTGGGCGATAGCGGTCGCGATCCCCGGCTCGCGCATGGACCACCACGCCACCCATGAGATCGACCACCGGAATGAGCTCGAACACCGCCATGCACGGCTCCCAGTACGCAGCGCTCCTGCTAGCACGTCGCGACGACACGGTGCGATGCCGGAGCTGATCACCGGGCTCGATGTCGGCGGCGCCCACCTGAAGGCGGCGCAGGTGACACCGGACGGCCGGATCGTGCGGGCAATGCAGGTGCCGTGCCAGCTCTGGCGCGGCCTGGACCGACTCGAGGCCGCGCTGATAGAGGTCGAGGGCGCCCTGACGCCGGACGGGCCGGTCGGCGTAACCATGACCGGGGAGCTGGTCGATCTGTTCGCCGATCGGCGCGGCGGCGTCGAGGCGCTGCTCTCGGCGCTGGTCTTGGCCTGGCCGGAACGCAAGCTGGCCGTCTGGTCGGGCGACAGAGGGTTCGTCGCGCCGGAGAACGTGGTTCCCGAGGAGGTCGCATCGGCCAACTGGCTGGCGACCGCCGCAGTGGTGGCCAAGCGGGTGGGCGAGGGGGCGCTGGTCGATCTCGGCAGCACCACCACCGACATCGTCCTGCTGACGGGCGGGCGTCCAGCGGCTCAGGCCACGACCGATCGCGACCGCCTCGCAGCAGGAGAGCTGGTCTATGTCGGCCTGACCCGCACGCCGGTCATGGCGCTCACGGCCGAGGCGCCGTTCGGCGGCCGGCGCGTGCCATTGATGAACGAGCTCTTCGCGACTTCGGCCGATCTGTTCCGCGTGCTCGGCACGCTTCCCGAACCGGTCGATCAGCATCCGGCTGCGGACAATGGCGAAAAGACGGCCAAGGCCAGCGCGCGCCGGCTGGCCCGGATGCTGGGCGCCGATCTGGCCGACGGATCACCGGACGACTGGCGCCGGCTGGCGGGCTGGCTCGCGGGAATGCTCCTGCGCCGCATCGAGGATGCGCTGGCGCTGCAGCTCTCGCGTGGTCTCGTCGGCGAGGAAGCGCCGCTGGTCGGTGCCGGCTGCGGCCGCTTCCTCGTCGAGCGGCTGACGGCTGGGCGGCCCTACCGTGACTTCGCCACTCTGCTCGATTGCGACTCGACCGTGTCGGAATGGGTGTCGACCTGCGCGCCCGCCGTCGCCGTGGCGCTGCTGCTCGCCGAAGCGCGTCGTGGCTGAACGTTCGGCATCGGTCTTCGCCCTCCTGCGGACCTATGGCCGCGTCCTGGGGCTGCTACGCGACGAGGGTCGTACGGTCGCCCTGCTGGTGGTCGCCAACGTCGCGCTCGGCCTCGTGCAACTCGCCGAGCCGGTCCTGTTCGGCCGCGTGGTCGATGCGCTCACCCGTGGCGGACCGGTGTTCAGCTTGATTGGCCTCTGGGCCGTGCTCGGCATCGGCGGCATCGCCGCTGGGGTCACCGTCGCCCTCTTCGCCGACCGGCTCGCGCATCGCCGCCGCACCGCCGCCATGGCCACGGCCTTCGAGCGGGCGATCACCCTGCCGATCTCCTATCACGCCGGCACCGGCACCGGTCGCGTGGTGCGCACCCTGCTCTCGGGCACCGACGCCCTGTTCATGGTCTGGCTCAGCTTCTTCCGCGAGCATCTGGCGGCGGTGGTCGGCATCGTCTTTCTGGTGCCCACCGCCATGGCCATGAGCCTGCCCCTGGCCGGCCTGCTGGGGCTGCTCGCGGTGATCTACATCGCCGTGAACCTGCTGGTCGTGCGCCGCACCCAGGCCGGGCAGAAAGAGGTGGAGCGCCATCATCAGGACGTGTTCGGCCGCGTCGGCGACGTGATCGGCAACGTGACCGTGGTGCAGAGCTACGCCCGGCTCACCGCCGAGGCCTCGCAGCTCCAGGGCCTGATGCGCCAGCTCCTGGCGGCTCAGTACCCGGTGCTCGCCTGGTGGGCGCTGCTCACGATCTTGACCCGCGCCTCGGCCACGATCGTCATGGTCGTTATCTTCGCCGTCGGCGCTGTCCTCGCCCAGCGCGGCGAGATCACCGTGGGCGAGATCGTCAGCTTCAGCGGCTTCGCCGGTCTCCTGATCGGCCGGCTCGACCAGCTCGCGGGCTTCGTCGGCCGCTTCTTCGTCCAGGCGCCGACGGTCGACGCGTTCTTCGACTTGCTCGCCACCGACCCCGAGGTGCGGGATGCTCCCGGCGCTGTGGCCCTGACACAGGTGGCGGGCCGGGTGGAGTTCAAAGGCGTAACCTTCCGCTTTCCCGATTCCAACCAGGGCGTGTTCGATCTCGCCTTCACCGCCGAGCCAGGCAGGACTGTGGCGCTGGTCGGCCCGACCGGCTCGGGCAAGACCACCTCCCTGGCGCTGCTGCAGCGACTGCGCGATCCGCAGTCCGGCCAGATCCTGATCGACGGCCACGACATTTGCACGGTGACCCTGACCTCCTTGCGCCATACCATGGCGGTCGTGTTCCAGGAGTCCGGCCTGTTCAACCGCTCGATCCGCGAGAACCTGCTGATCGGCCGGCCAGACGCCACCCATGCCCAGCTCGAGGAGGCGGCGCGTCGGGCCGAAGCGCTCGACTTCATCCGGCGGAAGCCCGGCGGCTGGGATTTCGTGATCGGCGAGCGTGGGCAGAAGCTCTCGGGCGGCGAGCGCCAGCGGCTCGCCATCGCGCGCGCCCTGCTCAAGGATGCGCCGATCCTGCTGCTCGACGAGGCCACCAGTGCTCTGGACACCGAGACCGAGGCGCGGATCAAGAAGGCTCTCGACGCCGCGCGCCAGGGTCGGACGACCTTCGTCATCGCCCATCGCCTGTCGACCATCGTGGATGCCGACCTGATCGTCGTCCTCGATCAGGGCCGGATCGCCGAGCAAGGTCGCTTCGACGAGCTCGCACGCGGCAGCGGCCCGTTCTCGCGTCTGGTCGCGGAGGGCAGCTTCACGACCCCCGAATAGCCGGCAACATCCTCCGCAACGGACGTTTGCCGAGCATGGCCATTGACCTCGCTGCTGGAACGCCTAACTGGCTGGCGTCGGTTGCAGGTCTCACAAGCTGATGGCCTCGGCCTGGAGCGCAGACCGTCTCTCGTGGCGGAACAAGGGCGAGTGGAGGCATGACAATAATCGGCCCGGCCGTCCGGGCACTCTGCGTCGGCGCAGGATTGGCCTTTTGTGCCGGCACTCCGACGAGCTTCGCGCAGGATGCGGACTGGCCCTGCGTGCAGCGCCTGGTCCCGACGCTGGAGCCGGGACTTGTATGGTCCGGCCCGGCACTGGAGCCGATGGATCAGCCTCGGCCCGAGCTGCAGGTGGCGGCCCGTCGTCTGATCGACCCCCAGCTGTCGCCCGAGGC
This sequence comes from Geminicoccaceae bacterium, assembly GCA_050246385.1. Lineage (GTDB taxonomy): Bacteria > Pseudomonadota > Alphaproteobacteria > Geminicoccales > Geminicoccaceae > Benzoatithermus. The sequence goes on from JBFWWD010000021.1 coordinate 3,517, forward strand.
GGTCACGGCAGACGTCAAGAGCTTCGCCGAGCAGCAGCCCGAGGCCGAGCGGGGGAAGGCCTTGACCCAGCTGTTCGCGCTCAGCTTCGACTGGCTCAACGACGAGCGTAGCCGCGTGCTCCGAGGCATCCATCACTACGCTGCCGGACAGAAGAAGCTCGCGGACCGGATCGTGGTCGAAACCCGGGAGCTGGAGAAGCTCCAGTCGGCTTCGTCTGCGGACAATGCTGCGATTACCGACGTCCAGGCCACCAGGGATTGGGATCTGCGGATCTATGCCGATCGGCAGAAGTCACTCTCGCTGGTATGCGAGCAGCCCGTGCAGCTCGAGCAGCGCGCCTTTGCGCTGGCGCGTATCATCCAGGACCAGCTGCCATGATCCGCATTCTTTTGCCGACCGTCGCGGTTCTCGCCTTCCTGGCGGGCGCAGCCGCTTCGGCTGAAACCGTCGCCGACGGAGTGTTTGGGGCGGGTCTGTTCGCCGACGTTACCGAGCCGACCAAGCTGCGCTATCGCTACGAGATGACTGGGCAGGGCGTCGACTCGCCAGTCGCGAGCCGTATCGACCTCGATGTGCGTGAGGTGGGGGCCGATGGCGCTAAATCGGTCTATGTCGACATGTTCGAAGGTGCCAATCACCGGGAGTTCGGCCCGATCGCATCGAAGGAGCAGAACCCGCTGGTTCTGGTTTTCCTGCAGCGAGATGTGAATGAGATGGCCAATTTGACCGGCGGTGCCGCGATGTATTTCCAGCAACAGATCCGGCGCGCCTTCACGGGTGAGGCGGAGTCGGAGGCGGTGGAAGTAACGCTGGGTGACCGCAAACTGCCAGGACGGCGTTTGGTCATGCGGCCTTTCGCAAAGGACCCGCAGATCGCCCGGTTTCCGCAGTTCAAGGACAAGGCTTACGAGTTCGTCGTCGCCGAGGGCGTGCCGGGCGGCGTTTACAGCCTGACGACGCGCACGCCCGATGTTCAGGACGGTCATCTCGTCCTGGCCGAAAGCGTCACCTTTCAGGAGACGGTGCCATGAGGTGGCTCTCGATCCTGGCCGTCGGACTGTTCTTCTCGGGGCCCGCCGTCGCGGCGCCCGCGAGCTATCCGACCGAAGCCCTGGCGGAGTACGTCCTGGCCTGCATGGCGAGCAACGGCGAGACACCCGAAGCCTTGCGCCGCTGCTCATGCTCGATCGACTACATCGCCGACCACGTCACCTACGACGAATACGTCCAGGCGGAAACCGTGCTGCGAATGCAGCAGGTGCCGAGCGGTGAAGGCCGCATGGCGATGTTCCGCACCTCCCCTTGGGCCAAGGAGATGGTCGACCGCATGCGTCGGGCGCAGGTGGAGGCGGAGTATCGCTGCTTCTGACCGCAACCTTCGGGTAAGCTTCCTCCGCTATTCTGTGCGGTATCAGGGTAACACCGGCCGGCGACCGGTCCCTGAGTTGCGTGCGGCCGCTTGCCCAGGTCAGCGAAGCTGCTAGCCACGGTCTTGTGCAGTGCAGCGAAGACCGTCTCCGGTCCCGCCTTGTTCCGCGTGGAGTTTCTGACGTGCAGATCGCCATCCTCGGCCTTGGCTATGTCGGCACCACCACCGCCGCGTGTCTCGCCAAGGACGGGCATCATGTTCTCGGCGTCGACATCAATGCGGAGAAGGTGGCGGCCATCGGTGCCGGCCGATCGCCAGTTGTGGAGCCTCTGGTCGAGGAGCTGCTGACGCAGGGCGTTGCCGAGGGCCGCGTCCGTAGTGCCGCCTCGCTGGATGGCGCGCTCGACCGACTCGACATGGTCATCATCTGCGTGGGCACCCCCTCCCGCGCCGACGGCAAGCTCGACCTCAGCCACCTGCTCGAGAGCACCCGTCAGCTTGGGCAGGCCGTGCGTGCGCGTCGGGCCGAGCGGTCATTGCTGATGGTGTTCCGCAGCACGATGCCGCCGGGAACGATGCAGCGGCTCGTCCTGCCCACGCTCGAGCGCGCCGCCGGGGAAGGGCCCGGCCCACTCTACGAGGCGGCATTCAATCCGGAATTCCTGCGCGAGTCGACGGCGGTCAAGGACTATTTCAATCCGCCCAAGATCGTCATCGGCGAGCGCGCGAAGGGCGTTACCGGACGTCTTCTCGGGATCTACGACGCCATCGACGCGCCCCTCTTCGAGGTGCCGCTCATGGTCGCCGAGATGGGCAAGTTCGTCGACAACAGCTGGCACGCGGTCAAGGTCGCGTTCGCCAACGAGATCGGTCGGATCGCCACCGCGCGCGGCATCGATCCCCAGGCGGTGGCCGAGATCTTCCTGTCCGACACCAAGCTCAACGTCTCGCCCTACTATCTTCGGCCGGGCGGCCCATATGGCGGCTCCTGCCTGCCCAAGGACCTGTCGGGGATGCTGGCGCTCGCCCGCGATTCGGGCCTTTCCGTGCCGGTGCTCGCCGGCGCCCGCGACAGCAACGGCTTGCACCTCGCCTGGCTCGCCCAGGCGATCCGGGCCAAGCTGCCGCCGCCCGGCCCGATCCTTCAGCTCGGCCTGTCCTTCAAGGCGGGCACCGACGATCTCCGCAACAGCCCGCTGCTCGACCTTGCCGAGATCCTGGTCGAGGGCGGCTACGATCTCTCGGTCTACGACCCCGACGTCGATCCTGCCCGCCTCCTGGGCGTCAACTTCGCCGTCGCGGCCGAGCAGGCGCCGCTCATGGACCGGATGACGCAGGACGTCGAGGCGGTCGCGGCCAGGTCCAAGCTGATCGTGCTCGGCAAGCCCATTCCCGGCATTCGCGAACGCCTGCCCGCCGGCGTGCCGGTGCTCGACGTGCCGCGCCTGCAGGACGTGGCTTGAGCGCCGCGTCGCTGGCCGCACCCCTGGCCGCCGCGTTTCCGCAAGAGGGTTACCACCGCGTGCCGCGCCCGATGCGGCCCGGCCCGGCGCCACGCCGGCTCGAGATCCTGTTCCTCTACAGCCGACCGCCGCTGCCGATGACCCGCGGCGACGAGCTCACCGTCTCGCACCTGCTCGAGTTCCTGCATGCGCGCGGCCACGTGGTCGACTTCGTCAGCCTGATCGAGCCCGGCGAGCGGCTGCGGCCCGAGCACATGGCCTGGCTCGAGAGCCGCTGCCGCTCGGTCGAGCTGATCCCGCATTCGCTGAAGCGGTCGATGCCGCGTGCCGCACGTGGCTGGCTGTCCGGCTGGCCGCTGCAGATCGGCCTCTTGCTCAGCCCGGCCCAACTCGCCCGGGTCCGCGAGTTGGTGACGCAGCACCGCTACGACATGGCCTACGCCTACTACATCCGCTCGGCCGAGGTGCTGCGCGAGGCGCGACGCGCCAGGCCCGACCTCGCCACCTTCATGGCGCTGCAGCTCTCGCAGACGCTCAACACCGAGCGGCTTGCGCGCACCGCCGCCACGCTCTGGGACCGGCTGTTCTATCGGTTCGAGACCAGGCGGATGGCCGAGTACGAGGCGCGGCTGTGGCAGGACGTGAGCCGCACGGTGCTGATCGGCGAGCAGGACCGGGCGGCGATCGCCAAGTCCTGCCGGGAGCGCGGCCTGCCCGAGATCGACAATGTCGTCTGGGGTCCGCACGGCGTCGATGTCGAGCGCTTCCGGCCGCGGCCGGAGGCCGAGGAAGAGGACATGGTCGTGATGTCGGGTGTCATGCGCTACGCGCCCAACGTCGAGGCCGCCTTGTGGTTCACCAAGGAGGTCTGGCCGCTGGTGCGCGCGGTGCGGCCCGGCGCCCGCTTCTTCCTGGTCGGCCGTGATCCGGCCGCCGCGGTGCAGGCGCTGGACGGCAAGGACGGCGTCACCGTCACCGGCACGGTCGAGGAGCCGGCCGACTGGCTCGCGCGCGCCTCGGTCTGCGTGGTGCCGATCCGTGCCGCCGCCGGCCTGCAGAACAAGCTGCTCGAAGCCTTGGCCATGGCCAAGGCGGTGGTCGCGACCCCCGAGGCGAACGAGGGTATCCGCGCCCCCGAGGGCGAGGCGCTTCTGCTCGCGCGCGAGCCGCGCGCCTTCGCCGACCATCTGCTGGCGCTCCTGACCGACCCGCGGCGCCGCCGCGACCTGGGTGCCGCCGGCCGGACCTATGTCGAGGCGAAGTGGACCTGGGAGGGTCCGTTCCTCGAGCTAGAGGCGGCCTTCCTCGCCGCCTGCTGAGGCGTGGCCGGTCTGGTTTCGCGCTGCGACGTCCCACCGCAGGTCTTTTGCTGCACTGCACAATGAGGACCCTTGTACGGGGGCTGGTCGGCCCCTACCTAGCTCATTGTGCAGTGCAGCATGACCCGACAGGAGACGTGACATGGCCAAGGCCACCTTCCCCGAGTTCAAGCTTCCCGAGCTGAAGCTGCCCAAGATCGACCTCGACGCCCTGTTCAGCCTGCAGAAGGCGAACCTGGCCGTCGCGCAGGAGACCCAGAGCGTCGTCCTCGAGGCCGTCCAGGCGATCGTCCGCCTCCAGCACGGCTACGCCAACGAGGTCGTCGAGACCCTGAAGGGCGTCGCCAGCGCCAAGACGCCCGCGAAGCCCGAGGCCGTGCTCGCCGACGTCCAGGCCGCGACCCAGAAGGCCGTGGCCGTCGCCAAGCAGGGCGTGGATCTCGGCGTCGCCGCCCAGCAGCGGGTGGTCGAGCTGGTCAGCCAGCGCGTGAAGGCCAATGTCGACGAGCTGAAGGCGATCGCCGCCTGAGCATAGGCTCGCACGGGCGGACCGGCTGACGGTCCGCCGCCTCGCAAGCCCCGGACGGTGACGCCCGGGGCTTTTTGCGTTCGACTCACCCCTCGCGCCGCCGCGGACGCGCCCTGGCCTCCGGGCGTTCGCTGGCCGCCAGGACCAACATCGAGCGCGCCTCCACCGGCAGGGTCTCCGGTGGCAGGAAGCGCGCCGCGGGGTCCGGCCTGGCCGTGTCGACCAGCACCTCCCAGCCTTGGTTCTCCGTCGAGGCCGGGACTTCGAACGGGACCGGCTCATGATGGGCGTTGAGCAGGACCAGGATCGAGATCGCGCCCTCGGTCCATGGTTCTCCGGTCTCGGTATCGCCTTGGTCGAGCCGCAGTCCCAGGCAGCGCGCATTGCCGTCCTGCCACTGCTCGTCGGTCTGCTCCCCGCCGGCCGGGTTGAGCCAGGTCACGATGGTGCCGTCGCGCCAGCTTGCCCGACGCAGCAGCGGCTGCGCATTGCGCACCCCGATCACCCGCTGCACGAACTCGATCAGCGCCCGGTCCTCGGGCTTGTGCTCCCAGTGGACCCAACTGATCTCGCTGTCCTGGCAGTAGCCGTTGTTGTTGCCGTCCTGAGTGCGGCCGAACTCGTCGCCGGCCAGAATCATCGGCGTGCCGTGCGAGCACAGGACACTGGCCAGGAAATTGCGCTTCTGCCGCTCGCGCAGCTCCTGGACCGCCGGATCCTCGGTGGGGCCTTCGGCGCCGCAGTTCCAGCTGCGATTGTGGTCGTGGCCGTCGCGATTGTCCTCGCCGTTCGCGTCGTTGTGCTTCTCGTTGTAGGAGACCAGATCGTTCAGAGTGAACCCGTCATGCGCGGTGACGAAGTTCACCGACGACCAGGGGCGCCGGCCCCGTTTGTCGTAGATGTCGGCCGAGCCGGTCAGCCGGGCCGCCAAGCCGGGCAACTGGCCGGGCTCGCCGCGCCAGTAGTCGCGCAGCGTGTCGCGGTACTGGTCGTTCCACTCGGCCCAGCCGGGCGGGAAGCTGCCGACCTGGTACCCGCCCGGGCCGATGTCCCAGGGCTCGCCGATCAGCTTGACCTTGGCCAACAGAGGATCCTGGCCGACCGCATCGAAGAACCCACCATAGGTATCGAAGCCGTCCGGCTCACGGCCCAGGATGGTGCCGAGGTCGAAGCGGAAGCCGTCGACATGCATCTCCTCGACCCAGTAGCGCAGCGAGTCGATCACCATCTGCATGACGCGCGGATGGCTGGTGTTGACGGTGTTTCCGGTGCCGGTGTCGTTGATGTAGTAGCGCTGCTGGTCCGGCAGCAACCGGTAGTATGAGGCGTTGTCGATGCCCTTGAAGCTGAGCGTCGGCCCCAGCTCGTTGCCCTCGGCGGTGTGGTTGTAGACCACGTCCAGGATCACCTCCAGCCCCGCCTCGTGGAACCGGCGCACCATGGTCTTGAACTCGCGCAGGCCGCCGCCGCGGGCGACGTAGCGGCTCTCGGGCGCGAAGAACCCGATCGAGTTGTAGCCCCAGTAATTGTGCAGCCCCTTGGCCAGCAGGAACTCGTCGTCGGGGTAGTAGTGGATCGGCAGGAGCTCGACCGAGGTGACGCCGAGGCTCTTGATGTAGTCGACGATCTTGTCCTGCGAGAGGCCGGCGAAGGTGCCGCGCAGCTCCTCCGGCACGGCGGGATGGAGCATGGTATAGCCGCGGACATGGGTCTCGTAGACGATGGTCCGCTCCCAGGGGATCGCCGGCGGCGCAACCTCCCCCCAGTCGAACTCGACCTCCACCACCTCGCATTTCGGCATGAACGGGGCGCTGTCCTCCTCGCTGAACGACAGGTCGCGCTCCTCGGCATCCTGGCGGTAGCCGTAGCAGGCCGGCCCCCACTCGATGTCGCCGACGAGCTTGCGGGCATAGGGGTCGAGCAGGAGCTTGTTGGGGTTGAAGCGGTGACCGTTCTCAGGATCGTATGGCCCGTGGACCCGATAGCCGTAGAGGGTTCCCGGGCCGACGCTCGGCAGAAGGCCGTGCCAGACCTCATTGGTGTACTCGGGCAGGACGACCCTCGTGGCCTCGCGCCCGTCCGCGTCGAACAGGCACAGCTCGACCCTTTCGGCATGGGCGGAGAACAGGGCGAAGTTGGTCCCCCCGCCGGTCCAGGTGGCGCCCAGGGGCGTCGGGCTGCCCGCCTCCACGGTGATGTCGCTCGCTGGCATGGCGTTCCTCGTCTTCAATGCGGCCACCTGCCGGCCGGGCGGGCCTGCCTAGGGCAGATCGCGGCCCATGGCCATGGGGCCGACCCGACGCCGCGCTGTCCGGACGCGCCATGCGGCGGCGACGCTCGTGCTAGCCGCCGATCGGCCCGCGGTGAACCTGCGACAAATCCCACAGTTCCGGTCCGCGACAATCGGGTAAGCTCGCCGCCCCTGCTCTGCCGCCCGCGCAGTGCGGCCGAGCGGCATGGCGGAGAACCGGAATGCGGAGCATCGCCCGATCCATCCTGAACACGACCGTCATGGCTCTGGCGCTGGCCACCGGCTCGGCGGCGATCGCCGAGCCGGTCCGGGCCGTCGCGGTGGCCACCTACAACCAATATCTCGGCGGCGATCTTGCACCGCTCGTGGCCGCCACGACCCCCGCCGAGTTCAACGCGGCGCTGGTGGGCGTGCTGCGGCAGGTGGCGAGCAATCGCTTCCCGGCGCGCGCCCGGCGGCAGGCCGCCCTGACCGACCGGGCCCAGCCCGCTCTGGTCGGCCTGCAGGAGGTCTGGCGATACCGCTGCAGAGACCTGCCGCCGGCGCCGGGCGCCTGCGCCGACCCGTCCATTCGGAGCGCCTTCGTCGATCAGCTCGCCCTGACCCTGGCGGCCCTGAACCAGAAGCGCCCGCGCTACCGGCTGGCCGCCGAGGTGCGCAACTTCGACACCGAAGAGGTGGCGCTGAGCACGCCGCTCGGCACCGTCCGCGGCCTGCCATTCGTCATCGACGGCAAGGCCGGGCTCCTGCTGGCCGGCGACCGGGACGTGATCCTCGCCCGCGAGGGAATCGCCACTGCACCCCTGACCTTCCCCGGCTGCCAGGTGTCCGCCGACGGCTGCACCTATCACACCATCCTCGAGCTGCCGCTGCCGCTCGGCGCCTCGATCGCATTCAAGCGCGGCTTCGTCGGCGTCGAGGCGAGGGTGGCCGGCGCGCGCCACCGCTTCGTCACCACGCATCTGGAGATCCAGGCTCCGCTGCTGTCCAATCCCCTCTCGATGCTGTTCCAGTCCGCCCAGGCGGCCGAGTTGATCGCGCGGCTCGGAGGCCTGCCGGCGGACGGCAGCCGGCTCGTGCTCGCCGGCGACTTCAACTCGGCCCCGAGCGACACCTCGCCGGCACCCGGGATCGTCCCGCCCTACCGGCAGCTCGCGGCAGCGGGCTATCTGGACGCCTGGACCAGCGCGCGCGGTGCGGCACCGGGCTTCAGCTGCTGCCAGGCCGCCGACCTGCGCAACCAGCGCTCCCTGCTCTCCGGGCGCATCGACCTGATCCTCTCGCGCAGCTCGCCCTTGTTCGTGCGCGCCATCGAGCGCCTGGGCGAGAACCCGGCCGATCGGACCGACACCCTGCCCTACCGCCTCTGGCCGAGCGATCATGCCGGCCTCGCGGCGCGGCTGCAGTTCTAGGCGGCGCCGTCGTTCGGCCGCGGCTGGGAAACCAAGGGTCACCGAGCCGCTCGCTCCCTGGCCCGTGCCCCATCGCCGCGAGCGCCCGGCATTGGCGGCGATCGAGCCCGTGACCGGGCTCGCCTCGGGGCGTTCGGCAGGCTCGCCGGGTTCGTTTTTCGACGTGGCGACGGTCGGTGGCTTCGCGCGCGCAGCCGCCTCCGCCACGTTGTTGTTGGCGGGCGCCGGCGGGCTCTCGGGTTCGTTCCGCCGAGCGGGCTCGGGTTCGCCTGTGCCGCGCCATAAATCGTTTGTGAAACTTCGCGCCTGCGGCTCGCCTTCCTCGGGTTCGTCCGTGCACTCCGTTCGTGCCTCTTTGCGCGGCTCGCGCAGCTCCTTCAGGCAGCTGCGGATCTCCCGGCCGATCTGGGCCCGCTCGCCCGGGGTGGCATCGAAGCGGCGTACGTCGAAGCTGGCCGCTGTGGCGGCGGCCGGCATCCTCACCGCCGGGCGCGAAAGGGCTCGTAGCGCCCCGCCGTGACCGACGGCAGTGCGCGAGGCGCGGGTCCAGCCCTTGGGCATGACCGAAGCGCGCGATCGGGTGCCGTTCGACCTGACGCCTCGATCCAGGTGGGCGTGAGGGTTGGGCCCTGGGCATGGCGGATCATCCGGCTGATGGTGGCCGGAAAGTAGCATGGATCGGAAATTAATCCTATCACGTCGCGAGACGGGTTTTATCGAGCCTGCGCTTTCGGCAGATCGTTTCGGGCGGATTCGTGCATTAAAGCGAGCTGCGCCGCCTTCCTCACGGAATCAGCCGGCCCGCGCGCAGCTGCGTGAACAGGTCGAAGAAGGACTCGTCGGTGCGCTGGTAGACCGTGAAGCCCAGCTTCCGGCTCTTCGACATGTCGGTCATCACCTCGATCGGCCGGCCGAGATCGAGGTCGGTGTGCCAGGCCGAGGCCAGCCGGCCGAGCTCGGGCTCGGCCAGGCCGTGGCGCCGGGCGATCTCGCGCCAGATCGGGCCGTCCTCCGCCATCTGCGCCTCGAGCGGATGCACCGTGCCGTCGAAGCCCACGGGCTCGACGCCGAACCAGCCGGCCAGCCGCGGCCACAGCCAGCTCCAGCGGAAGATGTCGCCGTTGACGATGTTGAAGGCCTCGTTGCGTGCCGCCTCGGTGGTCGCCGCCCACACCAGATGCCGGGCCAGCACCCGCGCGTCGGTCATGTCGGAGATGCCCTGCCACTGCGCCCGCGAGCCCGGCCAGCGGAACGGGCGGCCGGTCGCCTTGCAGATCGAGGCGTGGACGGCGAGCGTGGTGCCCAGGTTCATCAGGTTGCCCACGGCCTCGCCGATCACCGTGTGCGGGCGATGCACGCTCCAGGTGAAGCCGTCGCGGGCGGCCGCGGCATAGACCTCGTCCTCCTGGGCATAGTAGAAATTCTCGACGTCCAGCCGCTTCTGCTCCTCGCGCAGCGGCGTCTCGGGCAGCGCGCCCTCCTGGGCGTAGCGGTCGAACGGGCCGAGATAGTGCTTCAGCCCGGTCACCAGCACCACGTGGCGCACGCTGCGCTGCGGCGCCAGCGCCTGCAGGACATTGCACACCATGCCGCCATTGACCCGGATGTTCTCGGCCTCGGTCGCGTTGCGCATCCACGAGGTGAGGAAGACGTGGGACGGTGCCACCTCCGCCAACGCCGCCGCCAAGCTGGCCGGATCGAGCAGGTCGGCCGCGACCGGGCGCAGGCCCGCCACGTCGCGGCGCGGCCGCCGGGCCAGCCCGTGGACCGTCCAACCCTCGGCGATCAGCTCGCGCGCGGCATGGCTGCCGATGATGCCGGTGGCGCCGACCACCAGGGCGGTTCTGTCCATGGAATTGCTCCGGGTGAGGTTGGGCTACCGGGGCGAGCAGGCGGCGGCTTGCTCAGGCCGACCGGCGTGGCGTCGTCAGCAGCTGCTCCAGCCGCCCCGCGATCCACTGGTTGAGGCTGACACCCGCGGCTTGGGCCTGTGCGGCGGCGCGGCGGTGCAGCTCCGGGTCCACCCGCAAGGGGATCTTGCCGCTGTAGGGGCGGTCGGGCGGCTCGCCGCGCTCGGCGCAGAAGGCGAGATAGTCGTCGACGCTGGCGCGGAATGCCCCCTCGACCTCCGCGTAGGTGGCTCCTTCGAAGGTCACCACGTCGCGCAAACCGGCAACGCGGCCGACGAACGCGCCGTCGTCCGCCTCGACCACGCCGACATAGCCCCGGTATTCAAGCATCCTCGTCACTCCGGTCCCGGCCGCACGCCGGCGGCCGCCAGAAACTCGCGCACGGCCCGCACCGCACCGCGTTTCAACTCAGGGTTCGGATGCGGTCGGTGAAACACCGCTCGAACACCTCCCAGCGCCACGCGCACGCGGCTACCCGCGCCTTCGCTGATCTCGGCGCCTGCTGCTCGCAGCAGCGCCTCGATCTCGTTCCACCGTAGATCGACGGGCACGGGCTCGGCGAAGATGCGCACCAAGATGCGGCGGTGGCGACCGTGCATGCCGGCCTTGATATCAGATCTAGATATCGCTCGCACGCGATCAATGGCCCGCTTCCGTTCAGCTCCCTTCCTCTTCCTCGTACCCCACCAGCGCCAGCCCCTCCTCCCGGCCGTGGGTGATCCACAACTCCGGGGCGCCGGTCTCCTGCATCGTCGCCAGCAGCTCGTCCCGGTCGGCGTGGTCGGAGATGACCAAAGGCAGCTCGACGCCGCGCTGCTTGGGCGCGCATCCAGCCCGAGACCATGCAGACCATAGGGTCGGGCAGGCGCCGGGCCCGGCGGGGCCAGGACGATCTGGCCTATCAGCTCCTGACGCCGCGCCTCCTTGGCACCGGCCCAGCTGCGGCTGGCCGGTGCTTCAGGATCACGAGCGTCGCAGTCAGTCGACCGCTTCGTTCAGAAGGTCGCGGATGCAGGCATCGATCTGTTCCCGATCCGACGCGGTCATGCAGAACATCGCAAAATGCGCCCACAGGCTGTCGACGACCCGGAACTTGCTGTTCGGGATGAGCTTCTGTTCGGCCTCGCAATCCGCAGGCGGGAAAAACATGTCACGGGAGAACGGCACGACGTAGGTCTTCGCCTTGATCCGGGCGAGCGCCGCCGCGAGATCACCGCCGGTGTGCAGGCTGACGTCGCCGTGCCGCCACTTCCACCCCATCCAGATCAGATTGTTCGGATCCATCGGCAGGAAGTAGGCTTCCCAGAATCGATGCAGGAAATCCTCGAGAGAGGTGAACCCGACCTCGCGCCAAGCCTCCTTGTTGTAAAAGTCCTGGCACAGCCCCATCACCGACCAGATCTGCGCGTGGCGCCGCAGGCCGACATGCACGTCGCTCTGATGCTGGTAGAAGCCGCCCTGCCAGGCGGGGTCGGATTTGAGCGCATCCTCGTGCGACCGCACGAAGATGTAGTCGTGCGGCGTGGTCTTGGCGGTACCGGCGAACGGCAGCGCGCGCTTGACCATGTCGGGGAAGCGGACCGCCCATTCATAGGTCTGCTCCGCCCCCATCGACCAACCCAGGACCAGCTCCAGCCGCTCGATCCCGAAGCGTTCCGTGACGAGCCGGTGCTGCGCGCGCACGTCGTCGCCGATCGTGACGTGCGGGAACGCGCCGCGGTCGAACGGCGGCGGAGTATTGCTGGGGGACGACGAGAAGCCGTTGGCGAATTGGCCCGGCAGGATGATGAAGTATTTCTTCGGGTTGAGCGGCCGATCCTCGCCGATATAGATCTCCATCGCCTTCGGGGTCCCCGACCACATGTGCGGGAAGAGGACGACATTGTCGCGGGCGGCGTTGAGCGTGCCGTGGGTCTTGTAGGCAAGTCTTGCGTCAGGGAGCGTGATGCCGCTCTCCAGTGCGAAGTCGCCGAGCTCGAAGACCTCGTGCGGCCCGTGGCGTGCCTCCGAATAGTAGTCGTTCGCGGGCATGACGGCCTCCCTTTCAGTCCTGTTGACAAACCTTGCCCGAAATGGACCTCCTATGCTCGCCTGCGCCATTCGGCAAGGGACCCGATGGCCGGAAGCTCGCCGAGCAAGCAGCCCGCCGGCGACGGATCTTCCGAAATGTCAATGGCGCCAAACCGCCTGCCGAGCGGGCAGCAACGGTTGGGAGTTCCGACGCGGCGGTTTCGCCCCCGCCGTGACCTAGATGGAGCCTGTCATCACCGCCATGGGCAGGCGCTGCCGCTCGTCGCGTGCCGCGCCGGTTCCCAGCCGCTCAGCTCCCCTCCTCCTCATACCCCAGCAGCGCCAGCGCCCTGGCCCTGATCCCCAATCCGGCCGCCGCGTGCGCCAGGGCCTCCTCCCGGCCGTGGGTGATCCACACCTCCGGGGCGCCGGTCTCCCGCATGGTCGCGAGCAGCTCGTCCCAGTCGGCGTGGTCGGAGATGACCAGGGGCAGCTCGACGCCGCGCTGCCTGGCGCGCTGCTTCACGCGCATCCAGCCCGAGGCCATGCAGACGACCGGGTCGGGCAGGCGGCGGGCCCAGCGGTCGGCGATCGCGCCGGGCGGGGCGAGGACGATCTGGCCCACCAGCTCCTGGCGCGCCTCGCCCTTCGCACCGGCGGTGGCGGGGCGGAGCTCGCCGAGGTCGATGCCGAAGGAGCGGTAGAGGTCGCACAGGGCCATCAGGGCACCGTGCAGGAAGATCGGGCGGTCCCAGCCGGCCTGGCGCAGAAGGGCGATCAGGCGCTGGGCCTTGCCGAGCGCGTAGGCGCCGATGACGTGGCAGCGCTCGGGGAAGGTCGCGATCGAGTGCAGGAGCCTCGCGATCTCGGCCGCGGGCGGCGGGTGGCGGAACACCGGCAGGCCGAAGGTGGCCTCGGTGATGAACAGGTCGCAGGCGACCGGGGTGAAGGGCGCGCAGGTCGGGTCGGGCTGGCGCTTGTAGTCGCCGGAATAGACCGCGCGGCAGCCCCGGTGCTCGATCACCACCTGGGCCGAGCCGAGGACATGGCCGGCGGGGGCGAGCCAGACCGTGGTGTCGCCGAGCTCGATGGTCTCGCCGTAGGCCAGGGCGTGCGGCCGGTGGGCCATGCCCTCGCCGAGCCGGGCGGCCATGATCGCCAGGGTCTCGACCGTGGCCAGCACGCGGTCGTGGCCGGCGCGGGCATGGTCGGAGTGGCCGTGGCTGACCACGGCGGTGGCAACGGGCCGCAGCGCGTCGACATAGAAGTCGCCGGGGCCGCAGTAGAGGCCCTCCGGGCGAACCTCGAGCCAGGTCCGGGGGTGTGGAGTCATGCCGACGGCCGATGCGCCAGGCGGTCGGCGAAGGTCAGGGCGAGCAGCAGGAGCAGCGGGGCCACGGCGGTGAACAGGAGCGTGGTGCCGGGGCCGTCGACGAGGTAGCCGGCGAGCCAGGCGCCGAGGCCCTGGCCGGTGAAGAAGCAGCTCGCGAAGGTGGCGACGGCGAGGCCGCGCGCCTCCGGCGCCATCTGGGTGGCGTTGGTCTGCAGCGTGTTGTGCAGCATGTAGAAGCCGAGGCCGAGCAGCGCGATCGCGAGTGCTGCGAGCCAGGGGGTGGGGGCGAAGGGCAGAGCGAGGAAGCCCAGCGCGAGGAGACAGCCGCCGCCGCGGGCGAGGCCACGCTCGCCCAGCCGCGCCACCAGCGTGCGAGCGTTGAAGGCGTAGCGCACGCCGCCGAGGCCGAAGGCGCCGAGGACGATGCCGACCATGGAGACGCTGAGACCGTAGGCGTCGTGGACGGCGAGGCCGACAAAGGCCAGCGCGCCGAAGAACAGGAAACCCTCGGCGAACACCGTGAGCAGCACCGTGCGCGGCCAGGGGCGGCGGACCAGCCGCAGATAGGTCATGGCGAGCTGGGCCGGCCGGGCCGGGGCACCCAGGACCGGCGGCGGTAGGGCACCGGCGCGCAGCTCGCGCCAGAGCAGCAGGCCGGCGATGAGAAACAGGGCGGCCAGGACCAGGAACACGGCGCGCCAGCCGCAGAGGTCGCCGACGATGCCGCCGATGACCTGGCCGCCGATCAGGCCGAGGATCTGACCGGCGATGAACCGGGCGAGGGTGGCCTGGCGCTGGGCGTAGGGGACATGGTCGCCGATGAAGGCCATGGCGAGCGGGACGATCGCCGCCGCGGTGACGCCGCCGACCAGACGGAGCGCTGCGAGCGCGGTGAGCGAATGGGCCAGCGCCGCGGCCCCGGCGGTCGCGGCCGAGAGCAGGCAGGCGAGCGTGATGACACGGTACTTGCCCCAGCGGTCGCCGACTGGGCCCCAGAACAGCTGGCAGACGCCGTAGGCCAGGGTGAAGGCGGTGACGGTGAGGCCGACCGTTCCCGGCGTGGTCACGAACTCGCCGGCGATCGCCGGTACCAGCGGGTCGGTCGCGCGGACCGTCGCGGCTGAGACGAAGGCGGCCCCGGCCAGCAGCGTGACCGGCCGGGCCGGCAGCGCCGCGACCGCCTCGGCCACGGCCATCAGCCGCGTAGAGCCTTGTAGTGCGCGATCAGGCCGTTGGTGGAGCTGTCGTGGCTGGTGACGGCAGCACCGCCCGCGAGCTCGGGCAGGATCTTGTTGGCGAGCTGCTTGCCCAGCTCCACGCCCCACTGGTCGAAGCTGTTGATGTTCCAGACGACGCCCTGGACGAAGATCTTGTGCTCGTAGAGCGCGATCAGGCTGCCCAGCCGGTGAGGCGTCAGCTCCTGGTAGAGGATCGAGGTCGTGGGCCGGTTGCCGGTGAACACCTTGTAGGGGATGAGCTGCTCCAGCGCCTCGCCCGAGAGCCCCTGCTTCTCCAGCTCGGCGCGCGCCTCCGCCGCGGTCTTGCCGAAGGCAAGGGCCTCGGTCTGGGCGAAGAAGTTGGCGAGCAGCTTCTCCTGGTGATCGCCGATCGGCGTGAGGTTGCGGGCGGCGACCAGGAAGTCGCAGGGGATCAGCTTGGTGCCCTGATGGATGAGCTGGTAGAAGGCGTGCTGGCCGTTGGTGCCGGGCTCGCCCCAGATGATCGGGCCGGTCTGGTAGTCTACGACATGGCCCGCCCGGTCGACGCCCTTGCCGTTGCTCTCCATGTCGCCCTGCTGAAAGTAGGCGGCGAAGCGGGCGAGGTTCTGGTCGTAGGGCAGGATGGCCTGGCTCTGCGCGCCGAGGAAGTTGTTGTACCAGACGCCGAGCATGCCGAGCACGACCGGCAGGTTCTCGGGCAAGGGAGCGGTGCGGAAGTGCTCGTCCATGGCGAAGGCGCCTCCGAGCAGCTCGCGGAAGCGCTCCATGCCGACGTACAACGCGATCGGCAGGCCGATCGCCGACCAGAGCGAGTAGCGGCCGCCGACCCAGTCCCAGAAGCCGAACATGTTGGCCGGATCGATGCCGAACTTGCTGACCTCGGCCTCGTTGGTCGAGACGGCCACGAAGTGCCGGGCGACCGCCGCCGGATCGCCGCCGAGCTTCGCCAGGAGCCAGTCGCGCGCCGAGCTGGCGTTGGTCATCGTCTCCTGGGTGGTGAAGGTCTTGGACGCGACGATGAACAGCGTGCGCTCGGGATCGAGGCCCTGCAGCGTGAGCGCCAGATGCGCGCTGTCGACGTTGGAGACGAAGTGCGCGTGGAAGCCTTTGGTGGCGTAGGGGGCGAGGGCCGTGCAGACCATCAGCGGGCCGAGGTCGGAGCCGCCGATGCCGATATTGACCACGTCGGTGATGCGCTGGCCAGTGTGGCCGCGCCAGGCGCCGCCGCGCACCTCCGCCACGAACCGGCCGATGCGGGCCAGCACGTCGTTCACCTCGGGCATGACGTCCTTGCCGTCGACCAGGATCGGGCGGCCGGAGCGGTTGCGCAAGGCGACGTGCAGCACCGCGCGGTGCTCGGTGTGATTGATCTTCTGTCCCTCGAACATCATCGCCCGCCAGTTCTCGACGTCGGCGGCGTGGGCGAGCTCGAGCAGCAGGCGCAAGGTCTCGGCGTCGAGCAGGTGCTTGCTGTAGTCGAGCAGCAGGTCCTCGAAGCGCAGGGACAGCTTCGCGAAGCGCTGCGGGTCGGCGGCGAACAGCGCCCGCAGGCTGGCGCCGCGCATCGTGGCCGCATGGGCGGTGAGAGCCTGCCAGGCAGGGGAAGAGGTCAGGGCCGACATGGGCGGTCTCCGGATGGGCCTACCGGTTCGGGCGGGTGGCAGGCGTGCCCGATTGCACTACGATCGCCGCACGCTGGTAGAACGGGTCATCGGGGAGTCAAGGCATGGGCGAGGCGCGCCTCCAGGATTGGGTCGGGCGGACCCAGGAGGTGGCCGACACGATCCACCCCATGCCCGTGCGCGGGTTCTCGGCGACGCTGAACCGGCCCCTGCCGGCTGAGCCCGGCGATGCTCTGCCCGAACTGTGGCACTGGCTCTACTTCCTGCCGATCGCGCCGCAGGCCGGGATCGGCCCGGACGGGCATCCCAGGCGTGGCGGCTTCCTGCCGCCCGTGGACCTCGACCGGCGGATGTGGGCCGGCGGTCGGCTGAGCTTCCATGCGCCATTGCGGGTCGGCGACGCGGTCCGGCAGCGCTCTGCGATCGTTAAGGTCGCCGAGAAGGAGGGCCGGGCCGGGCGGATGGTGTTCGTCACGGTGCGGCACGAGACCAGCTCCGAGCGCGGCCTCGCGGTCGAGGAGGAGCAGGACATCGTCTATGTCGCGATGCCGACCGTCTGGACGCCGCCGCCGCCCGTGCCGCCGCCCGCCGAGACGCCGTGGCGCGAGGCGGTCGCGGTCGACCCGGTGCTGCTGTTCCGGTTCTCGGCACTGACCTTCAACGGCCACCGCATCCACTACGATCTGCCCTACGCGACCGAGGTCGAGAAATATCCGGGGCTGGTCGTGCACGGGCCGTTGCAGGCGATGCTGCTCATGGATCTCGCCCGCCGCAATCGGCGGGGGTGCCGGCCCGTGCGGTTCGAGTTCCGCGGCGTGCGGCCCCTGTTCCATTTCGAGCGGCCGGAGCTGATGGGGCGGCCGACCGACGCCAGCGACGAGCTGCTCGTCACGAACGGCGCCGGCGCCACGACCATGCAGGCGTCCGTCCGCTGGCGGGACGCCTGAGGTGGTCAAGCTGCTGCAAGGCCTGCGGGTGGTCGAGGGCACGGCCTTCGTCGCGGCCCCGCTCGCCGGCATGACACTGGCGCAGATGGGGGCGGACGTGATCCGCTTCGATCGCATCACGGGCGGGCTCGACCATCACCGCTGGCCGGTGACCAGGGAGGGCCGCAGCCTGTTCTGGGCCGGGATGAACAAGGGCAAGCGGTCGATCGCGCTCGACCTCGGCCGGCCCGAGGGGCGCGAGCTCGCCGCCGCCCTGATCTGCGCGCCGGGATCGGATGCGGGGATCTACCTCACCAACCTGCGCAGCCGGGGTGAGCTGGACTATCCGGCGCTCAAGGCGCGGCGCGAGGACCTGATCATGGTCTCGCTTCTGGGCACGCGCGCCGGCGGGCCGGCGGTCGACTACACCGTCAATCCCGCCGTGGGCTTTCCCCACGCCACCGGGCCCGAGGGCTCGAGCGAGCCCGTGGCCCACGTCCTGCCCGCCTGGGATTGCATCACGGGACAGGCGGCCGCGGTGGCGATGCTTGCCGCGGAACGACACCGGCGGCTCACCGGCCAGGGCCAGCTGGTCGAGCTGGCGCTCAAGGACGTGGCCTTGGCCACGCTCGGTCATCTCGGCATCCTGGGCGAGGTGCTGGTGAACGGCGTCGACCGGCCGAAATACGGCAACGCGCTCTACGGCGCGTTCGGCCAGGACTTCCCGACCGCCGACGGGCGGCGGATCATGATCATCGCCCTGACGCACCGGCAGTGGCGCAACCTGCTGGGCATCACCGGACTTGGGGAAGCCGCCGCGGCGCTCGGGGTGCGGCTCGGCCTCGACCTGGAGCTGGAGGGCGACCGGTTTCGCGCGCGAAAGGAGTTGGCGGGCCTGTTCGCACCCTGGTTCGCAGCACGGCGGGTGGAACAGTTCGCCTCTGCCTTCGACAAGGCCGGCGTGACCTGGTCGGAGTTCCGCTCGTTCGCGCAGGCGGTGGCCGAGGATCCGGACCTGTCCGAGAGTCACCCGATGTTCGAACAGGTCGAGCAGCCGGGAATCGGACGCTATCTCACGCCCGGCCTGCCGATCGAGTTTGGCGCGCTGGCGCGCGAGGCACCTCGGCGCGCGCCGGATCTCGGCGAGCACACGGACGAGATCCTGGCGGACATCGTGGGACTGAGCGGGGCCGAGATCGGCCGGCTCCATGATGCAGGCATCGTCGCCGGGCCGCCTCGCTGAGCCCGTATTCGGGCGAGCGCGCCGGCATCGCGCTCGTCGTGGCCGCGGTCGGGCTGTTCGCGGTCATGGACTCGATGAGCAAGCTCCTGGCCGAGAGCCACTCGGTGGTGCAGATCGTCTGGGCACGCTACGCTTTCGCCATGCCGGTGGTGCTGGCCACCACGCCCCGGGCGTCCTGGCCCCGGCTGTTGTACGTAAGCTCGCCGCCGCTGCAGGCGGTGCGGGGGCTGATGCCGGTGCTGGCGAGCTTCGCGGTGGTGGCCGGCTTGGCGCTGCTGCCCCTGGCCGAGGTCACGGCGCTGACCTTCGCCTCGCCGCTCCTGGTCGTTGCCCTCTCGGCGCCGCTCCTGGGCGAGCGGACCTCCCTGCATGACTGGCTGGGCGTGGTCCTGGGCTTTCTCGGCATCCTGATCATCGTCCGGCCCGGCTCGGACGCGTTCGCCTGGGCAGCGCTGTTGCCGCTCGCCTGCGCCGCCTGCTTCGCCCTCTTCCAGCTCACCAGCCGGCTGGTCGGCCGCAGCGACCATCCCACCGCGACGCTTGCCTGGACGATCCTGGTCGGGCTGGTCGTCACCACGCCGCTGCTGGTGCTCGACTGGCGGCCGCTGTCCGTCGGTGCGACGGCCCTCATGGTCGCGTCGGGGCTCTGCTTCGGCGTCTCGCAATACTGCCTTGCGCGTGCGTTCCGGCTGGCGCCTGCCGCATTGCTCTCGCCGTTCACCTATACTCAGATCGTCCCGGCCGTGCTCCTCGGCGTCGCCCTGTTCGGGGCGGTGCCGGACTTCTGGGCGGGGTTGGGGACGATGATCGTGATCGGTGCCGGCCTCTACGTCCTGCGCCGGCGCAGGGACGGCTGAGATGGATCTGGTCGACGGACGGACCGCGCAGGGTCGCGGAACGCTGGCCGTGCTTGCGGCGATCCTGGGCATCGGCGTGCTGTCGGTGATGGACGCGATCGTGAAGGGCGTGGCCACCGCGGTGCCGACTTGGGAGATCGTGTTCCTGCGCTATCTGTTCGGCGCCGTCTTCGCGCTGCCGGTGTTCCTCGCCGGCGAGCGCCGGATCCCGCCGCTCGATACCCTTCGGGCGCACCTGCTGCGCGCCTGCGCGGTGGTGGTGACCGCGTTCACCTTCTTCTACGCGCTCGGCACGTTGCCGCTCGCAGTCTGCCTGGCACTTTCCTTCACCTCGCCGATCATGATCGCGCTCCTCGCACGCGTCAGCCTGGGCGAGCGGCCGGGCACGGGCGTGCTGCTCGCGATCGGCGTGGGCTTTCTGGGCGTGCTGACCGTGCTGCTCGGCGAGTTGCACCGCTCGGGTGCCGCCACCGTGCTGGGCATTCTCGCGGCCACGACCGCCGCATTGTCCTATGCGATCGCGATGGTCAGCCTCAAGGCGCGCGCCGCGCGCGACCGGATCGGGACGATCGTGTTCCTGCAGAATGCCTTCGCGGCGATCCTGGTGGCGCCGCTGGCACTGGCGTTCGGGAGCGGTCAGGGCGCCACGCGGCTGGGCTGGTTCGCGCTGATCGGCCTGCTCGGCACCTGCGGCCATGTCGCCCTGACCTGGGCCTATCGCCATGCCGAGGCGAGCCGCCTGGGTGCGATCGAGTACACGGCCTTCCTGTGGGCGGCCGGGCTCGGCTTCATCTTCTTCGGCGAGATCCCCTCGCTCGCGACGATCGCCGGCGCCACGCTGATCGTGGCTGGGGCACTGCTGGTGGTACGGCGCTGAGGCTGGAGGCGGCGCTACCGCCTCCGGCCCGAAGCGAGCCCGCAGGTCCCGACTGGAGAGAACGTCTGACCGGGGGAGAGCCGGACGCCATCGCTGCCGGGACACCCGGCGCGATCTCTCACGCCACCCGCCGCAACGTCTCGGCGGTGGCGGTGTCCTCGAGACGGCTCTCGGCGCAGCGCCAGCGGTGCGGCGTCTCGCCGACGAAGCGCTTGAACACCGTGGTGAAATGGGCCTGGGTCTGGAAGCCGACGCTGAGCGCCACCTCGACCAGCCTGGCGCGCGGGTCGGCCAGCAACCCCTGGGCATGGTCGATCCGCCGCCGCAGCAGGAACTCGTGCGGACGGACGCCGGTCGCGGTGCGGAACTGGGCGGCGAAGTGCATCGGCGACAGTCCCGCGACGCGGGCGAGATCGGCGAGCGTGATCGTCTCCTCGATGTTGGCGTCGACGAAGCCCTCGACGCGCCGAAGGCGCCAGTTCGGCAGGGGCGCCCGGCTGCGGCGGCGCGGGGCTGGAGACTTGTGCGAGGTGAAGGCCGAATGGCTGCCGATGCGGACGACATTGGCGCCGTCGGTCGAGATCGGCTCGCGGTGAGAGACTGTACCCTGCAGCATCTGCTAACCCTCCGCATGTCTCAGTAGACTGGCCGCTGACGCGAACTACGACATTCAGTCGCGACAATGTGAGCTTGTCCTGGAAAGAACATATGTGGACAGAAGATGGCCGGACTCGAGGTTGATGATCAAGAACGGCCGCTTCTTGTCTTTCCTCCGCATCAGCTCTGTTGGGAGGAAATTACGCGTTCGACGCGGGCGGAGCCATCATACGCAGGTATCGACAGCTAGGCGTAGGTTTGCCGAGACCATACCTTGGTTTGAGCGGCGGTCGCACTGCCTGGCCGCCCACCCGGCGGGGCCAGTCCGGCGGTCCTGCCCGGCGGTCAGGTGATGGATCGGCGCCTATGCGCCGTGAGTGCCGGCGGTCCGCAGGGCGTCCTCGGTGCAGCGGATCAGCTCCTGCGCGGCGAAAGGCTTGCCGAGGAAGGCGGCCGCACCCGCGGCGAGGGCGCGGTCTCGCAGCTTTGCATCCGGATAGGCGGTGATGAAGATGATCGGGATGCGCTGTCCCAGCGCGATCAGCCGCTCCTGCAGCTCGAGCCCATCGATGCCCGGCATCTGCACGTCGACGATCAGGCAGGCCATCTCCGCGCGGCGCGGAGAGTCGAGAAACTCGCTCGCGGCTCCGAAGGTGGCGACGGTGATACCCAGAGAGCGCAGCAGGCTCGCCAGGGCCTTGCGAACCGATTCGTCATCGTCGATGACCGCGACCACCGCTTGCTCGAGCAACCATTCCGTCCCACAAGGCTGCCGGCGCCCGCCGGCGAGAGAACGTGAACTCCTCCCGGAGGATGGGTGATCGTGACGCCTCCCGGAATTATACGGAAGTCTTAGGCGGCGGGTCGTTCCCTTCGCGTGCCCCCAATGTCTCCGCCATCCGCACCAGATCAGGCAGCGATTTGGCTCCCATCTTCCGCATCACATTGCCGCGGTGGATCTTGACCGTGATCTCGCTCAGGCCCAGCCGCCCGGCCACCTGCTTGTTGAGCAGGCCCGCGGTGACCAGGCTCATCACCTGCCGCTCGCGTGCGCTCAGCTCCGCGTAGCGCGCGCGCAGCGCGGCGGAGGCGCTCTCCCGGCGCCGTCTTTCGCGGTCGCGGGCGAGAGCCGCGGTCACCGCGTCGAGCATCTCCTGATCGCGGAAAGGCTTCGGCAGGAAGTCGACGGCCCCGGCCTTCATCGCCCTGACCGACATCGGGATGTCGCCGTGACCGGTGACGAAAACGATTGGAATGCGGATTTCCGCCTCGGCGAGCCTCGCCTGGAGGTCCAGCCCGCTGAGGCTGGGCAGCCTGACATCCAGAACGAGGCAGCTTTCCACGTCCGGAAGCGTGCTCTGCAGCAGCTCGCCGGCCGAGGCGATCAGCTTGACCTGCAGACCGACCGAGCGGAACAGGCTGCTCAGAGCGGCACGGATGGATTCGTCGTCGTCCACGACGATGACGAGCGGGCCGGTCGGTGCTGTCGGCTGCGGGTGTGCCAATCCGTCGCTCCTCATCCGCCGGTCGCGGCAGCCACGGGCAGCGCGATGTGGAACCGTGCGCCCGGGCCTTCCGGATCGGTGATCCAGATGCGCCCTCCATGTGCGGCCACGATGGTGCGGCTGATCGCCAGACCCATGCCCATGCCATCCGACTTGGTCGTGTAGAACGGCTCGAACAGCCGCTCCTTCGCTTTCGCATCGATCCCGATGCCGTTGTCGCGAAACTCGATCCGGACCTCGCCGCGATCGTCCCGGCCGGTCCGGATCGCCAGCGATCTCGGGCGATCCTCGACGGCATCCATCGCCTGGATCGCATTCAGGACGAGATTGATGAATACCTGCTGCAGATGGACCCGATCGACGTTCACCAGCGGCAGATCGGGGGCGAGATCGAGCTCCAGCCGGACCCGGTGGTTGGCGATCTCACGCTGCACGAGCGTCAACGCGTCCTCCAGGATCTCGTCCAGCGAATGCGGCGCGGGGCTCATCTCCGCCCGTCGGGCCAGCGCCCGCAGCTTGCGGATGACCTCGCCGGCGCGCCGACCATCGCCGATCATGTTCTCGATGCCCGAGCGGACCTCGTCGAGCTCGGGCTCGGGGCGGTTCAGCCAGCGCAGGGACGCCTCGCCGTAGGTGATGATCCCGGCCAGAGGCTGGCTCACCTCATGAGCGATCGAGGCCGTGAGCTCGCCCATGGTGGCGACGCGGGTCAGGTGCGCCAACTCCGCCTGCGCCTGCTGCAGCGCGTCCTCGGCCTGCTTGGCCTCGGTCAGATCGATCGCCGCGCCGAGGAACTCGACCTCGCCATCGTCGCCGGCATGGGCCTGGGCGACGGCATGAATGTAGCGGACCGAGCCGTCCGGCATCACGCAACGGTGCTCGAAGTCGAACCGCCCGGCGCCGCTCCTGGCGCGCTCGAGCTCACGCTGGAAAACCGGCGCGTCGTCGGGGTGAAGGCGGCTCAGCATGAACGCCAAGGTGGGCCTCTCGGCCGGATCGAGCTGCCACATCCGGCGGGCTTCCGCCGACCACACCGACTCGCCGCTGGCGGGCTTCCAGGCGAAGCTGCCCGTTCGGCTCAGGCGTTGGGCCTCGGTGAGGTAGATCTGGTTGCGGACCAGCGCCTGCTCCGCGCGCTTGCGGTCCTCGATGTCGATGCTGATCCCGTACCACCGGATGATCGAGCCCGCCTCGTCCCGCCGCGGGATGCTGCGGCTCAGATGCCAGCGATAGGTCCCGTCCTTGCGCCGCACGCGATGCTCGACCTCGAGCGGCTCGCCCGACCGTCGCGCCGCCTCCCGCACCGATCGCACGCGCTCGAGGTCGTCAGGATGCTGGATCAGGCGCCAGTCGGCCAGGGCCTCCGCCCTCGAGAAGCCGGTCTCCTCCCAGCGCGCGCTCATGTAGTCGGGTGCGCCGTCGGGCGGCGAGGTCCAGACCGGCGCCGGGATCGAATCGATCAGGAGCTGGAGCTCCTCGCGGTGGCGCAGGGCCGCGGCCTCGGCCTGCTTGCGGTCCACGATGTCGTTGTCCGTCTCGAGAATCGAGGCGGGCCGCCCGTTCGCGTCGCGCTGGAGGTGCCATCGGCTGGCCATGTCGAGCCGGCGGCCGTCCCGTGCGGTCTGGACCAGCTCTCCCTCCCAGCGCCCGGTTCGCAGCAGCTCGTCCATGATCTCGGGCAGCGGCGCCGGGAACACCGTGCCCAGGAGATCGTGGATGTTCCGGCCGAGCGCCTCCTGGCGCGACCAGCCGTACATCCCCTCCGCCCCCTTGTTCCAGTAGGTGACGAGGTCGTTCATGTCCCGCGCGAGGACGGTGTCATGCGTGAGGTCGAGCAGGCTCGCGCGCTCGGCCAGTGCCGCGGCGACCGCCTGATTGCGCAGCACCAGCACCGTGGTGATGCCGATCGCGGAGATGCTGACGGCACAGCGCAGTACGGCGTCCTGGTCGCTTTCCCACGAATGCGTCAGCCCGAAGCTGAGCAGGGCCAGCGCCACGCAGCCGAGCGCAGTTACAGCGAGCGCACGGCCGCGACAGCAGTTGCCGGCGAGCAGGACGACCAGAACATAGAGCACCGCCACGGCGAAGCTGCTCGGCGTCAGGACGTCGACGAGGAAGATCGCCGCCGCGACGAGCACGGCGAGGGCGGCCGAAAGCTTCGGCGACGGAAACATGCCTTGCGCCGCAACCGCTCCGCTCGACACCCTCGGCTTTCCCGTCAGCTCGTCTGATCACCGGGGCGTTCTCGCCGAATCGGCTGAAGTCGACAAGCAAGGCGGACCGGGCGGCGAGGCTCGGGGCGGAGTCATGCGTTACGAAAAGACCCGTGGCCGGGTCGGATGCACCATCGTTGCCAGCCTCGCATGATGTCACCCCGAGGAGGCGACGCCATGCGGAGGCGCCAAGCCGTGCCGTTCGGGGTCGCCGGAGCAGGTAGCGCGAAACTGATCGCCGGTTCGGAGCTTAAGGCCTATGCAGGGTGTTCCACATGATTGCCGGACGAGCCGAGGGCGAAAGCGCCGCTTCAGGGCCGATTCGATCGTCCAGACGGCTCACGCTGCCGGGCTCAGTCCGACGTTCCTCATTCAAGCCAACGGTGAACCATCATGACCGCACACCAGAGCAAGGCGCGACAGGGCGCCGACCTCGCCACTCCGACGAACCTGTCGCACAATGCGGTGCAGGACATCGCCGGTGCGATGAACCTTCTGCTGGCCGACATGTTCGCGCTGTACCTCAAGACGAAGAATTTCCATTGGCACGTCTCGGGGCCGCATTTCCGCGACTATCACCTGATGCTCGACGAGCATGGCGAGCAGATCTTCGCGACCACCGACGACATCGCCGAGCGGGTGCGCAAGATCGGCGGGACGACGCTCCGCTCGATCGGCCAGATCGCCAGCCACCAGCGGGTGCTGGACAACGATGCGGACTATGTCACGCCGCAGGACATGCTTGCGGAGCTGCGCGACGACAACAAGCAGCTCGTGTTCCATCTCAAGCAGACCCACGACCTCTGTGACGAGCATGGCGACGTCGCCAGCGCCAGCCTGATCGAGAACTGGATCGACGAGGGCGAGCGGCGCGTCTGGTTCCTGTTCGAGGCCGGCCGCACCCACGGCTCGGCCACCTGAGCGGCGGCCCGGTCGTGGCGGTGCGCGGGGGCAGGCAAAGGCGCGCCCTGCCCGAGGTCAGCGAGGATGCACCGCCATGACCGAGGCCTATCTGAACCACGTCGCCACCGCGGTGCCGCCCTTCGATGTGCACGACAAGTTCGTCGAGTATGCGCCGTCGCTCCTGCCCGATGATCGTTCGCGGCGTCTGTTCCGGCGCATGGTGGAGCGTGCCCAGATCGAGCACCGCTTCTCGTTCGTCGAGCCGCATCCCTCCTCGGATGTGCTCGACCGTGCCGGTCTGTTCCAACGCGGCGGCTTCGCCGATACCTCGGCCCGGATGCAGTTCTTCGCGAGCCACGCCGGTGTGCTGGCCGAGCAGGCGGTAGGCCGGCTCGGCGACAGGCTGCGTCCGGAGACCATCTCGCACCTGATCGTCACCACCTGCACCGGCATGTACGCGCCGGGAATCGACCTGGAGATCGTCGCGCGCTGGGGGTTGTGCCCCGGCGTCGAGCGTGTGGTGATCGGGTTCATGGGCTGCCAGGCGGCCCTGCCCGGGCTGAAGGTCGCCCGGCACATCGTCCGCTCGCAGCCGACGGCGCGGGTCTTGATGGTCAATCTCGAGCTGTGCACCCTGCATATGCAGGAGACCAGCGATCTGGCGAGCGTGCTGTCTTTCCTGCTGTTCGCCGACGGCTGTGCCGCGAGTGTGGTCAGCGCCGAACCCGAGGGCTTGGCGATGCTGGGCTTCGCCACCGCGCTGCTGCCGGACAGCGGCGACCAGATCACCTGGCGGGTCGGCAACCAGGGTTTCCTGATGTGGCTCGACGGCGCCGTGCCGGGAACCATCGCGCGCGGCCTGCCCGGCGCGGCCCACACGTTGTTGGGAGGTAGCCATGCCCAGGAGGTGGAGCTGTGGGCGGTCCATCCGGGCGGGCGGAGCATTCTCGATGCCACGCAAGAGGGCCTCAAGCTCGCCGATGCCGCTCTGGCCGATTCGCGGGCGGTACTGCGCGCCTACGGCAACATGAGCTCGCCGAGCGTCATGTTCGTGCTGGCGCGCATCCTGTCGCAAAGCCACCCGATGCGTCGGGGCTGCGCGGTCGCCTTCGGGCCGGGCCTGACCGCGGAAGCCATGACCTTCGCGACCGTCGGCGAGGGATCGGGCGGATAGCGCCTCGAGCCGGTCGTGCGCATCGGCAAATCTGGCTGCGAGCTCGGAAGCTCCAATACCTGGACTGCCGCAGATTGGGCTCACGCGGCTGGCGGGTTTCGCTCGCCGCGCGAGGCAAGAGCAGCGAGCGCACGGTCGCTCCGAAGAAGAGCGGTCATGTACGAGCGGATGTTGGGCCTGGCCGCCGTGGCCATGCTGGCCGGGGTCGGTGTGGCGGCCGCCCATGCCCGCGCCAAGAGCAAGATCATGGCCTACCATGCCGCCAATGCCCGCGAAGGTGACGGCAATTGCGGGCCTGGTCACATCAGTGACATCGCCGATACCAAAGTGATCGAGGCAAGCGGTGACAAGGTCGTGCTTGCGGTCAATTATCCCTACAGCGCGCGTGCCGAGGCGCACCCGACCGCATGCACCGGCACCAGCCAGCGCGAACTCACGCTGGCCAAGGCCGGATCCGCGTACGAGGTGACCGGCATGACGGGCAACACGCCCTGATCTGCCGCGGTGTGCCCCGGTAGGCCGGGCACGTCGCCCCCCGGGCGCGCTGGCTGCAATCCTTGGGCAGGGAGAACCGATCGATGGCGTTCCAGATCAAGGTGAATGGCGTCGAGCACGCGGTCGATGTCGACGACGACACGCCGCTCTTGTGGGTGTTGCGCGACGTGTTGGGCATGACCGGCACCAAGTTCGGCTGCGGGATGGCGCTGTGCGGTGCCTGCACCGTGCATCTCGACGGCCAGCCGATCCGCTCCTGCATCACCGCGATCGACAGCGTCGGCGATTCGCCGATCACGACGATCGAGGCGATCGGCGACACGCCGGCCGGCAGGCACGTCCAGCAGGCCTGGCTCGATCTCGAGGTCGTCCAGTGTGGCTACTGCCAGTCCGGCCAGATCATGTCCGCCGCGGCGCTGGTCGCCGAGAATGCCGAACCCAGTGACGAAGACATCGATTCGGCGATGTCGGGCAACATCTGTCGCTGCGGCACCTACCTGCGCATCCGCGACGCCATCAAGCTGGCGGCCCACTCCGCCGCTGCCGAGACGCAGGGAGGCTGACCCATGCTGCTCGACCGATTGATTGCCGGTGGGCCCGACCTTTCTCGCCGCTCCCTGCTGCGCGTGAGCACCGCGGTGGGTGGCGGCATGCTGCTGGAGCTGGCTCTGCCTTGGCGGGTCGACACGGCCGGTGCCGCCACGCCAGGCGAGTTCACGCCCAGCGCTTTCGTTCGCATCGGCCGCGACGGCGGCGTGACCTTGACCATGCCGCAGGTCGAGATGGGCCAGGGCATCTACACCGCCCAGGCGATGCTGGTCGCGGAGGAGCTGGCCGTCGACCTGGCGCAGGTGCAGGTCGCGCACGCGCCCGCCGACGACGGCCTCTACGCCAATCCGCTCCTGGGCTTCCAGGCCACGGGCGGTTCGACCTCGGTGCGGGCCTACTTCAGACCGCTGCGCGAGGCCGGCGCTGCCGCCCGCACCATGCTGATCACGGCGGCGGCCGAGGAGTGGCGCGTTCCGGCCGCGACCTGTGCCGCCGAGAGCGGGACCGTGGTTCACCTGCCGACCGGCCGCCGGCTCGGCTATGGTGCGCTGGTCGATCGCGCCGCGGGGTTGCCGGTGCCGCGGGGAGTGGCGCTGCGCTCGCCGGCTCAGTTCAAGCTCGTCGGCACGCCGGCCAAACGCGTCGACACCGCCATCAAGGTCAACGGCCAGGCGGTGTTCGGCATCGACGTCAAGCTGCCGGGCATGAAGGTCGCGACCGTCGCCGCCTGTCCCGTCTTCGGCGGCAGGCTCCGCTCGGTCGACGAAGCCCCTGCGCTCGGGGTTCGCGGCGTGCGCCAGGTGATCCGCATCGAGGACGCGGTGGCGGTGGTGGCCGACCATATGGGTGCCGCGAAGAAGGGCCTCGCGGCGCTGGCGATCGAATGGGACGAGGGGCCCAACGCCAAGCTCTCGACCGCCGACCTGGTGACCCAGCTCGAGCAGGGTGCGGAGCGCCAGGGCGTGGTCGCCAAGGCGGTGGGCGATGCCGGTGCGGTGCTGCAGTCGGCCGCCCAACGGATCGAGGCCACCTATCAGATGCCCCTGCTCGCGCACGCGACCATGGAGCCCCTGAACTGCACGGTGCATGTCCGGGCCGACGGCTGCGAGGTGTGGACGGGCTCGCAGATCGCCGGCCGGGCGCGGGCGACCGCGGCCGAGGTGACCGGCCTGCCGCTCGACCAGGTGGTGGTGCACAATCAATATCTGGGCGGCGGCTTCGGCCGGCGGCTCGAGGTCGATTACGTCACTCAGGCGGTGCGCATCGCCAAGCAGGTCGACGGCCCGGTCAAGGTGATCTGGACCCGCGAGGAGGACATCCAGCACGACATCTTCCGGCCGATCTATCTCGACCGGTTTACGGCCGGGCTCGACGCGGCGAGCAATCCGGTGAGCTTCCAGCACCGGGTGGTCGGCTCGTCGATCGTCGCCCGCTGGGTGCCGGAATACTTCCAGAACGGCCTCGACTTCGACGCGGTCGACGGTGCTGCCGGCCCCTACGACTTCGCCAACCTGCAGGTCGACTGGGTCCGGGTCGACACGCCCGCGGGGCTGATCACCGGCTGGTGGCGCGGCGTGGGCGTCACCCACAACGCCTTCGTGGTCGAGGGCTTCGTCGACGAGCTCGCGGCGGTGGCCGGCAAGGACCCGGTCGAGTACCGCCGCGGGCTGCTGGCCAAGGCGCCGCGGGCCTTGGCCGTGCTCGACCTCGCGGCCGAGAAGGCCGGCTGGGGCCAACCCCTGCCGGCGGGCAAGGGCCGCGGCGTCGCGGTCATCTTCGGCTTCGAGACCTACGTCGCCCAGGTGGCCGAGGTGGCGGTCGCCGAGGACGGCAGCGTGCGGGTCGAGCGCGTGGTGTGCGCGGTCGATTGCGGTACGGTGGTCAACCCGGACACGGTCGCGGCCCAGATGCAGGGTGGGATCATGTACGGCCTGACCGCGGCGCTCTACGGCGAGATCACGCTCAAGGACGGCCGGGTCGAGCAGGGCAACTTCGACACCTACCAGATCCTGCGGATCGAGGAGGCCCCGAAGGTCGAGGTGCACATCGTCCCCAGCAGCGAGCCGCCGGGCGGCATCGGCGAGCCCGGCACCG
This sequence comes from Geminicoccaceae bacterium, assembly GCA_050246385.1. Classification (GTDB taxonomy): domain Bacteria; phylum Pseudomonadota; class Alphaproteobacteria; order Geminicoccales; family Geminicoccaceae; genus Benzoatithermus. Next base: position 33,389 of record JBFWWD010000021.1, read on the forward strand.
CGACGATCGCACCCGCCGTGGTCAACGCGGTCCACGCCGCCACCGGCAAGCGGCTGCGCAAGCTGCCGATCGATGCGGGTGCGTTGAAGTCGGCATAGGCAGCGGCCCCGACCCCGCCGACGGCTAGGCCCCGGCATCGGGGCCGACGTCGGCGGGGCTCAGCTTGCTGAGGCTCGGGGCGGCCACGCGCGCCGTCTCCTCGACCTCGGTGCCGGTCTCGAGCTCGTACTCGATCGGGCCGACATGCCCTGCGATCCTGGTGTCGACGGCCGGCATCGAATAGCGCTCGCCGAACTGCTTGATCACCCGACCGACGACCAGCCGCTCGGCCTCGTTGCCGGTGAGCCGGACATTCCTGCAGAAGGGCCGGAAATCCTTGCTCCTGCCGCCGCCCCGGGACGGGCGGACGAGGTCCGGCGAGGTGTTGCCGGCCATGATCTGGATGCCCTCGCGCGAGCCGAGCACCCGGTTGCCGACCAGCTCGTGCTCGCCGCCATAGATCCACATGCCGCGGCAGTTCTCGATCCAGTTGCCCTCCCAGCGATTGCCATTGCCGAATCGGTTGGTGGGTCGGGAGCGGCAGTCGAGGAAGGTGTTGCTCCGGATGGTGTTGCCGGAGGACTTGACCGAGATCGTCTCGGTATCGACGTCCACGCGGACGAACAGATTGTTCTCCACGAGCGCGCCGATCCTCAGCAGCGAATCCTCGCCGGACTGGCCCACCTGCAGCGCCTCGTGCGCGTTCTCGCCCGCCTCGCCGGCAAAATCCGCGAAGTAGTTGTGGTGCAGGTGCGGTGCGCTGACCACACGCTCCTCGCCCTTCGGCCCGATCGACAGCCCGCGGCCGCGGCAGCGCTCGAACGCGCAGTATTCCACCACCACGTCGGAACCGCGCGCGAGGCTCAGGGCGATGCGGTCGGTGTCGCTGAACCGGCAACGGGTCACGCGCACTCGATCGCCCGCGATCCGCGCGTTCCCCGTCACCAGCAGGCCCGCGACGACCACCTCGTCGGCGAGAATGGCGAGCGTGCCGCCGATCCGGGCGCCGCCCGGGCTGGCGGCCCGGATGACGACGGGCCGGCCGGCACTGCCGCCGCGGGTCACGGTCAGATCCGCACCGGCGCCGAAATCACCCGCGCCGAGAACGATGTGGTCGCCCGGCTCGGCCGTCTCCAGCGCGGCGGCGAGCTCCCGGTCGTCGGCGGCAGCCAGCTCGCGCCGGGCGTCAGCCAGGGCGAGCTGCTCGGCGCTTGCGAGCCGTGGCAGCAGGAATGCGAGCGGAACCGCGGTTGCCGTCAGAACTTGCCTGCGTGCCCAAGAGTGCATCAGCGTTCCGTTTCGAGCGAGAGTAAGGGGGTCGTGCGATGTGTCCGGGTTGAGCGAGGCTAGCGACGGCGGTAGATCCATGTCCAGGCAAGGACGTTCTCCGATCGATGCCGGCCTCGCCCACAGCGGTTGTGCCGGGTGCCTGCCGGCGCGGAACTTGCGATGCTGCCCAGCGCCTCAGACCGCGGGAAGACATGCTCCAACTCTACCATAAGCTGATCGAAAGCCGCTTCGTGCGCCGACTGACCGTCCTCTCGGGCGGGTTCCTGCTCAGCCAGCTTCTCATCGTGCTCAGCTTCCCGATCCTGAGCCGGCTGTTCACGCCGGCCGAGTTCGGCGTCTATGCCGTGTTCACGGCACTCACGGGCATTCTCGGCAATGTGCTGTCGCTGCGCTACGAGCTGGCGGCACCGGTGGCGAGGAGCGATCGGGACGCGGCCGCGCTGATCGTCGTCGCCCTCTTGGCCGTCATTGCCTCCTGCGCAATCACCGTCCCCATTGCCCTGCTCGTATCGGACTGGCTCGCCCGGGCGGCGGAGATGCCGGAGCTGGGCGATATCCTCTGGGCGATCCCGCTGACCATCGTGCTGCTCAGCGGCACCGAGACGGCGAGCTACTGGTCGGTCTACCGCGCCACCTTCCGCCTCAACGCCGCCGCCCGGCTCGTGCAGTCGATCGCCCAGGCGGGCCTGCAGGTGGCATTCGGCCTCGCCGGGATGTCGGGCCTCGGCATGATCCTCGGCTACGGCCTCGGCTACGCTGCCCGGCTCGCCTACCTGATCCTGCGGTTCCCGCCCGCCGATCGGGCCCGGCTCCTGGGCGTGGATCGCGCCGCGATCACGCGCGCCGCCCGGCAGAACTGGCAATATCCGGCCTATTCGGCTCCGGCCACGCTGCTGGAGGCGAGCACGGCGCTGCTGCCCGCGATCCTGCTCGCGATCCTCTACGATCCCACGATCGCCGGACTGTACGGTCTCGGGCAGCGCCTGATGGGCCTGCCGGTCCGGCTGTTCTCCCAGGCCGCGCGCCAAGTGTTCCTGAGCGAGGCCGCGAACCGTACCGGGACGGGGCTGCAGCGGCTGTTCACCCGCACGGTCCTGCTGTTTCTCGGCTTCGGCCTGCTCTGCATGGCGCCGCTGATCGTCGCCGGCCCGAGCCTGTTCGCCCTGCTGTTCGGCGAGGCCTGGCGCAGCGCTGGCGAGATGGTGCAGCTGCTGGTGCCGCTCTATCTCACGCGGTTCGTGGTCACGCCCGTGTCGCAGGCGCTGAACGTGCTGCGGCGCCAGAGCCTGCATCTGATCTCCTCCGGCACGGACGCGGCCCTGCTGCTGGCGACCTTCGCCGCCGCCTGGTGGTTCGCCTTCGCCCCGATGACGACGATCCTGCTGCTCAGCCTCGGCTCGACCGCCGCCTACCTGCTCTACCTCGCCCTGGTCTGGGGCGTCGTGCGCTCGGCCGGCCGGACGACGACGGCACCACCCGCCGCCCTGCCCGCCCCGTCCGGGCGTTGAGCCGGAGGCGGGCGTCGGGCTACCGCAGCGCCTAGACCTCGGCCTCGGCGCTGCTGCGAATGCCGTACACGACGCCCGCGGCGACCGTCAGCGTGATGCCGGTGGCAAAACCGAGCAGAAACGTCATCTGAAACCCTCCTTTCTGAGGATGACATAGGGTGCGGCGCCGTCGCGGACCACCGCCGGCAGGCGGGGAGCAGCCCTGCATCGCGCCTTGCTGGCGGATTCAGGCGGTCGGTGCCCAGGAGCCTCCCGGTGCAGCTTCTTCGAGCGGGCGCTCTCGGGCGCGTGATGGGGCGGCGGCCGGCTCGCCCCGTGCCAGCCGGGCGAATGCCGCCGCGTCGAGGCGGCCCCAGGGCGCGGTCCAGCAGGGCCAGGTCCTGCGCGCCGCCATAGGGAGCGGCGCAGGTCGGCGAGATGCTCCGCCCACTCAAACGGCGCCACCCGCCTGCAGATCCTGTAAAAGATCACCCTGCCGCTGGCCGTCCCCGGCCTGATCTCCGCCGGCATCTTCGCTTCCACCCTCTCCTGGAATGAGTTCATCTACGCACTGGCCTTCATCCAATCCGCGGAGAAGAAGACCGTACCGGTGGCGGTGCTGACCCAGCTCGTCGAGGGGGATGTGTATCACCGGGGCTCGCTGATGGCCGGGGCGCTGCTGGGCTCGATTCCGGTGGCGTTGTTCTATAGCTTCTTTGTCGAGCACCATGTCAGTAGCTTGACGGGGGCGGTGAAGGAATAGACATGATCAGAGCAAGATATGATAAGTAGACGGATCTGTGTACGCTTGGCTCGGAGATTGACTAGGAACTGTTAAGAATAACACATGCCTCCAAAGTTAACCATTTGTCTTGTAAGTTTATGTACATATCTTCTACTCAAGTAGACAGGCTGCGAATTTGCTTTTAGTCGGACGGCAGAATGTCTATTCTTCCATCGGCCTGCGCATCAGCTGCCCCGTGTGCAAGTATATAAGATGCAAGCGCAGCCAACAGCGAGCCATGCTCGCTATGGGTAGAATCTTTGTCAAATATGAAATCTCCACCAGTGGCATTATAATCGGTAGTCGACACATTATATTCCTGCTCAAGTTTCAATTCCTCATTGCCAACTTTTACCGCAGCTAGTCTGCTGCCAGGAGGTTGATGTGCATCGACAATAACTTTCATGCCTGAGATTTGTGGGAATCGTGTAGAAGGTTCAGGCAATGCAGAAAACGCGCGCTCTAGCGCCTGAACAAGCTCAATTCCCGATAGCTTGATAGATACAATCTTGTTGCTGAAAGGTAAATTTAGCAAAAGATCGTTCACTGTAATAGTAGATCCAGGGGGAATAATGTAGTCGCCACGTACTATGCCGCTGCTTATAATGGAGACATCGGAGGCGCTCATCATGCGAATTGCATCGGCGACCAGATTCCCAATGGATGATTCCGACAAGCGTAATTCAGATCGTCTCGAATCCAATCCAGTATGTGTGGTAACGACAGATACGTTTCCGAGACTTTGTAGACTGTCAAATCTATCTTCGGCCAACCGCTTCTGTGTTTCGGCCTCCTGTCTCTGGAGTTCAGCCTCCTGTCTCTGAAGTTCGGCCTCGTTCCACTGCCGCACGGACATCGCGGTGACGCCCGTTAGTAGTATTGAAGCAGCCATGGCGCCCCAGATCTGGTGCTTACGCGTTCGTGCCAGTTGGCGAAGCGTCTCAACCTGCTGCTGGCGCTCGCGCTCCGCAATGAGGCTAGCGTTGATGCTTCGTTCGATAAATTTCCTTTCGAGGTCTGAAAGCCAAGTGTCACGAAATCTCGCTGTGCGAAGCCAACTAAACTCAGTCAGCTCGCCGCCTCGTGCGAGATCGACATCTTCGCGTCCCAGATGATCCCAAGCTGCGGCGGCATCAATCACGCGATCGAGCACACGCTTGTCCGCAGCACGTACAGGGTCGGGCTCGTAGCGGCCCGTTGCAGTCCCACGCAGCCAGAATCGGTAGTCGGGCCATTGGGTGACTAGTTGTTCGTGCGCAAGCTCAACTGTAGCCGCGTCGTCATCCGTTGACGGTTCCAGTATGCGCAAGACAAGGAGTCTTCGGCATTCCGCGGTGCCGAGCTTGCGGGCGACGGCTCGTGCTGGTTCGGCTAACTCGGCAAAGTGCACGAGCCGACGCGTGGCGCCGCCGGCGTCGCCGGCGCGGACGAGGCGCATGAAAAGGGTCTCGGCGATTGGGCGCTCGCGCTCGGTCAGCTTCGTCGGGTTGTTGCTCGGGTTCCAGAACACCTCCTCCGCGGCGCGCGCGAGGGCACCTTCCAGGCGATCCAGGCGCTGATAGGCGAGGGCGAGGTCGCCGCCGCTCTCGTGCCGGCGCTCCCAGCTCTCGTGCAGCGCCATCTCGACCAAAGCGAGGTTACCGGGCTCGCCGGCGACGTCCTTGACCACCTCGTCGGCCAGGGCGGCGGCGCGTGTCTCGCTTTCGCCGGCCAGCAGCAGCGGCTTTTCGACGATGTCGCGCAGGGCCTCGGGCGCCATGGCGCCGAGGAGGAAGCGCCCGGCATTGCCGTGGGCGGCGAGGCGGTCGCGCAGGCGGTCGTCGTCGGTGTGCAGATGGTAGTAGTCGCGGCGCATGGTGCCGACGACGCGGCGGGTGAGGTCGCCCTCTGGTGCGAGGGCGAGGAGGGCGGCGAGGAAGTCGCGTCGCTTCGTGTCGTCGAGGGTGAGGGTCCATAGCTCCTCGAACTGGTCGACGACCAGGAGCAGGGATGCGTTGTCCGGGCCGGACTGCCGAAGGGCGTCGCGGATCTTATCGGGGTCGCGGGTACGCACCCAGTCGTGTAGGGTACCTTGTTCGGCCAGGGTCGT
>JBFWWD010000022.1:0-38861 GCA_050246385.1 Geminicoccaceae bacterium
CGGGCGCCCATATCTCGAACCGAACCAACTAGGCCATGAAGCCAAGACCCCGGCCGCGGCTGGTAAGGCCGGCGGCGAGTAGCATCCAGCCGCGCGGGTCCACGAACAGTTTCAGGATGTAATCCGGATCGATCAGATAGATGACCACGGAGATGACGAAGGGCAACGAGCCGATGATCAATGCCGATGCTCTCGCCTCGGACGACATCGCCTTGATCTTCAGCTTCACCTGCTCACGCCGCCGCATCAACGCGCCGAGATTGTAGAGTATCTCGCCGAGATTTCCGCCTGTCTCCTGCTGGATCGTCAGGCTGATCATGAAGAACTTGAACTCCTGAAGGTCCAGGGTGCGCGCGGCCAGCCCCAACGCCTCGTCCAGCGTCTTGCCGAGCTTCACATTGCCCGTCACCTCGCGGAACATGGCTCCCACATGGTTGGGAAGCTCCTGCCCGGCGGCCTGCAGTGCTTCGGCGACCGGCAGGCCCGACCGTACGCCGCGTACGATGAGATCGATGGCGTCGGGGAACTGGCTCAGGAACAGCCGCTTGCGCCGGGCAATCAGCCGTTGCAGGAGCAGGTGAGGCAGCCCGGTGGCGGCGATCACTCCGATGGCCGCAGCGATCGGCCAGGGCGCGCCCAGAGCGAGATGTGAGGCGAGGCCGAGGACCGTGCCTGCCGCAAGGCAGAGGAGAATGTGGTCGACCACGTTGAGCGCTATGCCGGCGAGGTCGAGCCGGCGGCGCAGCGCCTCGGCCCGGGGCATGAGCCGCGCCAGCGAGGTGCCCGTCCGGCCGAGCATGGTCCGGGCATTCTGACGTCGAACGGTGGTCGGCGCCTGTGCCTGCGGCCGGACACCGCGCCCGGCCGGCCCGATTGTCTTGGCGATCCGTTGCTTCAAGCGTCTGGAAGAGCCTCCGGGCGCCGCAGCCAAGGCCGCGGTGCCGACCAGGAGGCCGGCAAGAACCGCCGTCACCGTGGTAGTCGAAACGGCCGGCATCACGCCTGCATCGCCGCGAGCAGGGCCCGGTCGAGCCCGTAATAGGCCGCACGCTTGATGAAGTAGGGACGCACCGGCGCGGGCTTGAAGGCACCGATCAGGATTCCGTCGCGGCCTTCGCCCTGATATTCGTAGGTGAAGAGGTCCTGCATCGTCACGACCTCACCCTCCATGCCGACGATCTCGGTCACGTGGGTGATTCGGCGCACCCCGTCGCGCATTCTCGAGACCTGCAGCAGCAGATGCACCGCTCCGACGATCTGCGTCCGAATCGCCCGGGCAGGCAGGTTGGCCGCGGCCATCCCGACCATGTTCTCGATGCGGGTGATCGCCTCGCGCGGGCTGTTGGCGTGCAGCGTGCACATCGAGCCGTCATGGCCGGTGTTCATCGCCTGCAGCATGTCCATGGCCTCCGCACCACGCACCTCGCCGCAGATGATGCGGTCGGGCCGCATGCGCAGCGCGTTCTTGACCAGATCGCGCATGGTGATCTCGCCTTGGCCCTCGAGATTGGCCGGGCGCGTCTCGAGCCGGACCACGTGCGGCTGCTGCAGCTGGAGCTCGGCCGCGTCCTCGATCGTGACCACGCGCTCGCCGACATCGATGAGTTGCGACATGGCGTTCAGCATCGTGGTCTTGCCCGAGCCGGTGCCGCCCGAGATCACGATGTTGAGCCGGCAGGCGGACGCGATCTTGAGCACCTTGGCCACGCCGTCGCTGACGTTCCCCTGGCGCGCCATGACGTCGAGGGTGATGCTCTTCTTGGCGAACTTGCGGATCGAGATCGAGCAGCCGTCGATGGCGAGCGGCGGTGCGATGATGTTGACGCGGCTGCCGTCCTCCAGGCGCGCATCGCAGATCGGGCAGGTCTCGTCGACGCGGCGGCCGATCCTGGTGACGATACGCTGGGCGACGTTCATCACATGCTGATTGTCGCGGAAGCGCACGTCGGTCAGGTCGAGCTTGCCCTTCCGCTCGACATAGATCTGATGGGGGCCGTTCACCATGATGTCGGTGATCGATTCGTCGCGCAGGAGCGGCTCGAGCGGCCCGAGCCCGACCATGTTGTCGACGATCGTGGCGCCCAGCAACTCCTGCTCGCGGCCGTGCAGCGACAGCCGCTGCTCCGTCACTACCTCCGCGATCAGCTCGAGGATCTGCCGGTTCAGCTCGTCGCGGGGCAGCTTGGTCGCCGCGGTGGCATCGATTCGGTCGTAGAGTGCGGCCTGAATACGCTCGTGAGTGTTCTTGAGCGCCTCGACCCGCCGCTCCTGCGCTGGTGTCGGGCGGGCCGGCGCGGATGCCGGTGCGGGCGCCGGGGCCTGGGCCGGCTCGGGGACCGCCACCACCGGGGGCGCGAGCGGCGGCAGGGCCAGGGCACGCCGGCCGAACGTGCTCATCGCTTGCCGAGCGGCCACAGGCGCAGCGCGCGACGCCGCGGCGCGGCGGCGGGGTTGCCGGTGATCCGTTCCATGACCTGCTGGATCGCGGCGGCGACCTTGCCGCGTTGGTCGACGACCGGCCGACCGACATTGGTGGCGGCCGCGACCGAGCGCGCGTCGAATGGCACCAGGACGTCGATCGGTCGACCGATCGCGGCCTCGAACTCCTTCCGCGCGATCTCGCCCTCGCGATGCTCGCCGATCCGGTTGGCCACGACCGTGATCTGGCAGGCGGCGTTCGCCGTCGGCAGCAAAGTGAGCTGGCGCAGCGTGTCGCGCATTCCCGCCAGGGACAGGTCCGTCACCAGGATCAGGTTGGTCGCCGCCTGCAGGACGTGCTGGGTCGCCGGCGACACCTGCCGCGGCAGGTCGACGACGACATAGTGGAACTTCGTCCGCAGCTCCTTGAGCAGGATGTCGAGCGAGGAGGTGTCAGCAGTCACCGGATCGCCCAGCGACTCCTCGCCACTCAGCACGTAGAGCGTGTCCGACTGGCGCACCATCGCCCGCTCGACGAACAGCGCATCGATTCGGCCCGGATGCTCCAGCGCCTCGCGCAGGCCGGGGGAGGGCTCCAGATCGAGCGCGAGGGCGACGGTGCCGAACTGAAGGTCAAGGTCCACAAGCGCCACCCGACGCCTGCGCCGGTTCGCGATCGACCAGGCGACGCCGGTGGCGAGCATGGTGGAGCCAACGCCGCCGCGAGCCCCGGAGACCGCGATCAGCCGCCCGCGGCGGTCGCTCTGCCTGCTCTGAGTGGCGCTCTCGACCACGTTGAGCAGTGACTTCTGGATCAGGGTCGGGGAGATCGGCTTCACCAGATAGTCGCTGACCCCGTTGTTCACGAGATCGCGAAACAATCCCACATCATTGCGATCGCCGATCGCAATCACCGTCACGCCCGGTTCGCAGACCTCAGCCAGCTCGTTGACGGCGGAGAGCGGGAGCTCGACGCCCGAGATGTCGACGACGAGTAGCCGCGGTGAGCGCTGCTCGCCCAAGAGCCGGATCGCCTCGACGATGCCGCCCTTGTGGACCGAGGCGGCAGGGATCGCGAGCTCGCCCACGACCTGGTCGAGAACCTGCCGTGTGGCGTCGTCCTTGATGAAGGCCCGGAACTGACGCTGCTCCAGGGTGGCGGCGCCGGCTTCCGGCGTGGTCAGGGTCTTGATCACTGGAGCGCTTCCGGATCGAGCTGCTTCACCTTATCGGTGCGGTAGCGAAGGACCGCCTCGGCCTCGCGGACGCCGTCGGCGGGTGCCGTGGGCACACCTGCGACGAGGTCTGCCGGGTCGGCGACCATCAGCCCGAGATTGTAGGCATTGGCGCAACCCAGATTGCTCAAGGGCTCGTTGCGTGGGTCGTAGCCCGGGTCGCGCGACCAGTCCGGGCAGCCGGGCAGCACCACGTCGGCGGTCGAGACCAGCACCTCGAGCTGTCGGTCGCGGGCGAGGCCCCGAGGATCGTCCGGTGATGCGGCGGCCAGCCGCTCGCCGAGCGGGACCAGCGTGATCGAGGCGGGCTCGATCCCGGCCGAGCGCAGCATGGCGGCGACGGTCTCGGCACGCCGTGCCGAAAGCGCATCGTTGTACGGAACCGCCGCACGCCGGTCGGCATGGCCGACCAGGCGGGCGGAAAGACGCCGATCTGCGGGCAGCCCGGTCAGGAACCGGCGCAGGCGCATCGCTTCGCCCGACGAGAGCTCGGCCCGATCCGTCGCGAACGACACACGATGAGCATACTCCACCTGGACCGTCTGCGGCTGCGGCAGCGCCAGCTGCGGCGGTGGCTCGAGCGTTGCACAGGCGGCGACGAGCACGAGGGTGCCGGCGCCAAGGCATCGGGCGAGATGCCGTGCGACGAGGGTGGGTTGAGCCGAGGTCATCAGGCGCTCCTCAGTCCAGCATGAAGCCGGCGGGGCCGACCAGCCGTCGGCTGTCGAGGGAGAGGGCGGGCTGCTGTCCGGGCGGCACCGAGCGCCGCGCGAGGCGTCCCTCGATCAGGCGCTGCAGATCGCTCGGATCCTCGAGCCCGTCGCGCGGCGTCGCGAGCCGGGCGCCGCCGACGGGAGCAACCAGGTAGGGTGTGACGATGATGACCAGCTCGGACTCGCTGCGCTGGAATCGGGTGGAGCGGAACAGCGGCCCGAGGACCGGGACATCGCCGAGACCGGGCACCTTGTCGAGATTGTTGCGCGTGGTGTTGGAGATCAGGCCGCCGATCGCGAAGCTCTGGCCGCTGCCGAGCTCGACCGTGGTCTCAGCGCGCCGGGTCGAGAGCGCCGGGATGACCAGATCGTCGAGCTTGATCGCACCCTTGTCGCTGAGGTCGCTCACCTCCGGCCGCACGCGCATGCTGATCCGGCCGGCGCCGAGCACGGTCGGGGTGAAGGCCAGGCTGACGCCGAACTGCTTGAACTGGATCTCGATGTTGTTGTCGTCGTCCTGGCCGACCGGCACGGGGAACTCGCCGCCGGCGAGGAAGCTCGCGGTCTCGCCCGAGAGTGCGGTCAGGTTCGGCTCGGCCAGGACGTTGACGAGACCCTCACGCTCGAGCGCATCGACAATGCCGTTGATGTTCACGTCACCGTTGCTGTAGCTGCCGGCGAAGGCGTTGCCGACGCCGGCAGGATCGGCGAAGCGGTTGAGCGGGAAACCGCCCGCGGTGGTGAAGGCGCGGCCAGTCGCGAGACCGAACAGGAAGTCGCCAGGGCTGAACACGCCTTCCCAGTTGATCCCGAACAGCTTGGTGACCTCGCGCGACACCTCCGCGACCCGAACGCGGAGATTGACCTGCGTCGGCGCGGTAACCGTCATGCGGTTGATCAGGGTCTCGTTCTCGCCGAGATAGCGGCCAGCGACCTCGCGCAGCTCCTGCGCCTTGGCCGCATCGCGCACGGCGCCATCGAGAATGATCCCGCCATCGACCGAGCGGACCTCGATGCGGCTGTCGGGTGCGATCTCCCGGATCACCTCCTGCAGGCCCGAGAGATGGTGCTCGACGACGATGTTGCGGCTGAGCAGGACCCGCTCGCTGTCGTCGACGGCATAAAGCGTGGTCGTGCCGCTGCGGCGCCCGAAGACATAGACCAATGTCGGCGAATGGGCCTGAACATCGGCGACCTCGGGATCCGCCACGAACACTGCCGCGGCCGGGCGGTCGAGCCGGATCAGCTGGCCCTTGCGGATCTCGAGCACAAGGTCGCTCGCCGGAGCGAACACCGTCTGCGCCTGCGCGGCAGGGGCACCCGCACCGGGCACTGCGCCCAGGTAGGCCAGCGCGACGATGCCCGCCAGCGCCGCGCGCATGCGCCATCCTTTGTGGCTGCTCATGAGCCCGCTCCGCGTCGGATGTTGATCGCCTCGACCTTGTCGCCGCGCATCACCGTCAGCGTGGTGCGCTGCTGGTTCTCCGGGCGCAGAGCGGGGCTGGCCTCGGTGTCCCAGGTAAGACGGCTCGGGCGCTCGCCGCCCTGGTCCGCGTCGGCGGCCGCGAGGCTGCGGAGACTCAGGGCGAGCTTGCCGAGTTCGCTCGCCAGCGCCACCTTCTCGACCGCATCCGGTGCCGCCTCCAGGGTCGCGGTGCGGCTCGCCTGACCCTCCTCGCCCTCGCCGCTCGACAGGCGCCTGCCCATGGCGATCACGCGCAGGTTCTCGAGCACGGTCTCGCTGACGCGGCGCGTGCCTCCGGCATCGCCGTCGGCGTCGATGGTCTGGGTCAGGATCAGGTCGACGCGATCACCGGGAAGCACGAGCCCGGCATTGCCGGCGGCCTCGTCGATCGGCACCGAGATGGCGCGCATGCCGGGCTCGAGCACGGCCGCGAGAAAGCCCCGGTCGCCCGGCTTGACGACCGCGGCCGGCGTCAGCGGCTCGCCGCTCGCCAGCGGCCGACGCACCACCGCGCCGACAAGTGCCTGCTCGTCGGCTTGCCCGCGGACATAGTAGCTGTCCGGCAGGCCGACATCGGGCCAGTCCTGCCAGCGGAGCGAGTCGGGCTGGACGAAGGTGCCGACCGCGAGATCGGTGCCGGCAACGAGAACGGCCTTGGTGATCTGCGGCTTGGCGGGCTCGGCGACGGGACCCGCAGCCGGCTCGCGCTCGAGCCAGCCCCGCGCCACGAAGGTGGCGGCACCGGCGAGCAGCAGGGCGACGAGCGGAAGGACGACACGGCGCACATCCGGTCTCCCAGATCGGTCAGGCTGCAAGCAGCCGGTGGACGAGCCAGCCGCCGCCCACGGCGACGGCGACGCCGTAAGGCAGAGCCCGTTCCCGCCAGACGGTCGGGTCCGGCAAGCCGGCCGGCAACAGCCGGCCGCTCACGGCGCGGGCGTAGAGAAACACAGGCGATTCGAGCAGACGGGCAGAGACGTAGGACGCCAGGGCGAGCCCGCCGCCGGCCAGCCCCGTGCCGAGCAGAAGCGCATCGAGGTGCGCTGGCCCGGCCCAGAGACCGAGCGCGGCGATCAGCTTGACATCTCCGCCGCCGAGCCAACCGAAGCGCCAGACCGCGATCCCCGCGAGCAGCAGCGCTGCACCGACCGAAAAGCCGAAAACGACCGCTTCAACGGAGCCCTGAGCCGCCGCGACGAGCCAGAGAGCCGCCACCGCCGCCGGCAGGGCATTGGGGATACGCCGCAGACGCAGGTCGGACCATGCGGCCAGCGCGAGAAGTGTCAGGAGAAGCGCCGCAAGGAGCACGCTCATGGGTGATCAGCGTCCAACATTCCGTGATCTGGCATGGGGGAGCCTTGCGGGTCGGCTCCGCACCGGTCGATCGGTGGGGAACCGAGCCCGCATAGTCTCGCTCAGCAGCTGGCCGCGTCGGCGAGGCAGTCGCTGATGCCCGTGAAGGTGTCGCGCAGCTGCGGCCCGAGCGCGGTCAGGCCGGCGATGATGACGACCGAGACCAGGGCGGCGATCAGGCCGTATTCGATGGCCGTGGCGCCGCTCTCGTCCTTCAGGAACCGATAAAGCGTCCGCATCGCGGAACTCCCGGGGAGGTTGGACTTCACGGCGCAGCATTCCGTATGGAAATGAACAAAGCCCTAACGGGGTGGCGGTCGCTCTCCGCAGCCGTCCCCGAGGTCACACCGCGACGCGAACGGCCGTGGCCGCGCCCGCGGGTCCTGGGCACCCGCATGCAGCTCACGCATGCTCCACTCCTGCCCCGAAAGCGGATATCCGCCCCGATCATGAGCGCCGAGCGATCAGCCACCGAAGCCGGGCCGCGACTGGGGCCGCGGCCACTCCTGCCCTATCTCCAGCTCGCCGCGCTCGCGGCCGGAGACAGCGGGGTGTCTCCCGACCGGTTCCTGGCCGGCCTGCGCGCCTACTGGCGCCATCCCTACCGGCGACGGCCGAGGCCGCGCCGCGTGCTCTGGCAGAAGGGATCGGCCCAGCTCGTCGATTTCGGCGGCCACGGCCGGCCGCTGCTGGTGGTGCCTTCGCTGATCAACCGGGCCGATGTGCTCGATCTGCTGCCGCGGCGGTCCTTGCTCGCGCATCTGAGCGCCATCGGCATGCGCCCGCTCCTGCTGGATTGGGGTGTGCCCGACAGCGGCGGGCTCGGGCTGACGATCGCCGACCATGTCCACGATCGAGCCGCCGCGGCGCTCGACGTCGTACTGGGCGCGACCGGCGAGCGGCCGATCCTGCTCGGCTATTGCCTGGGCGGGCTGCTGGCGTTGGCCCTGGCGGCCGCGCGCGCGCCCGACCTCGCGGGGCTGGCGCTGCTGGCGACGCCTTGGTCCTTCCGCTTGGCGCCACCGCCGGTGCCCCTGGCGCCCTGCGTCACGTCGTCCTGGATCGCGATGCTGGGCTGCGCCCCGGTCGACCTGCTGCAGGGCTTCTTCGCCGGTCTCGATCCGCTCGCGGTCATCCGCAAATATGCCCGCTTCGCCGACCTCGATCCGGCCGATCCGGCCGCCGAGCTGTTCGTCGCGGTCGAGGACTGGCTGAACGATGGCGTGCCGCTGGCGGGCCCGGTGGCACAGGAGTGCCTGCTGGACTGGTACGGCGCCGACCTGCCGGGCCGCGGGCTTTGGGCACCCGGCGGCGTGGCCGTCCGCCCCGAGCGGCTCCAGTTGCCGACCTTGATCGTCGCCCCGACGAAGGACCGTATCGTGCCCGCAGCCTCGGCGCTGGCGTTGGCGCGACGTCTCCCGCAGGCGAAGGTGCTGCGGCCGGCGGCCGGCCATGTCAGCATGGTCGTCGGCGAGAACGCGAACGCGCAGCTTTGGCAACCCCTGACGGAGTGGCTGCGGCGAATCGCGCCTAGCCCGGTGGGCCCCACCATGCCAGCACCGTCGCCCGCGACCCGGGCGGGTCGCCGTTCCGTGCGCGCGTTGCGACCCATCGGATAGGCCGGTAGGATGGCGCGTGATTGGGATTCTGGGGGAGTGCATATGCCAGACGTCGTGATCGTCAGCGCCACGCGTACGCCGGTCGGCTCGTTCAACGGGGCTCTGAGCAGCGTTCCGGCGCACTATCTCGGCCAGACGGTGATCAAGAGCGCCCTCGAGCGGGCCAAGGTCGATGCCGACGAGGTGTCCGAGGTCATCCTCGGACAGATCCTGACCGCCAACCAGGGCCAGAACCCGGCGCGCCAAGCCTCGATCCACGCCGGCGTGCCGAAGGAGGTGCCGGCCTATGGCGTCAACATCCTGTGCGGCTCCGGGCTCAAGTCCGTGGCGCTGGGCTACCAGGCGATCCTGAACGGCGATTCCTCGATCGTCGTCGCGGGCGGCCAGGAGAGCATGAGCCAGGCGCCACATTGCGCCTATCTGCGGCAGGGCCAGAAGATGGGCAGCGTCGAGTTTCTCGACACGATGCTCAGGGACGGCCTGATGGACGCGTTCCAGAACTACCACATGGGCACCACGGCGGAGAACGTCGCCCAGAAGTGGCAGATCACCCGCGAAGATCAGGACAACTTCGCGGTCGGCTCGCAGAACAAGGCCGAGGCGGCGGTCAAGGCCGGCCGGTTCAAGGACGAGATCACGCCGGTCACCATCCAGACCCGCAAGGGCGATGTGGTGGTCGACACCGACGAGTATCCCCGCTTCGGAGCCACGGTCGAAGGCATGGCCAAGCTGCGCCCGGCGTTCAGCAAGGACGGCACGGTGACCGCCGGCAACGCCTCGGGCATCAACGACGGCGCCGCCGCCGTGGTGCTGATGACCGCCGACGAGGCCAAGCGCCGGGGCCTGACCCCGCTGGCGCGGATCGTCTCCTGGGCCCAGGCCGGCGTCGACCCCGCGATCATGGGCACCGGCCCGATCCCGGCCTCGCGCAAGGCGCTCGAGAAGGCGGGCTGGAAGGTCGACGACCTCGACCTGGTCGAGGCGAACGAGGCCTTCGCCGCCCAGGCGATCGCCGTGAACAAGGACATGGGCTGGGATACCGGCAGGGTGAACGTCAACGGCGGTGCCATCGCGCTCGGGCATCCCATCGGCGCTTCCGGTGGCCGCGTTCTGGTCACCCTGCTGCACGAGATGCAGAAGCGTGACGCCAAGAAGGGGCTCGCCACTTTGTGCATCGGCGGCGGCATGGGGATCGCCATGTGTGTCGAGCGCGGCTGAGCAACGATTCCTGTTCCGATCGCGGGCGGGCAAGCCCGCCCGCGGCGGCGAAAATCTGATCAGGGAAGGATAAGGCTATGGCTCGGGTTGCTTTGGTCACGGGCGGCAGCCGCGGCATTGGCGCCGCGATCTCCAAGGCGCTCCTGGCCGCAGGCTACAAGGTCGCGGCGAACTATGCCGGCAACGACGAGGCGGCGCAGCGCTTCAAGAGCGAGACCGGCATCCCGGTCTACAAGTGGAGCGTGGCCGACTACGACACCTGTGCGGCCGGGATCAAGCAGGTCGAGGCCGAGGTCGGCCCGGTGGACGTGCTGGTGAACAATGCCGGCATCACGCGCGACGCGATGTTCCACCGCATGACGCGCGAGCAATGGCAGGAGGTCATCTCCACCAACCTCAACGGCATCTTCAACATGACGCACCCGGTCTGGCCGGGCATGCGCGACCGTAAGTTCGGCCGGATCATCAACATCTCCTCGGTCAACGGCCAGAAGGGGCAGGCCGGCCAGGTCAACTATTCCGCCGCCAAGGCTGGCGACATCGGCTTCACCAAGGCCCTGTCGCAGGAAGGTGCCCGCGCCGGCATCACGGTGAACGCGATCTGCCCAGGCTATATCGGCACCGAGATGGTTCGCGCGATCGACGAGAAGGTGCTCAACGAGCGCATCGTGCCGCAGATTCCGGTCGGCCGCCTGGGCGAGCCGGAGGAGATCGCGCGCTGCGTGGTGTTTCTCGCCAGCGACGACGCCGGCTTCATCACCGGCTCGACGCTCTCCGCCAACGGCGGCCAGTACCTGACCTAGATACCCTCACGCGGCCCGGCGCAGCCGCCCGAGATCGCTGAACAGGCGGGCCAGGCGCTGCGCCGGCGCACCATGGGCCGGCAGGGACTCCGCGGCGGCCAGGACGTTCCAGGCCTCGCCCTCCGCCACGGTGATCTCGAGCCGGCAGCGCAGCCGCTCAAGCTGCGTTCGGTTGGCGGCGGCGACCGCCACGGCAAACCTGCCTCCGCCCAGATGCCCGGCGAGATCGGTCGCACGCACGCAGCCGGCGAGGTTGCGCCCGAGCCGTGCGAGCGCGCGATTGCCGGCCGCATAGCCGGCAGCCGCGTTCAGCTCCTCGAGACGCTCGATCTCGAGCCCGATCAGCGCCCGATCAGGCGTCATGCAGCGCAGATAGTCGAGGAACGCACCCTGATTGAACAAGCCGGTCAGGCTGTCCAGCAGCAGGCCGGTCGCGTGGCCGAAGGGTGGACGGCGGAGCCCGGCTCGGAGCCCGGCCATCCGCAAGGCCAGTGCCAGCCTGGCGCGCGCCACCGCCATCGGAGCGGGCAGCGGAAGATACTCCACCGCGGGCGGCAGCTCGAGAGCCAGCGGCGGGCCGGGATGCGCCGCGACCAGAACGGGCCCCTCGCGCATGCCGTGCTCGATTCGGTCGAGCGCCGGAGAGATCTGGTCGGGCCGGGTGATGATCACCAGCCGCACGGGCTCGTGGTGGGCAAGCGCATCGAGCTGGATGGCATCGTCGAGATAGGAGATCCGCGCAGGCGGCAGCGCCTCGAGGATGGTGACACCGTGCCCCACGGCACCGCCGAGGAGCGCGATGCGCGGCGGCTCCGCAAACAGCTCCGGGGCCTCGGGCCGACGCGGCTGCTGCGGCAGATAGGAGGCGAACAGCTCGTCCCGCAACCGGCGCTCCTGCACCAGCTCAGCCAAGCCCGCGAGGCTCTGCAGGCGCCGCACCAGCTCGACCGGGTCGACCGGGGTGAGGAGGACATCGTCGACCGCGAGCGTCGCCGCGATCGACAGTGCCTTGGCATCCGCATGATCGCACAGCGCCAGCGACACGCCGCCGGCGGCGCGATGTGCCCCGACGGCCGCGGCGATCCGTGACGGTGCGTCCCCGCCGAGCTCGAGCAGCAGCAGCTCGCCGCTCGCTAAGGCGTCGCCCGCCAACTCGGCGGCAGGGACGCTCCGGCACGCGAACCGCCAGCCCTCCAGCCCGTGTCGAAGCTCGTCCAGGCTGCCGGGCCCTCGCTCGGCCAGCACGCATCCGATACCCTGCCGCATCGCCGCACCCTCGAAGGAATGGGCGCCACGCTAAGGGCGGCGAGCTTAGCGCAAGGTTAACGGCAATCCTCAGCGCGTCCCGTAGATCCGGTCGCCGGCATCCCCCAGGCCCGGCAGGATGTAGCCATGGTCGTTCAGCGCCCGGTCGACGGCGGCCGTGTAGATCGTGACGTCGGGGTGTACTTCAGCCATCCGCGCCACGCCCTCAGGCGCCGCGAGCAGGCAGGCTAGCTTGATGTCGGTGACGCCGTCGCGCTTGACCCGGTCGACTGCGGCCACGGCGGAATTGGCGGTGGCAAGCATCGGGTCGACCACGATCACCGGGCGCTCGGCGATGTCGACCGGCACCTTGTAGTAATATTCGACCGGCCGGAGCGTGGCCGGGTCGCGGTACAGGCCGACATGGCCGACCCGGGCCGAGGGCATCAGGTCGAGCATGCCGTCGAGCAGGCCGTTGCCGGCGCGCAGGATCGAGATCAGGCAGACCTTCTTGCCGGCCAACAGCGGCGCCTGCATCGGCTCGAGCGGCGTCTCGATCTCGACGCTGGTCAGGGGCAGGTCGCGGGTGATCTCATAGCCGATCAGCAGCGCCACCTCGCGCACCAGGCGGCGGAACTCGGCCACGGGCGTCGTCCTGGTCCGCATCAAGGTCAGCTTGTGCTGCACGAGCGGATGACCGACCACGACGAGATTGGACATGCGGAACCACCGTTGTGCTCGAGGCGGCTTGCAGGCTTAAAGGAGCGCCAGAGCACTGGCAATCGCGGCTCGGGCGGGTCGCGAGACGAGGATTCGGCGTTGCGCGTCCGGGTTAAGATCTGCTGCATCGAAACGCCTGAGGCCGCGGCACGCGCGATCCGACACGGCGCCGACGCGCTCGGCCTCGTCGGTCCGATGCCGAGCGGCACGGGCATCATCGACCTCGAGACCGCCGGCCGGATCGCACGCTGCGTTCCGCCCCCGGTCGCCACCTTCCTGCTCAGCTCCGCGATCGAGCCGGAAGAGCTCGTGGCGCAGTGCCGGGTGGTTACGCCGACCGCGCTGCAGATCGTGGATGCGGTCGATTCCGCCGCCTACGCGCTCCTGCGGCGCGAGTTGCCGGCGTTGAAGCTGGTCCAGGTCGTCCACGTCACCAGCGATGCGACCATTGCCGAGGCTCTGAGCTTGGCGTCCGAGGTCGACGCGCTGCTGCTCGACAGCGGCGACCCCGACGCGCCGGTCCGGCTGCTCGGCGGCACCGGCAAGATCCACGACTGGTCGATCAGCCGGAAGATCGTCGAGGCCTCGCCCGTGCCGGTGTTTTTGGCGGGCGGCCTCACGCCCACGAATGTCGGCGAGGCGATCGGCGCCGTGCGGCCGTTCGGGGTCGACCTGTGCACCGGCCTGCGGACCGAGGGCAAGCTCGACGAGGCGAAGCTGGCCGGGTTCATGCGTGCGGTCTCTGCCGCCTCACTCGCCTCGGCCTAGATCCCACACGATCGCGAGCAGCCGCTCAAGCTCCTCTTCCGTGTTGTAGTAGTGCGGCGACGCCCGCACGACCGTCGGCAGATCACGCGCGGTCGCATCCAGCAGGGTACTGGCGGGGTGCGAGGTGCTCACGTTCACACCGGCCGCGGCGCAGCGGGCCTTGACCTCTTCCGCTTGGGTTCCGGCTAGCGAGAAGCTGACGATGGCACAGGGCCGTGGCCCGAGGTCGTGCAGCCTCACGCCCGGAAGCTCGCCGAGCCGCTCCCGCAGCCGGTCGGCCAACGCGAGGCAGCGGGCCTGGATCAGGTCCAGGCCGAGCGCCAGCGCATAGTCCGCAGCGACGCCGAGCCCCAGACGCGCGGCGTAGCTATTTTCCCAGGTCTCGAACCGACGGGCGTCAGCACGAGGACGATAGCGGTCGGGCGCCATCCAGGGGGCGGCGAAGTGGTCGAGCATCGCGGGCTCGAGCCGTTCCAGCAGAGCCTTGCGGACGTAGAGAATGCCAGTGCCCCGTGGCCCGCGCAGGAACTTGCGGCCGGTGGCGGAGAGCAGATCGCAGCCCAGGGCCTCAACGTCGACCGGCATCTGGCCGAGCGCCTGGCAGGCGTCGAGCAGATAGGGAATGCCCGCGGCCCGGGCGATCCGGCCGACCTCGGCGGCCGGATTGACCAACCCGCCATTGGTCGGGATCCAGGTGATCGCGATCAACCGCACGCGCTCGTCGAGCATGGCCGCGAGCGCTGCGGGGTCGAGCACGCCGTCCGCATCGTCGGGGATAACGTCGATCACGACCCCGCTGCGCTTCGCCGTCTGGAGGTAGGCGACGTAGTTGGCGGCGTACTCGGCCCTAGTGGTCAGGATCCGGTCGCCAGGCCGCAGGTCCGCGGCCAAGGCATAGAACGCCATCTGCCAGGCGACGGTGGCGTTCTCGAGCAGCGCGACCTCCTCGCGCTGCCCTCCGATCAGGCGCGCGATGCTGTCGTAGACGCCGTCGAGGCGCTCAGACTGCTCGGCAGCCGTCTCATAGCCGCCGATCGTGGCCTCGCGCTCCAGATAGCCGGTCATCGCATCGAGCACCGGCGCCGGCATCAGGGCAGCGCCGGCATTGTTGAGGTGCGTGCGGTGCCGGACCCCGGGGGTCTCCGCCCGCAGTCGATCGAGATCGAGCGCCCTGGCCTCAGATCGCATCCAGTGCCCGCCGCTGCTCGTGCATCAGGAGAAAGGTGCGATGGTCGCGGTCGAAACCCGCGCGGCGGCTGGGGTCCGGCTCGCGGACCCGCGCGCTGCGGCTCATGGCGGCGGCGGCCGCTGCGAGCGAGGGATGCAACCCGGCCGGCACGGTCGCGGTCATCGCCGAGCCCAGGAGCACGGCGTCCTCGACCGGCTCGACCACGCGGCAGCCGGTTGCGTCCGAATAGAGCTCCATCAGCAGCGGGTTCTTGGTGTGCCCGCCGGCGACGTTGAGCGTGTCGATCCGCCAGCCCTGCGCATCGAGCGCGTCCAGGATGTGGCGCGTGCCGAGCGCGATCGCCACCGCCGTGCGGTAGTAGAGCCGCGCCAGCCCGTCGACCGAACGGTCCATGGTCAGGCCGCTGATCACGCCCGTGGCGTGCGGGTCGGCGAGCGGCGAGCGGTTGCCGTGGAAATCCGGGAGGACGTGCAGGCCGTGCGCAAAGGCTTCGCCCTCGACGGCGCGCAGCTCGGCGATACGCGCGACCAGGGCGGCGTGCGGATGTCCCTCGAGCGCGGCCGAGGCCGAGTGCAACGCGACCACGTGGTCGAGCAGCGCGCCCGACACGGACTGGCCCGCTTCCTCCAGCCACAGACCGGGCAGCACCGCGCCGAAATAGGGGCCCCACACGCCGGCCACCGGCCGGGCCTCGGAGGACAGCGCCATGTGGCAGGTCGAGGTGCCGGCGATCATCGCGATCTGCCGGTCGAGCGCCGCCGACCCTTCGGCGGCCGCGGCCCCAAGCACGCCGAGGGCGCCGGCATGGGCATCGATCAGGCCGACCGCGACGCGGCAGCCGGTGGTCAGGCCGAGCTGCGTGACCGCCTCGGCCGTGAGTGGGCCGAGATCGCTCGCGATCGGCGAGGCCCGCCGTGGCAGGCCGCCACGCTCCAGGAGGTCCTCCAGCCCGCGGGCGGCAAGGAAGTCGGCCTGCCAGCCTTCCGGCTCGTGGGCGAGATAGGTCCACTTGCAGGTGACCGTGCATTCCGAGCGCGCCGTGCTGCCGCTGGCGCGCCAGGTCAGGTAGTCGGCGAGGTCGAGGAACAGGCCGGCGCGCGCCCAGAGGTCGGGGCGGTGGCGCTTCAGCCACATCAGCTTGGGGATCTCCATCTCCGGCGACATGACGCCGCCGACATGGCTCAGCACGCGATGTCCGCTCGCCGTGCATTCCTCGGCCTCGGCCACGGCGCGGTGATCGAGCCAGACGATGGTGTCGAGGCTGGGTTCACCTGTGCCCGACACCGAGAGCGGCGCCCCCTCGCGGTCGCGGACGACGAGCGAGCAGGTGGCATCGAAGCCGATGCCGACGATGGTCGCGGGGTCGACCCCGGCGCGCTCGACCGCCTCGCGCACGGAGGCGCACACGCAGCGCCAGATGTCCTCCGATTCGTGCTCCGCATGGTCGGGCAGCGGCCGGACCAGCCGGATCGGCCGCTCGGCCCGGCCGAGACAACGGCCACCCGCGTCGAACACGCCCGCCCGGGCGCTGCCGGTCCCGACATCGACCCCGATCACCAGCCGGTCCATCGGTTGCGCCTCCCAAGCTCAGCGGGCCGCGAGCAGCGGCCGCCTCACTCCATGTCGCCGTAGCGTCTGGGAAAGTCGAGCCCGGCGTCGGCCATCGGCGGGCTGCGCCACGGGTGCCCCAACCGGGCGGTGAGGTCTCCGAGTGCGCGCAGATAGGGCAGCGAATCGCCGCGCAGCGCCGCCGCCATCGCCTCGAGGTCGGGATAGTGCTGGAAGGCCTGCGACCAGATCGCCCGCCCGGCGAGGAAGCCGCTGGCGCCGGCTGGCAGGGCGTAGGTCAGGGCACGCTGGAAGTCGGCGGCCGTGGCGCCGGCCGAGAGCACGACCCATGGGCGGCCGGCCGCCTTGTCGAGCCTGTCGAAAAGAGCGCGGACGCCATCCGCCTCAGCCGCGTCGGGATCGGGCAGCTGGGCGGACGGGATCGGGCTCTCCAGCTTGAACAGATCGACCCCGAACTCCGGCGCGGCGAAGGTGCGCACGCTCTCCAGCACCAGCTCCGCCCGCGTCGCGGGATCTCCGATCGGGTCGTCCGTGGTGCCCGCCAGAGGATGGACCAGCAGCTCCAGCACGAACGGTATGTCGAAACGGCGGCACGCGGCACCCACCGCGCGGACGAAGGCCTGCTGGTGGGCGAGGACCTCGCGCGCGGCGTCGGGCCGGTAGTAGGCCAGCACCTTCACCCCGTCCCCGCCCATGCGCTTGATCTTCTCGACCGACCAGCCGGGAATCGTCCGGGTGCGCCGACCGCCCGGCCCGTCCTCGAAGCGATGGTCCTCGAGCGTCACGACCAGGCCCTGGCCGGGTGCGACCAGATCGTGACTGAACGGATAGGCCCACATCGGATCACACAGCACGGCGGAGGCGGCGGGCGCCAGCGTCGCGAGCAGGGCACGCTTGACCGCCGTCACCTCGGCATCGACCACCCGGCCGTGGGCCGCTTCGATCGGTCCCATGATCGGCACTCGCTGGTCGACCGCCAGCATGGTGAAGAATCCGTTTGCATCGGCCAGCCGCCGCATGCTGCGGAGCTTGCCGGCGCTGAGCGCGGTCATGCCTGGGTACTCATCAGCGTCGCGACGTCCTCATGCGTGGGGAACGAGCTGCGTCCGCTCGGCCGGCTGCACTTCACCGCCGCGGCAGCCGAGGCGAACACCAGCGCATCAGGCCAGGCGCGACCCTCGCCCAGAGCCAGCGCCAGGGCGCCGTGGAACACGTCGCCTGCACCCAGCGTGTCGACGGCGCGGACCGGAAACGCCGGCACGCGCCGCAATGTCTGGCCGTCCAGCCAGACGACGCCGTCGCCGCCCATCGTCACCGCGATCCTTCCGGAGGTCAGCTTGCCGGCCTCCGCCATCCCCGCCTCGAGTCCGTCGGTGCCCAGGCTGCCGGCGAGGCCTTCACTGCTGAACACGACGTGGCTGGCGGCGCACAGGCTCGTCTCGAGCCAGGGCGCATCGATCCCGTGGTCGATGTCGACCACGCCTGGAACCCCGCGTTCGGCGGCGAGCTCGAGGCCGGCGACGCCCGCCGCGGGCCAGCGGGTATCGACCAGAAGGGCGTCGAAGCCGCCGAACGCCGTTCGGGGCGGCGAGGGCACGTCGAGCAGCAGGCTCGGATGCTGATAGTTGAACAGCATACGCTCGCCATCGTCGCCGACGGCCACCGCCGACAGCGAGGTGGGCGCGTCCATGGTCTCCTCGACGGCGGTGACGTCGACCCCGTGGGCCATGAGCTCGTCGCGGGTGAATCGCCCGTTCGGATCGGCGCCGACCCGGCTCATCAGGGCAGCCGCACCACCGAGCCGGGTCACGGCGATCGCCCCGTTCGTCGCCATGCCGCCGACGACGGGCTCGAAGCCCTTGGCGATATGCTTGCCCGAAGTATGCGGAATGGTGTCGAAGCGGAAGATGAAGTCGACGACGGCGATGCCGACGCAGAGAACCCGGGTCATGTGCCTCCCAATCGATGCCGGGCGGACACTGGCACGGCCACCCTGCCCGGTCCATGTCCGGCGCCGCTGTGGCGGGTGCGCACCACCTGCATGGGATTGCGGATCACAGCACCGGTCCTGGTTGCCGAGTGGCCGTGTCAGGGGACAATCGAGGAATCAATCCAACCGGGCATCTCGTGAGACCGACATGAATATCCGCGCCGCCGTCGTGACCGCTGGTCTGCTCCTCGCGGGCGCCGCCTCGGCGCAGGAGGCCCCCATCCCGGATCTCGACACCGGCGATGCCGCGGGGGACGGCATCCGCTGGACGCTCGGCCTGGGTGCCGTAGCCTTCCCGGACTATCAGGGCTCGCAGGACTATACTGCGGCACCCTTGTGGAACGTGCGGGCGCAGAACCTCTATCACCCGGACACCTACGCCCAGCTCTTCGGCCCGATCTTCACCTCGAACCTCCTGCCGGACTCCCATTTCCGGCTCGGGCCGATGGCGCAGTACATCCGCAAGCGCGGCAGCGTCGACAACAGCAAGGTCGACGACATGAGCAACGTCGACCCGTCCTTCATGCTGGGGGCGATCCTCGGCTACGACTTCAAGTTCGGCGAGCAGCGCAACCTCGCGCTCGACTTTCTCGGGCGTCAGGACGTCGCCAACGGCAACGGCTTCCTCGGCACCCTGCAGGCGACCTACCGGATGCCCCTGGGCGCCAGCTGGCGGACCTCGCTCGGCCTCGAGACGACCTGGGCCAGCTCGGATTACATGAGCTCCTATTTCGGCGTCAGTTCGGGTGATGCCCGCCGCAGCGGTCTCGACGAGTATGACGCCGACGAAGGCTTCAAGGACGTCGGCGCCAATCTGTCGCTCACCTACCTGATCACCCCGCACTGGGACGTCACCGGCATCGGCGCCTATCGCCGGCTGCTCAACGATGCCGAGGACAGCCCGGTGACCAAGGAAGGCTCGGCCAACCAGTGGTACGGCGGGCTGCTCTTCAACTATCACTTCTGAGCCGTTGGCCGAGATCGTCGTCACGGAGTTCATGGACGAGGCGGCGGTCGCCGAGCTTCGCAGGGATTTCTCCGTCCACTACGATGCCGGCCTCGTCGATCGCCCCGACGACCTCGCCCGCGCCGCGGCAGGAGCACGTGGGCTGATCGTCCGCAATCGAACCCAGGTCCGCGGCGCGCTTCTCGCCGGGGCCGAGCGGCTGCGTGCCGTGGGCCGGCTCGGCGTCGGTCTGGACAATATCGACCTCGAGGCTTGCCAAGCCCGAGGGATCGCCGTCCTGCCGGCTACGGGTGCGAACGAGGTCGCCGTCGCCGAGTACGTGGTCGCGGTTGCCCTGATCCTGCTGCGCGACGTCTACGCACAGCTGCCTGCCATGCTCGCGGGCGGCTGGCCGCGCGAGCGCTCGATCGGACGCGAGCTCTTCGGCCGCCGCCTGGGGCTCCTGGGCTTCGGCGCCATAGCCCGCCAGGTGGCGACGCGGGCCGCAGCATTGGGCATGACGGTGGGTGCTTACGACCCTCACGTCGATGCGGCGCATCCGGCATGGGCCGGTGTCGAGCGCCATCGCCGGCTGGGCGATTTCCTCGCCGCGTCGGACGTGGTGAGTCTGCACGTCCCGCTCACCGCCAAGACCCGGGGTCTGATCGACGCGGCAGCCCTGGCGTCGATGCGGCGCGGCGCCATCCTGATCAACACCTCGCGCGGCGGCATCGTCGACGAGGCAGCACTCGCCTCGGCGCTGCGCAGCGGCCATCTCGGCGGGGCCGCGCTCGACGTCTTCGCCCGCGAGCCGCTGACCGCCGAGGCTGCCGGCCCGCTTGCCGGGTGCCCCAGCCTGATCCTGACGCCGCACGTCGCCGGCGTGACCGAGGAGAGCAATGTCAGGGTCTCCCTGGTGACCGCGCGCAATCTACGGAAAGTGCTGCTGGCTCGGGCCTGACGGGCGTCGAGTTTGCCGCGTCCGCGCCGGTTTGCGGCGCAGCAGGGG
This sequence comes from Geminicoccaceae bacterium, assembly GCA_050246385.1. GTDB lineage: Bacteria > Pseudomonadota > Alphaproteobacteria > Geminicoccales > Geminicoccaceae > Benzoatithermus. The sequence goes on from JBFWWD010000022.1 coordinate 20,261, forward strand.
CCATGCTACCCGACCGTCACATTTTGCGGGCGGGAGACGCGCGGTGCAGGACATTCTGGAGAAGCTCGACGCCAAGCGCGCGGCCGCCCGCCTCGGCGGAGGACAGCGCCGGATCGAGGCGCAGCACGAGCGCGGCAAGCTCACTGCCCGCGAGCGCATCGAGCTCCTGCTCGATCCCGATTCCTTCGAGGAATCGGACATGTTCGTCGAGCACCGCTGCGTCGATTTCGGCATGGCCGAGCAGCAGGTGCCGGGCGACGGCGTGGTGACGGGTCACGGGACCATCAACGGTCGGCTGGTCTTCGTCTTCAGTCAGGACTTCACCGTCTTCGGTGGCTCGCTGTCCGAGGCGCATGCCGAGAAGATCTGCAAGGTCATGGATCGGGCGATGCAGGTCGGCGCGCCGGTGATCGGCCTCAACGACTCGGGCGGGGCCCGGATCCAGGAGGGCGTCGCCTCGCTCGCGGCCTATGCCGAGGTGTTCACGCGCAACGTCCTGAGCAGCGGCGTGATTCCGCAGCTCAGCGTGATCATGGGGCCGTGCGCCGGCGGTGCGGTCTACTCGCCGGCGATGACCGACTTCATCTTCATGGTGCGCGACAGCTCCTACATGTTCGTCACCGGCCCGGAGGTGGTGAAGACGGTCACCAACGAGGCGGTGAGCCAGGAGGAGCTCGGTGGCGCCCATACCCACACCGCGCGCTCCGGCGTCGCCGATCTCGCCTTCGACAACGATGTCCAGGCGCTGCACGAGATCCGTCGCTTCGTCGACTTCCTGCCGCTCAGCAACCGCGAGAAGCCGCCGGTCCGGCCGACCACGGATTCCGCCGAGCGGACCGACATGTCCTTGGACACGCTGGTCCCGCCGAATCCCAACAAGCCCTATGACATGAAGGAGCTGGTGGCGAAGGTCGTCGACGAGGGCGACTTCTTCGAGCTGCAGCCGGACTTCGCCAAGAACATCATCACCGGCTTCGCCCGCATCGAGGGGTCGACCGTGGGCATCGTCGCCAACCAGCCGATGGTGCTGGCGGGCTGCCTGGACATCGACAGCTCGCGCAAGGCGGCACGTTTCGTCCGCTTCTGCGATTGCTTCAACGTTCCGATCGTGACGTTCGTCGACGTGCCGGGATTCCTGCCCGGCACGGCCCAGGAATATAGCGGCATCATCAAGCACGGCGCCAAGCTGCTCTTTGCCTTCGCCGAGGCCACCGTGCCCAAGGTCACCGTCATCACACGCAAGGCCTATGGCGGCGCCTACGACGTGATGAGCAGCAAGCACCTGCGCGGCGACGTCAACTACGCCTGGCCCACGGCCGAGATCGCGGTGATGGGACCCAAGGGTGCGGTCGAGATCATCTTCCGCGCCGATCTGGGCGATCCCGCCGCGATCGAGGCCCGCACCCAGGAATATCGCGAACGCTTCGCCACCCCGTTCATCGCCGCCAAGCGTGGCTTCATCGACGACGTGATCATGCCCCACGGCACCCGCCGCCGTGTCGCGCAGGCATTGCGCTGGCTGGCGACCAAGAAGGCCGACAACCCGTGGAAAAAGCACGGTAACATCCCGCTCTGACCGTCGGCGGGCCCCCCAGACCCCGCCGACGTACGGCGCGAACGCGTCACCGGGTCGGGACGACCTGCGCTGTCAGCGCACAGCCTGCCTTCGTGCCGTGCCGGGCCGCGCCGAGCCGGTCGCGCGGCGCGTGCCCGTACGCCCACGAGCCGGGTCGCGGTGCCGGTGCGGCGCCGGGCGATCCACTGCTGCCTCCGCTGCGGCCGTTGAACGGTTGCCCTCGACCTGCAGGACCGGCACCTGCTGGCGGATGAGCTTCTCGATCGCCCGCAGGTTCGCGACCTCGTCGGCCGAGCAGAAGGCGATCGCCTGGCCCTCGGCGCCGGCGCGGGCGGTGCGTCCGATGCGGTGGACATAGGTCTCGGGCACGTCGGGCAGGTCGAAATTGACGACGTGGCTGACCGCGTCGACGTCGATGCCGCGAGCGGCGATGTCGGTCGCCACCAGGACCTTGGTCGTGCCGTCCTTGAAGCCGCCGAGCGCGCGCTCGCGGTTGTTCTGCGACTTGTTGCCGTGGATGGCGGCCGCACCGATGCCGGCGGCCTGCAGATGGCGGGTCACCTGGTCCGCGCGGTGCTTGGTGCGCGTGAACACGATCGCCCGCGACACGTCCGGCCCACCGAGGACCTTGGCGAGCACGGCCTTCTTGGCCGCCTGGTCGACATGGACCACGCTCTGCGCCACGCGCTCGGCGGTGGTCGCGACCGGCGCCACGGAGACCTTGGCCGGGTCGCGCAGGAACTCGCCCGCGAGCGTCGCGATCTCCTTGGGCAGGGTCGCCGAGAAAAACAAGCACTGCCGCTGGCGCGGAACGTGGCTCATCACGCGGCGAATGGCGTGGATAAAGCCTATGTCGAGCATCCGGTCGACCTCGTCGAGGACCACCACCTCGACCTGGTCGAGCCGGATCGAGCGCTGGCCGAGATGGTCGACCAGGCGCCCCGGCGTGGCGACCAGGATGTCGACGCCGCGGCTCATCGCCCGCTGCTGGCGGCGGATGTCGACGCCGCCATAGACGACGGTCGAGCTCAAGGGCAGCTCGGCGCCGTAGGTGGCGAAGCTGTCCTCGATCTGGCTGGCGAGCTCACGGGTCGGGGCCAGGACGAGCACGCGGCAGGCGTGCGGGCCCACCTGCCGGCGATTGGCCGCGAGCCGATGCAGGATCGGCAGGGCGAACGCAGCGGTCTTGCCGGTCCCGGTCTGCGCGATGCCGAGCAGGTCCCGCCCGGCGAGGACATAAGGAATGGACTGGGCCTGGATCGGGGTCGGTGCCGTATAGCCTTCGGCCGTCAGGGCCTTGAGCAGGGGCGTGGCGAGCCCGAGGTCGGAGAAACTGGTCACAATGTCTGCTTTCGCTGGCAGGCGGGCGCGCCGCCAGCGGGTCGTGCAACCCGGGGCGCAGCCGTCGGCTGTTCTGTCTGGTCGGCCGCCCCGCGTGCCTGGGTCAGCTGGTAGGAGGGCTGGGCACCCGGCAGGAAGCGCCATCGGATGGGCGCTCTCACGCGGCCGGAAGCCAAGGATCGCTGTTGCGATGCAGCATAATTGCGCATACGGCACTGGAAAGTCAAGAAAATTGGCTGCGCGCGCAGTTGACCGGGAGCGGTCGCGCCACATCTTGCCCGAGCGTCGACCCGGGAGACGCCATGCGCACGCGCGCCGCCTTGCTCCTGATTGCCACGTTCCAACTCATGGTGCCGCGTCAGGCGACCGCCCAGGCGACCGATGCCAGCTTCGTGGTCAGCTGGGCAGGGCTCGAGGTGGGCCTCGTCGAGCTGCGGCTGGCCGCCGACAGTGCGGCCTATCGCCTTTCCTGGCAGGGCCGCACGGTTGGCTGGTTCGGAACGCTGTTTCCGTTCGAGGCCGAGGGCGTGGTCGCAGGCCGGGTCGAGGGGACCGATTTCCGGCCCGAGAGCTTTGCGGGCCGCAGCACCTCCCGCAATGGCGTGCGACAATCGCGAGTGGCCTTCGGTCCGGGCGGACGGGCGATGCTGGTCGACGTCTCGGCTGATGACGCGGCGGACCGGGAGCCGGTCCCGAGCGAGCTGCAGGTCGCGCCCGACCCGGCTTCCGCCGCGCTGACGGCGGTGCACCGGGCCGAACCGGGCCTTCGCCTCACGGCGCGCAGCTTCGACGGCAGACGGGCGCTCGCCTACGACCTCGCCTGCGGCGGAAACGCTGTCGCCGCGCCGCCCGCCGTCCTTGCCTGCTCCATCTCGGCTCGCCTGCTGGCCGGCGCCTCCGGCCGCTGGCGCGAGCGGCCCCCGAGCGATGCGGATCGTGAGTCCATCCGGGTCTGGCTGCAGCGCGGCGAGGACGGCGGCTACTCGCCGGTGCGGCTCGAGTTCAGCTCGCGCTTCGGCACCGTGATGGCGCAGCGGGTCTCGCCGGAAAACTCACCGGAAGCCGGATGACGGGCCTTTGTGGCTCTTGCGTGACAGCCCGGTCGGGCGGGTATGAGCGGAAAGGCCCCGCCGCTGTTGCGTCCGCCGCGTCGGAACCCATCTCCTCCGGGCAGCGCCCTACCGGCGAAGGCGGTTGTATCGCCTCAGGGGCGCCGCTACCATATCCATTGAGAACTCCTACGGAAACAGGGTTCGATGTCGAAATCCAGCGGCGATTCCAAGAACACCCTCTACTGCTCGTTCTGCGGAAAGAGCCAGCACGAGGTGCGGAAGCTGATCGCCGGTCCCACGGTGTTCATCTGCGATGAATGCGTCGAGCTCTGCATGGACATCATCCGTGAGGAGAACAAGAGCGCGGTCGCGAAGAGCCGTGCCGGGGTCCCGACCCCGGCCGAGATCAAATCCGTTCTCGACGATTACGTGATCGGCCAGGAGCATGCGAAGCGCGTCCTGTCGGTCGCTGTCCACAATCACTACAAGCGCCTCGCGCACGGCGGGAAGGGCGGCGAGGTCGAGCTCGCCAAGTCGAACATCCTGCTGATCGGCCCGACCGGTTGCGGCAAGACGTTGCTGGCCCAGACGCTGGCCCGCACGCTCGACGTGCCGTTCACCATGGCCGACGCGACGACGCTGACCGAGGCCGGCTATGTCGGCGAGGATGTCGAGAACATCATCCTCAAGCTGCTCCAGGCCGCCGACTACAATGTCGAGCGCGCGCAGCGCGGCATCGTCTACATCGACGAGGTCGACAAGATCAGCCGCAAGTCCGAGAACCCTTCGATCACCCGCGACGTCTCGGGCGAGGGCGTGCAGCAGGCGCTGCTCAAGATCATCGAGGGCACCGTCGCCAGCGTCCCGCCGCAGGGCGGCCGCAAGCATCCGCAGCAGGAGTTCCTGCAGGTCGACACGACCAACATCCTGTTCATCTGCGGCGGCGCCTTCGCTGGCTTGGAGCGGATCATCGGTCAGCGCGGCAAGCAGCGCTCGATGGGCTTCGGCGCCGAGGTCGCGGCGCCCGACGAGCGCAAGACCGGCGATGTGCTCAAGGAGGTCGAGCCGGACGATCTCTTGAAGTTCGGCCTGATCCCCGAATTCATCGGCCGCCTGCCGGTCATCGCCACGCTGCACGACCTCGACGTGCCGGCGCTGGTCAAGATCCTCAAGGAGCCGAAGAACGCCCTGGTCAAGCAGTACCAGAAGCTGTTCGACATGGAGGGCGTGAAGCTCGGCTTCACCGAGGACGCGCTGAAGTCGATCGCGGAGAAGGCGATCAAGCGCAAGACCGGCGCGCGCGGCCTGCGGTCGATCATGGAGGGCATCCTGCTCGACACCATGTTCGAGCTGCCCTCGCTCAACGGCGTGACCGAGTGCGTCATCAACAAGGAGGTCGCGGAGAGCCGCGCGGCCCCCCTGAAGATCTACGCCGACCGCAAGGGCGACGCTGCGTCCTGACCGGCCGGCCCCGGCGTGCCTTCACTCGCATGGCACGCCGTCTGCTTGAAACGGGTCGGGTGCGAGCCACCTGATTCTCATCCCGATCGTCCGCTCGGCCGCCCTGGCGGTGGCCGGCGGCTTGGCGAGGGTCGATGACCGAACATTCGCAGAATACGTTGTTCCCTGTGCTCCCGCTGCGGGACATCGTCGTGTTTCCGCACATGATCGTCCCCCTGTTCGTCGGGCGCGAGAAGTCCATCCACGCGCTCGAAGAGGTGATGAAGGACGACAAGCAGATCCTGCTAGTGGCGCAGAAGAATGCGAGCCAGGACGATCCCGGCCGCGACGACATCTACCGCGTCGGCACGATCTCGAGCGTGCTGCAGCTCCTGAAGCTGCCGGACGGCACCGTGAAGGTGCTGGTCGAGGGCAACGCCCGCGCCCGGATCAAGAGCTTCGTCGACAATCCGCGGTTCTTTCAGGTCCAGGCCGAGCCGCTCTCCGACGGCGAGGGCGAGGTGCGTGAGACTGAGGCGCTGGTACGCGCCGTGGTCGCGCAGTTCGAGCAGTATGTGAAGCTCAACAAGAAGGTGCCGCCCGAGGTCCTGGTCTCGCTGTCGCAGATCGACGACCCGGCCAAGCTCGCCGACACGGTGGCTGCGCACCTCTCGCTCAAGATCTCCGACAAGCAGGAGCTGCTTGAGACCGGCAGCCTGGCCGAGCGCCTGGAGCGGCTTTACGGCTTCATGGAGAGCGAGATCTCCGTCCTGCAGGTGGAAAAGCGCATCCGCTCGCGCGTCAAGCGCCAGATGGAGAAGACGCAGCGCGAGTACTATTTGAACGAGCAGATGAAGGCCATCCAGAAGGAGCTGGGCGAGCTCGAGGATGGCAAGGACGAGGCCTCGGAGCTCGAGGCGCGGATCAAGAAGACCAAGCTCAGCAAGGAAGCGCGCGAGAAGGCCCGGGCGGAGCTGAAGAAGCTGCGCACGATGAGCCCGATGTCGGCCGAGGCCACCGTCGTGCGCAACTATCTGGACTGGATGCTCTCGCTGCCCTGGAAGAAGCGCACCAAGGTCAGCAAGGACATCAAGGTCGCGCAGAGGATCCTCGACACCGACCATTACGGCCTGGAGAAGGTCAAGGAGCGGATCGTCGAGTATCTCGCCGTGCAGCAGCGCGTCGACAAGATGAAGGGGCCGATCCTGTGCCTGGTCGGGCCGCCCGGCGTCGGCAAGACGTCGCTCGGCAAGTCGCTGGCCAAGGCCACGGGCCGTAATTTTATCCGCTTCTCGCTCGGCGGGATCCGTGACGAGGCCGAGATCCGCGGCCACAGGCGGACCTATATCGGCTCGATGCCGGGCAAGATCGTCCAGTCGATGAAGAAGGCGAAATCGTCCAATCCGCTGTTCATGCTGGACGAGATCGACAAGATGGGCGCCGATTTCCGCGGCGACCCGTCCTCGGCCCTGCTCGAGGTCCTGGACCCCGAGCAGAACATCAATTTCAACGACCACTATCTCGAGGTCGACTACGACCTTTCCGACGTGATGTTCGTCTGCACGGCCAACACGCTGCGCATGCCGCAGCCCCTGCTCGACCGCATGGAGATCATCCGGCTCGCCGGCTACACCGAGGACGAGAAGGTCGAGATCGCCAAGCGCCACCTGATCCCCAAGCAGCGCAAGGAGCACGGGCTGAAGGACGGCGAGTGGGTGATCGCCGACGACGGGCTGGTCGATCTGATCCGCTACTACTCCCGCGAGGCCGGCGTGCGCTCGCTCGAGCGCGAGATCGCCAATCTCGCCCGGAAGTCGGTGAAGGAGATCGTCGGCGGCGAGAAACAGTCGGTCGAGATCGGTCGCGACAATCTCGGCGACTATGCCGGCGTGCGGAAGTACCGCTACGGCGAGGCCGAGCTCGAGGATGCGGTGGGCGTGGTCACCGGCCTGGCCTGGACCGAGGTCGGCGGCGAGCTGCTCACCATCGAATCGGTGACCGTGCCCGGCAAGGGCAAGATGACCATCACCGGCAAGCTCGGCGACGTGATGCAGGAATCGGTCCAGGCGGCCCGCTCCTACGTCCGCAGCCGCGCCCTGATGCTGGGCATCAAGCCCGAGATCTTCGACAAGCTCGACATCCACATCCACGTGCCGGAGGGTGCCACGCCCAAGGACGGCCCGTCGGCCGGCATCGCGATGGCGACCTCGATCGTCTCGGTGCTGACCCGGATCCCGGTCAAGGCCAGCGTCGCCATGACCGGCGAGATCACGCTGCGCGGCCGGGTGCTGCCGATCGGCGGACTCAAGGAGAAGCTGCTCGCGGCCCTGCGCGGCGGCCTCAAGACCGTGATCATCCCGAAGGAGAACGAGAAGGACCTGACCGAGATCCCCGACAACGTGAAGTCGGGGCTGACCATCGTGCCCGTCGGCTCGGTGGACGAGGTCCTCAGGCTCGCCTTCGACCACCTGCCCGACCCGCTCCCCGCCGTCGACGAGGAGCAGGCTGCGGCAGTGGTCACGCAGCCGCCGGCCAAGTCGCCGCCGGCAGCGCCGCTGAACTGACGCCCAGCGCTTTGTAGATCGGAACAGGCCCGCCGGAGAAATCCGGCGGGCCTTTCCATTGCTGGCCGGATGCGCGACAAGCGGAGTGCGGGGTGGTCAATTGAACGGAGCGCAAGGACGGCGATGAGGATCGCGCTGTTCCAGGGACCCTCGCATAACGAGGGTGTCGCAGCCAATCTCGACCGGCTGGAAGAGACGGCGCGGGAAGCCGCCAGGCTAGGGGCCGGCCTGCTGATCGCGCCCGAGATGTTCCTCTCCGGCTACGCGATCGGCCCCGAGCGGGTACGTTCCCTGGCCGAGCCCGTCAGCGGATCCTCCGCCGCTCGTGCCGCGGCCATCGCGCGCGACGCCGACATTGCCCTGCTCTACGGCTATCCCGAGCTCGGGGAGGACGGCCAAGTCTACAACGCCGCCCTCCTGCTCGACCGCAGCGGTGTGCCGCTCGCCAACCATCGCAAGACCCATCTGTTCAGCGATCTCGACCGGGGCGCCTTCGCGCCGGGTCACGGTCCACCTACGCTGGCCGAGCTCGACGGCGTCAAGGTCGGTGTCCTGATCTGCTATGACGTCGAGTTCCCGGAGAATGTCCGAGCGTTGGCCGTGGCGGGTGCCGAGCTGGTCGCGGTGCCGACGGCCAACATGGTGCCGTTCTCCTTCGTCATGGACCATGTCATCCCGACGCGCGCCTACGAGAACCACCTGTTCGTAGCCTATGTGAACCGCTGCGGCAGCGAGGACAGCCTCGACTATCTCGGCGGCTCCTGCGTCTGCGGTCCGGACGGCACGGATCTCGCTCGCGCCGGAGCCGGCGAAGCCCTGCTCACCGCCGATCTCGACCTCACCAGGCTGCGCGAGCGGCCGCCGCTCAACACCTATCTCGCCGATCGCCGGCCCGAGCTCTATGCTGGGCTCACCGCCACCGGGAAAAGACGATGACCGCTTCCCACGCACCCGCGGTCGGCGATTCCGCTGACCGCCGACCGGTCACCTATTTCGGTCCCGACTTTCCGTTCGCCTACGACGACTGGCTGGCGCATCCGAGCGGCCTTGGCGGGTTGCCCGCCGACCGGCACGGCAAGGAGGTGGCGATCATCGGCGCCGGCGCCTCCGGCATGATCGCCGCATACGAGCTGATGCGGCTCGGTCTCAAGCCGGTGATCTACGAAGCCGGCCGGATCGGCGGGCGGTTGCGCTCGCAGCCTTTCGAGGGTGCCGACGGGGTCATCGCCGAGCTGGGCGGAATGCGTTTTCCAAGCTCCTCCACGGCCTTCTTCCACTATCTCGACAAGGTTGGCCTGGAGCATCGGCCCTTTCCCAATCCACTGGTGCTGGCGAGCCCGAGCACGGTGATCGACCTCGAGGGCGAGACCATCTATGTCGAGCGCCCCGAGCAGCTGCCGCCCTTCTTCGGCGAGGTCGCCGACGCCTGGCGCGAGGCGTTGGAGGAGGGGGCGAGCTTCACCGCCGTGCAGGATGCGATCCGCGCCCGCGACGTCGGTCGTCTGAAGGAGCTGTGGAACAAGCTCGTGCCCGTCTGGGACGATCGCAGCTTCTATGATTTCGTCGCCACCAGCCGTGCGTTCGCCAGCCGCTCCTTTCGCCATCGCGAGATCTTCGGCCAGGTCGGCTTCGGCACCGGCGGCTGGGACACCGACTTCCCGAACTCGATGCTGGAGATCCTGCGCGTCGTCGTCACCAACCAGGACGAGGACCAGCGGCTGATTGTGGGCGGAGTCGAGCAGATGCCGCGCCGGCTATGGCGGCGCGTGCCCGAACGGATGGTGCATTGGCCTGACGGCACCACGCTGGAGAAGCTGCACGACGGTGCGCCGCGCCCCGGTGTGAGCCGCATCGCCCCGACAGGTGATGGCCGCTTCAAGCTGATGGATCGCTGGGGAGATGTCCGCGAATATCCGGCCGTGCTGGTGACCTGTCAGTCCTGGCTGCTCACCGCACGCATCGACACCGACGAATCGCTGTTCTCGCATCGCCTTTGGATGGCGCTCGACCGCACGCGCTACATGCAGTCGTCCAAGACCTTCGTCATGGTCGACCGCGCATTCTGGCACGAGCGTGAGCCCGCCAGCGGCCGCTACCGGATGAGCACGACGCTCAGCGACCGCCTCACCCGCGGCACCTATCTGTTCGACCACGGCCCGGGCCGGCCTAGCGTGATCTGCCTGTCCTATTCCTGGATGAGCGACGCCCTGAAGATGCTGCCGCTGAACGTGGACGAGCGCGTCGGGCTGATGCTGGCGAGCCTGCAGAAGGTCTATCCCGGCCTCGACCTCAAGAAGCATATCGTTGGCGACCCGATCACCGTCTCCTGGGAGAGCGACCCCAACTTCCTCGGCGCCTTCAAGGGCGCCCTGCCCGGTCACTACCGCTACAATCATCGCATGTACTGCCATTTCGTGCAGGAAAACCTACCCCCGCACGAGCGCGGCATCTTCATCGCCGGCGACGACGTGTCCTGGACTCCCGCGTGGGTCGAGGGTGCGGTCACCACCGGCCTCAATGCCGTCTGGGGCATCCTCAACCACCTTGGCGGCCGCTGCCATCTCGAGAATCCGGGGCCGGGGGACCGGTTCGCCGAGCTGGCGCCGGTCAAGCTGCCGGATTGAGTGGCCGGCGAGGATGGGAACCAGATCGTGAAGCTCTATTTCGGTCCACTCAGCCTGTTCTCGCGCAAGGTCGAGATCGCCATACGTGAGAAGGGCTTGCCGTTCGAACTCGTGATGGTGCCGTTCAGCCAGGAGCGGGGCTACGTGCCGAAGCACCCCGACGTCCTGGCCGGCAATCCGAAAGGCCAGGTGCCGGTGCTGGTGGATCGCGGCCTCAGCATGTTCGATTCGACGGTGATCCTCGAATATCTGGAGGATGCCTATCCCGAGCCGCCGCTCTACCCGGCCGACGCCGGCTCGCGTGCCGCCTGTCGGATGCTGGAGCTGTACGCCGACGAGATCCTGCTCTCCGACATTCGCCGCCTGATGCACCGCAGCGAGCCACCCGCTGCCGATCCGAACCGCCGCGCGCAGCAGGAGGAGGGCGCTCGGGAAGCCGAGGCCGCCCTGTCGCGCCATTGGGGTGAGCTGGAGCGCAGGCTCGGCGGCGGCGAGTGGTTCGTCGGCGCGTTTTCTGTCGCCGACATCGCCCTTTTCATGTCCATCCTGTTCGCCCGGCGGTTGCACGGGCCGAAGCTCGACGGCTTTCCCGCGCTGGCCGAGTGGTATGCCCGCACCGCCGCGCGGCCGTCGGTCGCGCCCGTGGCATCCGACGTCGCCGAAGCCGACCGTACTCTGTCTCCTGCCCTCTCGAATTGGCCGCTTCCGTCTTAGCCGTCCTCGTCGCGGGCGACGGCGCTGCACGCGTCAAGCCGGCCTAGCGAAGTCTCCCGGGCTGTTCGCCGTCGCCCGCCACGCCGCCTTGCGCTCCGGGCTCGCCGCCGCCAGCGCGTTGCGCACTCCGTCGGCATCATAGTCCTGGGTGTAGACCGGCGTCCCAGGCTGCTGACGCCAGGACTCGTCGAGCCCGCCGGTATCGACCGGGTCGAAGCCCAATGCGTCGACCAGCGCCATCACCCTCGCCTTGGCGGCCGCATCGTCGCCCGAGACCGGCAGCGCGATGCGGCCGGGGGTGCTCTTGGGCTTGCCATTGTCCTGCAGGTGCTTGGCATAGATGTTGTTGAACACCTTGATCACCGCCCGGCCGAGCTGGCGCTCGACCCATCGGCTCTCGGTCAGGCCGTCCTCGATGCCGGCGATGCGCCCGTCGCGCTGCTGCGGATAGTAGTTGCCGGTGTCGATCACCGTCACCTCCGCCGGCACGCCGGCGAACAGATCCTTGGGCAGGTCGGGGATCCTCTTCATGGGGATCGTCACCACCACGATCTCGCCGGCCTGCGCCGCCTCCCGTGCGGTGACCGCCCTGGCCCCGGTTTCCGCCGCGAGGGCGGCGAGGCTCTCCGGCCCGCGCGAGTTGGCGACCGCCACCTCGTGCCCCAGCGCCGTCAGCCGCCGCGTCAGCGCACCGCCGATATTGCCCGCGCCGATGATTCCGATCCGCATGGCCGATTCCTCGCTATTGCCAGGCTCCACTGCGAGCGTACCATGATCTGGGTCTGAGCCCGCAGGGGACCAGGGGCTGGCATTGCTGCTTCGCAGCTTAGGCTCTTGTGCGCCGATCCCTGGGCGGAACAACTTCCGTCATGCTCCGAGCCAGCGCGCTTTCCGCCGCCAGCAGGCGCCAGCGCCTCGCCGGCATCGCCCTGATGATGTGGGCGGTCGCCTGCTTCTCCTGTCTGGACGCGACCGCCAAGGCGCTCACCCGAACCACCGATCCGCTCCAGATCGCGGCGGTGCGCTATATCGCCAGCTTCCTGCTCGCCGGCGCCTTCTTCAATCCGTGGACCAGGTCGGGAATCGTCCGCACCGCCCGGCCTGCGCTGCAATGTGGCCGCGCGCTTTGTCTGGCGCTCGCCACGATCTGCGTCTTCTCGGCACTCGGCTCCATGCGCCTGACCCAGGTCACCTCGATCACCTTCACCACGCCCCTTATCGTCTCGGTGCTGGCCGGGCCGCTCCTGGCCGAGCGGATCGGCTCGGCCCGGATCCTGGCCGTGCTCGCAGGTTTCGCCGGGGTGCTGCTGGTGACCCGGCCGGCTGGCGGCGAGCTGCCTGCCGCCGCCCTGCTCGCGGTTGCGGCGGCCTGTCTAAACGCACTCTACTCGATCGCGACCCGCGTGCTGGCCGGGCACGATCCGGCCGAGACCACCATGTTCTATACCGGGCTCGTGGGTGCCGCCCTGTTCCTGCCGGTGCTCCCCTTCGTCTGGGTCAGCCCGGATACCGCGCTGGGCTGGCTCCTGCTCGCCGCCCTGGGCGGCTTCGGCGCACTCGGGCACTGGCTGCTAATCCTCGCCCATCGCCGCGCACCCGCGTCGGTGATCGCGCCCTTCTCCTACAGCCAGCTGATCTGGGCGGGGGTCCTCGGCTTCCTGGTCTTCGGCGACGCGCCGGACGGCTGGACGCTCGTCGGTGGTGGGATCGTCATCGCGTCCGGCCTGTTTCTCGTGGCCAGAGAGCGTGCCATGTCGACCGGGTCAGGCTGAGGGAGGAGACTGCGGATGAGGATAGGCAAGCGGCGCCTTAAGATGCCACGTGCATGGCACCGCTACTGTCGCGTCACGCTCGGGCTCTTCGGCCTGTTCTGGCTGGCGCTCGCCATCTCGCCGAGCGACCGCGCGGACTGGGCTCTGGAGAACGTCCTGGTCCTGGTCTTCGTTCCGGCGCTGATCGCCTCGATGCGCTGGTTCCCGCTCTCGCGCCTGTCCTGGACCTTGATCCTGCTGTTCCTGTCGCTGCACACGGTCGGCGCGCACTACACCTACGCCGAGGTGCCCTACGATGCCTGGAGCGAGCAGCTGTTCGGCGTTCGTGTCAACGACCTGCTCGGCCTCGAACGCAATCACTTCGACCGGCTGGTCCATTTCAGCTACGGCCTGCTGATGGCCTACCCGATGCGCGAGCTGTTCATGCGCGTCGCGGACGCGCGCGGCTTCTGGGGCTACTTCCTGCCGCTCGACCTGACGCTCTCGACCTCGGCGATCTTCGAGCTGTTCGAGTGGGCGGCGGCCGAACTGTTCGGCGGTGATCTCGGCATCGCCTATCTCGGCACCCAGGGCGACCAGTGGGATGCGCAGAAGGACATGGCGCTGGCCGGGCTGGGCGCCCTGATCGCGATGCTGGTGACGCTCGCGGTCAACCGTCGCCGGCAACGCGACTTCAATCGCGAATGGGCCGAGAGCCTGCGGGTCAAGCGCCGGCTGCCCCTGGGCGAGGTGGCGCTCGGCCGGATGGTGCGGGCGGAAGGATTCGAACCTCCGACACCGGCGGTGTAAGCGCCGTGCTCTTCCACTGAGCTACGCCCGCATGCGCACGAGGATAGGCATCGCGGTGCCTGCCCACAAGCGGTCGGCCGATAGTGTTTGCGGTCGGCGCCCACGCCGTTAGAACAGCGCCCTGGCTAAGGCTGGAAACGGATACCGATGAGCGACGTGGCGGCCACCATCGAGCGGATAGCGGCAGAAGGCATCCGCACCGTCGATTTCCGCTTCAGCGACCTCAGCGGTCGCTGGCGGCATCTGGGCTACGAGGCCGGCCGAGTCGACGCCGCCATGCTCGGCGACGGCGTGTTCATCGACGGCTCGGCCGTGCCGGGCTGGCGTGACATCACCGAGGCCGATCTCCTGCTCCGACCCGATCTCGCATCGGCCTTCGCCGACCCGTTCGCCGCCCAGCCCACGCTAGTCCTGATCTGCGACGTGGCGGAGCCCGCGACCGGCCTCGGCTACGAGCGGGATCCGCGCTCCGCCGCACAGCGTGCCGAGACGTTCCTGCGTGGCTGCCGCTTCGCCGACGAGGTGCGGGTGGCGGTCGATCTCGCCTTCAGCCTGTTCGACGAGGTCAAGGTCGAGGTCGGCCCGTTGCGGGGTCTCTACAGCCTCGCCTCGGCCGAGCATGGTGGCGCCGGCGGCCGCGAGGGGCACCGCCCCGGCCCCGACGCCGGCTATCTCGCTTTGCCGCCCGCCGACCAGATGGCCGACATCCGCGCCGAGATGGCGTCCGTCATGGGGACCCTCGGCACGCCCGGCATGCGGCACGTCCATGGCCTGGGCCGGGCACAGAACTGGTTCAGCGGCCTCGCCGGCGGCCTCGTCGCCGCCGCCGATCAGGTGCAGACCTTCAAGTATGTCGTGCACCAGGTGGCCGCCTCCTATGGCAAGGTCGCGACCTTCATGGCCAAGCCCGTCGCCGATGCCCGCGGCTCGGGCATGAGCATCCACCAGTCGCTGTGGCGCGACGGCCGCCCGACCTTCGCCGGCCAGGGCTATGCCGATCTCAGCCAGATCTGCCTGCAGTTCGTGGCGGGGGTCATGGCGCATGCGCGCGCGCTCAACGCGTTCACCAATCCCACCACCAACAGCTACAAGCGCCTGCGGGCCGGTCAGGACGAGCCGGTCCTGATCGCCTACGCCGCGCACAATCGCTCCGCCGCCCTGCGCATCCCCTACGCCGCTCATCCCGACGAGAAGCGGGTCGAGTTGCGTTTCCCCGATCCGACCGCCAACCCGTACCTGGCGCTCGCCGCCGTCCTCATGGCCGGGCTGGACGGCATCGAGCACAAGCTCGAGCCCGGCGACGCCATGGACCGCAATCTCTATGATCTACGCCCCGAGGAAGCCGAGGACCTCGCCTCGGTCAGCGGCAGCCTGCCCGAAGCGCTGGATGCGCTCGAGGCCGACCACGACTTCCTCGCCCGCGGCGACGTCCTGCCGGCCGACCTCATCGAGTCCTATGTCGAGGTGAAGCGCCGTGAGTGCGACGAGGTCCAGCGCACGCCGCACCCGGTCGAGTTCCAGCTCTATCTGGGTCTGTGACGATTGAAGCTGCCCGACAAGTCCGAGGTCCGCCGCTGGCTGGCATTGCGCCGGAAGAAGGTGGCTGATGACGGCCACATCATCATCAGCGGCACTGGCCGCTCCGGCACCACGCTGCTGGTTCAGCTCTTCACGCATCTCGGCTTCGACACCGGTTTCGACCGGAAGACGAGCTTGTCGTCGGTCGACAGGATTTCCCATGCCGGCCTGGAGCGCAGCCTGCGTGAGGACGAGCTGCCCTACATCGTCAAATCGCCGTGGTTCGTCGACGAGGTCGACGAGGTGCTGCGAGACGGGAGCAAGACGATCCGTGCCGCCATCGTTCCAGTCCGCGACCTCGTCGAAGCCGCCGAGAGCCGTCGCCGGGTGTGGCGCGAGGCAACCAGGCAACGGCTCGATCCCCTGCGGCATCCAGGGACGATATGGAAGACCGAGGAGCCGGCCGAGCAGGAGAATGTTCTTGCGGTACAGTTCTACAAGGTGGTCAATGCGCTCGTCGCCCACGAGATTCCCGTCTACCTGCTGAGCTTTCCCAGATTTGCACAGGACGGCAGGTATTTTTATCGGACCTTGCGACCCATCTTTAAGATGCACCAAGTTCCACGCGATGATGTGCTTCAGGAGCATAAGCGAATCGTCAAGACACGGTTGATCCACGATTTTACGCAGTCCTCGATTGGGCTGTCCCATCCTGGCGGGTGAATTTGCGGGTGTGCGCTTCAATGGAGGCGTCGGCGTCGCGATCGGCATGCCGTACCATCTGGATTCACCTCGGAACCCACAAGACGGGGACCACCTCGATCCAGGCCGCCCTGGCATGCAACCGGGATCTCCTGCGGGTGCATGGCGTCTACGTGCCCAAGGCCGGCACGACCGATCCTCGCTCCGGGCATCATGGCATCGCCTGGGCAGCGCGTGCGGACCGGCGCTACCGCACCGAGCTTGGCGACCTCGGTGATCTCTGCCGGGAGCTGAGCGCGGCCTCGGAACCCGTGGCGGTGATCTCTTCCGAGGCGCTCGGATATCTGGTCGAGCAGGGCGACTCGTTGCGGCACATGGAATCTGCCTTGCGGCAGACAGGCTGGGAGCCGCACTACCTCGTCTACCTGCGTCGCCAGGGCAACTATGCGGCATCGCTCTGGAAGGAGCTCGCCAAGCACGGGCTGAGCGTCGGCTATGCCAGGTTCGTGCTGGAGATCCTGCTCCGCGGCAGGGTGGTGACGCGCGACGGCTGGGTCTTTCATTTCGACTACGCGCGGTTCCTCGATCGGTGGCGCGCCGTCACGACCGGGGCGATCCAGGCGAGAGCCTACGAGCCCGGCCGGCCAGCCGCGCATCTGATTCGCGACTTTCTCGTGCTGCTCGGCGTCGCTGCACCCGCGGCCGCGACCATCGCCGAGCAGACGCCGGCGCTCAATGTCGGCGACCGGGGCCGGCCCGGTCTGATCGTCGATGCTGCCGATGCCCTGCTCACGGCGCGCTTCGCGCGGGCCAACGCCCGTCTTCGGCGCTCATGGCATGTCGACCTGATGCGCACGTGATCGGAACTTCTTGCTCGAGCATGCATGAATGCGCATATGCGGGTACAATCATGCAGATAGACGCACAACCAGAACTCACGGCCGCGAGCCTGAGGACCTCTCCGGAGGAGCGGCGGCGGTGGCTGCTCGAACGCTTGCGGCGGGACGGCCGCTTGGTGGCGGCGGCGCTCGCCCAGGAACTGGACACGTCGGAGGACACCATTCGCCGCGATCTGCGCGAGCTGGCGGCCGCTGGACGCGTGCAGCGGGTCCATGGCGGCGCCCTGCCGCCGTCGCCGGCGCTCCTGCCGCTCGCGGCTCGCCGCGAGCGCGCCACCGAGGCCAAGGAGCGCCTCGCCTCGGCGGCACTCGCGCTGATTCGCGAAGGTCAGGTGCTCCTGCTGGACGGCGGCACCACCAACCTGGCGCTGGCTCAGCGTCTGCCACCGACCCTGCGGCTCACCGTCGTCACACCGAGTCCGGCCATCGCGCTCGCGCTCGCGGAACATCCCGGCGTGGAGCTGGTTCTGCTCGGCGGACGCCTGGATCGGGCGAGCCAGACGGTGGTGGGCGCGGCGGCGATCGACGCCGTGCGCTCCGTGCGTCCCGATCTGTGCATTCTGGGCGTCTGCAGCCTCGCCGCCGAGATCGGCGTCAGCGTGGCGGGATATGAAGAGGCGGAGCTGAAACGGGCGATGGCCGAGGGAGCCCGAGAGGTCGCGGCCTTGCTCACGACCGACAAGCTTGCCACCGCGGCCCCCTTTTTGGTCGGTCCCATCGACCTCCTCCACCGGATCGTCACCGAGCGCGACGCTCCCGACGACCTGCTCAGCGGATTTTCCGACCGTGGCATCACCATCCTGCGTTCTTGAGCCCGTGCGCGGCCCAGCCGTGCTGGGTGCGCGCGCCCTGCGCCGTGCGCGCGTCGCCACAGGGCTCGTCTTCTTCGCCAACGGCGCGGTATTCGGCAGCTGGGCGCCGCAGATTCCGTTGGTCCAGGAGCGGCTCGGCCTCGGCCCGGCCGTTCTCGGCGCCGCCCTCCTCGCCATAGCCGTCGGCGCGCTCTGCGCCATGCTCGTGGCCGGGACGGCCATCGCGCGGTTCGGCAGCGCGCCGGTAACGCGCCTGACGGGTATCCTGCTGTGCCTGGCCCTGCCGCTTGCCGCCCTTGCCCCGAATCTCGCGGCCCTGATCGCGGCCCTGGCCGTTCTTGGTGCCGCCAACGGCATGATGGACGTGGCGATGAACGCGCACGGCGTCGCGGTCGAGACCCGCCTGCAGCGTCCGATCATGTCCTCACTGCACGGCCTGTTCAGTCTCGGCGGTCTGGCGGGCGCTGCTCTCGGCGCGATAGCGCTCGCGCACGTGACCCCGGCCGTCCATGTCCTGATCGCCGGACCCGCGCTCGCCGTTCTCGTGCTGCTGGTGACCCGCTACCTCCTGCCGGGTCATGTCGACGTGGCGGATGCCGGCCCGCACTTCGTCTGGCCCAGCCGCTCGGCGCTGGCTTTCGGCCTGCTCGCCTTCCTCGTGCTCATGAGCGAGGGTGCGGCGCTCGATTGGAGCGCCGCCTGGCTGCGCCTGGAGCTCGGGGTCGACCCGGCCCATGCCGGCCTCGCCTATGCGGCCTTCGCGGGTTGCATGGCGGCCGGCCGGTTCGCCGGCGATGC
>JBFWWD010000023.1:0-38388 GCA_050246385.1 Geminicoccaceae bacterium
CCGACCGGATACAGCTCCAGCATGGCCCGGACGGCCGGCACACCCATCTCCCCGATATTGAACGCCGTGACCTCGAAGCCGGTGGTTCCCGTGTGGAAATCGATCGCGTAGTCGGCGTTCGGTCGCAGTAGGCGGTTGAACAACAGGGCCGCGTGCCGGCTGGCCGCGGTGAGGCCGTTCTCGTCGCCCGGCCATTCCCGGTTCATGTCGATCAGATCGGTGCCGCGGCCCGAATTGGGCCAACGCCGCTGCATGCTCTCGATCGCCGGGCGGGAGACGTCCGTGACCGCCGTCACCGTGCCGGACATCGCGGCCGGGTCGAGCCGGCTCATCACGGTCTGGACCGTATGGGCCGAACTCATCTCGTCGCCGTGCACGCCGCTCACTAGAACCACGCGCTTGCCCGGCCTCACCCCACAGGCGACCGTCACCGACACGTGCCAGTGCTGCCCGGCAGGCATCGCCACGCCACGGAAATACAGGCGGTGCTTGCGGCCAGGCTCCAGGTCGTTCGCGTCCAGCGCGCTGACCACGCGCTTCCCGTCGATCACATCGCCAGTGTAGGCGGTTCGCGCGGAGGAAGTCGCCGGTGGCGCTGCGCCCTCCTGTGCACCGGCTGAGCCACCGTCCAAGGCCAGAGCCGCGGACGCGCCGACCGCCGTGGCCGACGAGAGCATGAAATCGCGCCGCGCGACGCCCTCCACGTCGCGATTCTTCCTGACGTCGTCGGGCATGCTCGCCTTCCTTCGCGACGCAAGGGCCGGGAGCGACTCTCGCAGCCACGATCGCTATGCGGTCGCCCGGGCGCTCGCAAGCATCATGGAGCCCGTTCGCCCAGGGGTTGATCAAGCCCTGGCGAATGATCGGTGCGGCCGGCAGTACCGGGATCTGCACGCGCCGATACGGCGTCACCAGAGAACGCCCAGGCGACGGGCCTGTCGCTCAGGTGCTTACCTGGACTTGGCCTCCGGCCGGGCAAGCTCACAACATGATCGGAAGAATGGTGCCGCAGACGTGACTCGAACACGTGACCTGCTGATTACGAATCAGCTGCTCTACCAACTGAGCTACTGCGGCGCGCCGGGAGACATGCCCGGTCGGGCAGGCGCGGACTAGCCGATCGGTCCTGCTTCGTCAACGCGCTCCAACGATCAGCTCGCCGCAGCAGCCTGGGCAGGGCCGGTCGCGGCGTAGGCCGGGCCATCCCCGCTGGCGAGGATGTAGGTCGTCCGCTCGGTGCCCATCAGCGTCGCCACCTTGGGCGGCGTGTTCCAGTGCACGGCGTCGAACCGGCCGCTCGGCGCGACCGGGCGCCAGCTCGGCAGCACCTCGCCCGTATCGTCGCACACCCAGGCCCGGTCCGGCTGGGCGTCCGTGGCCCGCGCCAGCCACTCCTGCGCCTTGGACTGATCGCCGCGTGACTGGCGCTCGAGCTCCGCGAGCATCCGGTAGACCCGGGCCGTCGGCTCCGCGTCCAGCGCCGCCTCGAGCCGAGCGCGCGCGGCGTCCCAGTCGCCGGCCTGCATCGCCACCTCGGCCTGGAGCACGATCGTCTCGACGCTGGAGCGATTGAGCGGGGCCAGCTTGTTGTCGATCCGCTTCATGCGCTGGCTCGCGGTCTCCGCCGGATCGACCTGCGCATAGACGCGGGCGACGTCCGGATGCGGCGCGACGCGCCAGCTCTCCTCCATCAGCTGCAGTGCCTTGCGGCGACGGCCGGCCTGCAGCGCCAACTCGGCCGCCTGGACCACGCCCGGCGCGAACGAAGGTGCCAGCTTGGCGGCCCGGCTCGCCTGATTGAGCGCCTCGCTCGCCCGATCCTGCTCCACCAACCTGGTCGCGGTCATGTTCAGCAGCACGGCCTTCTTGTAGCGGGCGTCCGCGTCGCTCAGCAGCTTCTGCGCCTGCATCTCGTCGACGAGCGGCAGGGCCTCCTCCCACTTGCCCGCCCGGCCAAGCAGCTCGAGCAGCGTGGTCAGCACCCAGGGCGTGGTGGGGCTGCGCTTGTAGGCGCGCCGCGCCAGGACCAGGGCCTCGTCGTAGTCGCCGGTCTTCATGGCCTGGGCGAGCAGGCCGCGGAGGCCGACGAATTCGGCGTCACGCCGATCCAGCATCTGCCGGAACTTGAGGTGGGCGATCTCCTCCTTGCCCTCGAGCTGCGCCGTCTGGGCCTGCAGCAGCAACAGACCACCGTTCTCGGGCAGGTAGCGCTCCGCCTGGCGATGATGGAGGCGCGCCGCCGCGAGATCACCGGCGGCAGCGGCCATGAGACCGCGGTTCAGCTCCTCGAGGCCGCGCACCTGATGGCGCCGGCCACGCCTGTTCCGCCAGTTCCCCGGCAGACCGACGACCACCCGGAGCAGCTCGAAGATCACGACCGCGAGCACGCCGATCACGATCAGACCGACAATCACGGTCCCGATGCTGAGAATCAGCTCCTGGTCGAGCCAACGGACCTGCACCGAGCCCGGATGCTCCACGACCCATACCGCCGCCCAGGCGAGCAGGCACGACACGACGAGGAAGAAGATGAGGCGAAGCATGGACGCGTTCCTTCGCGTGCGGGCCGCTCAGCCCTGGCGGGCTACCATGGTCTTGAGATGCTGGCGCAGCATTTCGACGGCCTGCATGGCGGCGATCCGCTGGTTGGCCCGGCCGACCCATGCCTTGGCCGCTTCGTTGCCGTGGCCGGCAAGAGGCTCGAGGCCGGCGATCGCACCATCCAAATCCTGGAGCAGCAGGGCCTGGCGGGCCCCGCGTACCGCACTCTGGCCGGGCACCGCCTCCTGATCCGCCGGATGCAGATCGATCAGGCTGTTCAGATTGTCGGTCGTCCGCGCCAGCCAATCCGACGACTGCTCGGCCTCCGGCGGAGCCAGGCCCCGCTCGATCTCGTCCAGCCCCTGGGCCAGGCTTGCCACCGTGGGAACGCCCTCGGCCGCCATCGGCTCGAGCGTCGTCACCACGCTGTCCACCACCTGATCGCTTTGGCTGAGCTGCCGCAGCGTCGCCACCGTGGGCTCGAACGGCTGCCCGCTCTGCAAGGCGGTATCGAGGCTGCTGGAAGCGAGGGAGAGCCCGACGGCGCGCTCGCGGGCAGCGCCCTCGGTGGTCAGCCGTGAGCTGGTGTCGGCGATCTTCTGCTGCAGCTCGCTGCGGGTACCCTCGACCTTCTGCTGCAGCTCCGACCGCAACGCCTCGACCTGCTGGGAGGCCTGGGTGAGCGCAGCCGCCTGCTCCTCATTGGTGCGCGTCTGATCGGCGAGCTGCTCCTTCATGGTCAGCAGCTCGCGCTGCTGGGCTGAGATCTCGTCCATCCGCTGGCGCGCCGCCTCGACCATCGTCTGCAGTGCAGTCGCCTGCTTGTTGCCGGCCTCGAGCCCCTGGCTGACCATCTGCTCGGCACGCGCCAGGGCAGCCGCGACGTCCTTCTGCCCCTGCTCGTTGCTCGCCTGCTTGGCGGCGATGTCGGCCACGGTCTTCTTGTCGACGACGTCGGCGGGCTGGTTCTGCTCGACCTCGACCAGCTTGGCGTTGACCGCCTCGAGCCGCGAGATCACCTGCTCGCTTGCGGCGCGGAAGGTGTTCGCCGCCTGATCGACCTTGGTGATCATCTCGGCGTTCGCCTTTTCCAAGGCGTCGAGCCGCCCGCCGGCGGTCGCGATCTGGCTGTCCGCTTGCTGCAGGCCCTGATCCGCCGCCGCACGCGCCTGCTCGATCGCCTGTTGCCCGGCGGAGCTCGTCTCCTGGACCGACTGCTTGACGGCGTTGAGCTCGTTCGTGAAGCCCTGGCCCAGCTCGTCGAGCCGGCTGCCCAGCGTGGCGACGCCGCTCTTGGCCTCCTCGGCCACGCCCGAGGTCGTCTCGAGCTTGGACAGCGCCGGCTTGATCGGACCTTGCTCGTAGAAATACCAGCCGCCTCCGGCCGTCACCACGGCACCGCCCAGCAGGCCCCCGATCAGCCCGGGCAGGAATCCTCCACGCCGTGTCGGCGCGGGCGGCTGGGGGTCGGCCGGTGGCGAAAGCACCGTGTCCGGCTCCGGCTCCGGCTCGCGCGGATTGTCGGGCTCGGCCATAGCGTCCATCCTTCCGGTATCCGATCCGCCGTCAGGCGCCGTCTGGTGCGACGGACCCGCCGATGGCCCTTCGGGCAGCTCCTCGAACTCGACCATTTCCGGCGATTCGGGCGCAGGCCCGCTTGGCCGGGGGTTCTCGGGTCCCGTGGGCCCGTTGCGGCCGCTCCGCCTCCCGCGCGCCATTCGGCCGCTCTCCCCTCGCTTGTCGCTGAAGCCTCGCCGGCGTCACCGGCACCGGGCGCTTCACAGCCATAATTGTGGCTCACCGGACCCGCCATGCTGGACCGGGTACCATCTTCACCCCGGCCCATCAAGGCAACGGACCAGAGCCTTATGGTCGCGCGAGGCGGCAATGCGGACAGCCGCGAACGGCAGATCCTTGAGCTCAGCCGCAACGGCCTCGCTCAGGCACGCGGCGCGCATCGGGCGGACGCACTCGACCAGTCCCGCGGCGCAGACGAGCCTCGCCCACGTGGCAGCCGAGCGCGGGGAGAAGAAGAGCGCTGCGTCGATCCTGCCTTCGCTCAGCGCCCGCGCTGCCTCCTCCGACAGGTGCGTTGCCGGGACAGCCTCGTAGACGGCCAGCGGCAGATAGCCCAGGCCGCCCGCGACGAGAGCCTCCGCCAGCCCCGCGTGGGTATCCCTGCCGCACAGGTGCAGGACCGTTGCGGGCGCGTGCAGCATCGAGCGGATTAGCTCGGCGAGATCGCGGCCGTCGCCGGCGGCGACGCCTGCCGGCTCGCATCCTGCCGACCGCAGAGCCCTGGCCGTGGGGGTCCCGACCGCGAACACCGGCAGAGTGCTCGGCAGATCGGGCAGCGCAGGGACCGCATTCACGCTCGTGATGGCGACCGCCGCGACCTGTTCTGTCGGCCGGCGCCCCGGCAGTCGCCGGATCTCCAGGACCGGATCGATGATCGCCTCGTGCCCCGCGGCAAGGAGCAGGGCGGCGGTCTCTCCGGCCTGCTCGCGCGGGCGTGTCACGAGGACCAGCATGGCCTAGCTCTGGTCCAGGTAGCCGTGCGGAAGCCGGGCCTTCAGATCACGCCCGGCCTGGATGCCTAGGGACTCCGGCTCGGCGCTGCTGCCCGTCAGGTCGACCCGCTCCACAGCTCTCCCATCCGGGCTCGCCACCAGACCACGCAGACGGATGGTGTCCTCAGCGACCTCCGCAAAGGCGGCGATGGGCGTGCGGCAGGAGCCGTCCAGCACGGCCAGGAAGGCGCGCTCGGCCGTGATCGCCGTCACGGTGGCGGCATCGCTGATGCAGTCGAGCAGGCCGAGCACGGGCCGATCGTCCGCCCGGCACTCGATGCAGATCGCACCCTGCGCGACGGCGGGAAGCATCTCCTCCATCGCGAGCGCTGCCGAGGCTTCGGCCTCCAAGCCGAGGCGGACCAGACCGGCCATCGCCAGGAGCGTGGCGTGCACCTCGCCCGCATCGAGCTTGCGCAAGCGGGTGTGGACATTGCCGCGCAGCGGCACCACCACCAGATCCGGCCGCGCCGCCCGCAGCTGCGCCTGCCGCCGCAGCGAGGCGGTACCGACCACGGCACCCTGCGGCAGCTCCGCGATGCTGCGCGGCCCGCGCGCAATCAGGGCGTCGCGCGGGTCGGCCCGCGGCAGGAAGGCGCCGAGAACGAGGCCGGCCGGCAGTCGGGTCGGCATGTCCTTGGTCGAGTGCACGGCCATGTGCAGGCTGCCGTCGAGCAGGCCCGCCTCGATCTCCTCGGTGAACAGCCCCTTGCCGCCGATCTCAGCCAGCGTCCGGTCCTGGATCCGGTCGCCTCTGGTGCTCATTGCGACGATCTGGACATCACCGTCGGCGAGCCCACCTTGGGCCAGGAGCGCTGCCTTGACCATCTGCGCCTGGGCGAGCGCCAGCGGCGAGCCGCGGGTGCCGATGCGCAAAGGAGGGTGCGGCGTCATGGTCGGGCTCCGGCGGATCTAGGAGACATGGGCGGGGCGCCTGGAGGTTGGATTGCGCGAGGACGCCATCGTCCTGGGAATCGAGACCAGCTGCGACGAGACCGCAGTGGCGCTGGTCCGCGCCGACCGCCGCGTCATGTCGGCACCGCTGTTCTCCCAGCTCGCCGAGCATGCCCCCTACGGTGGCGTGGTGCCCGAGATAGCAGCACGCGCGCATGTCGAGAAGCTCGACCTGCTGCTCGAGCAGGCGATGCGCGACGCGGACCTGGATTTTGCCGACCTGGCCGGTGTCGCCGCCACCGCCGGGCCGGGGCTGATCGGCGGCCTGATGGTCGGCCTGCTGACAGGTAAGACGATCGCGCTGGTGAACGGGCTGCCGCTGGTGGCGGTCAACCATCTCGAGGCGCATGCGCTGACCGCACGGCTCGTCGCCGCCGTCGAGTTCCCGTATCTCCTGCTGCTCGTCTCGGGCGGGCATTGCCAGCTCGTCGCGGTCGAGGGCCTGGGCCACTACCGCCTGTTGGGCACCACGATCGACGATTCGATCGGCGAGGCGTTCGACAAGGTCGCGAAGATGCTCGGGCTCGGCTACCCGGGCGGCCCTGCGGTCGAGCGGCTGGCCCGCGACGGCGATCCGGCGCGCTTCGGTCTGCCGCGGCCGCTGCAGGGCACCGGCACCTGCGACTTCTCGTTCTCCGGCCTGAAGACGGCGGTACGACACCGCATCCTCGGGCTCGGTGCGGCCGCCGCGGAGCCTGGGACGATCGCGGATCTCTGCGCCAGCTTCCAGGCGGCGGCCGGCGACGTGCTGGTCGACCGCTCCTCCCGTGCCTTGCGACACGAGGGGAGCCGCTTCGGCGCGCTGGTCGTGGCCGGGGGAGTAGCCGCCAATCTCTATCTCCGGGCACGCCTGGAGCGGGTCGCCGAGAGAGCGGGCGTCCCGCTCATCGCTCCGCCGCTCGCGCTCTGCACCGACAATGCGGTCATGGTGGCATGGGCCGGCATCGAGCGGCTGCGGCTCGGTCCGATCGACGATCAGACCGTTCAGGCCCGCGCCCGCTGGCCGCTCGAGGAGCTGGCTGCGCCGGCGTGAAGCGTCAGGCCACCCTGACCCGCTCCGCCCTTGGCGTCTTGCCGAACATCTGCCGGTAGCAGGTGGTGAAGTGCGAGGCCGAGACGAAGCCGGTGGCACAGGCCACGCTCATGATCGGCATGTCGGTCTGGAACAGCAGGTGACGAGCCCGCTCGAGCCGCGTCTCCAGGTAGAACTGTGCCGGCGTTCGGCCGAGATGGCGCCGGAACAGACGCTCGAGCTGCCGGCGCGAGAGCTGGATGCGATCCGCCAGCGACTCCTGGCTGAGCGGCTCCTCGATGTTGCCCTCCATGATCTCGACGGCGTTGATCAGTTTCGGATGGTGCACTCCCAGCCGCAGCCGCAGCGGCATGCGCTGCCGGTCGTGCGGGCCGCGGATGCGGTCGACGATGCATTGCTCGGACACCTTGGTCGCGAGCTCGTCGCCGTGCGCGAGCGCGATCCGATGCAGCATCAGGTCGAGGGCGGCAGTGCCGCCGGAACAGGTGAAGCGATGGCCGTCGATCTCGTAGAGGTCCGAGGTCACCGGAATGTCGGGGAAGGCTTCCATGAAGCCCGGCAGATTCTCCCAATGGATCGTGCAGCGATGCCGGTCCAGGAGCCCCGCGCGAGCGAGCACGTGGGCGCCGGTGCACAGGGCACCGATCGGCGCGCCGCGCCGGCCCCATCGGCGCAGCCAGGCGAAGACCTCCTTGCTCTGATAGTGCTCTGAGCCCAGCCCGCCGCACAGGACGACCGAAGGCGGGGTTCCTGTCGCGGGCGGCTCGGCGGTCGCGATCGCGCTCTCGACCTGGATCGCGATGCCGTTGCTCGCAGCCACGGCCCCACCGTCGCGCGAGAGCAAGCGCCACGCGTACAGGCGGCGGCCGGAAAGCCGGTTTGCAATGCGCAAAGGCTCGATGGCGCTGGTGAAGGCGATCATCGAGAAGTCGGGGATAAGCAGGAACAGGATCGTCTCGGTCGGGGCGGGCTCGGCGGACGGCGGTCGGTCGCTCATAAGCTGGTCCGGATAGCGCGCAGATCCCACGAAATGTCGGGATCGCGACGCGGTCATCCTACCACGGCGACATTTGGAACCGCACCATTGTTCATCGGCTGCTCCTGCGCGATGCGGCGCTCGAGCTCTGCTTGACTCAGTCGGCTAGCCTGCGGTTCGCGGCGGCTCTATAGCCCGGTGCGGGAGTGGTGGTGCGGACAGGGAAGCGTGGCGAGCGGGATCGACGTGCAGGTGGCATTCCGGCGGGGCGCGCGCGGACGGCCGCTGCAGCCGCCCAAGCTGGACGGGCTCGCCGAGGACACGGCACCGTTCGCCGCCGGGGCCAACGAGCAGGCGCTGCTCGATCTTACCCGTCTGCCCGGCCTGACTGACCCGCATGCGGCCTACGAGACCGGCCGCGCCCTGCAGCGGGTCATGCAGCTCTTCGACCAGGCCGGCGCCCCGGACCGGGTCGGCCGGGAGTTCCTGGCCAACCTCACCGGTGCGGTGGTGGTCGACCACATGCGCGGCACGCATCGGCCCTGGGGTGCTACCGAGACCGTCGACATGTTCGTCGAGCTCTATGCGCGCGTCCTGGGCGACCGCCCGGCCGAGCTCGACGCGCTGCGGCGCACGGTCATGGATTATGCCGTTGCCGAGGCGACCCGGCCCAAATCATGGTTCCGACGCTGAGGTGCTTGCGCAGCAGGCGCACGCATTCCAGGGCGACTGGCACGGGATCCTGTCGAATCGGCAGCGGTGGAGCGTAGCGCGGGTCCAGCACTGCCAGCGCCGCGCGGAGGTCGCGAGCCCCCAGCATCATGAGGAGATTCTTCCTCGCCCGATGCCCGGCCTCGTGGTCGAGGCGGCGCACGGGTGCCCGCTCCAGGGCCACCAGACAGGCATCGTGGACGAGGTTTGCCCCCTGCGCCAGCGCCAGCGGGCCGGTACCGTCCAGGCGCGGGTTGATCTCGAACAGGTAGGGCTTGCCGTCGCGCCGATCGTAGGCGCCCTCGATCGACGCGAGGCCACGCCAGCCCAAGATCTGCAGCAGGGCCCGGCCTTGGCGCAGCAGGTCCGGATCGTCGCTGCTGCGCCAGAGCAGAGCGCTGCCGCCACGTTGACGGGCGCTCCCTGCACCGCGCCGGATCGAACGGCACTCGTGCTCGACCCGCTGCGCATACTGGGCGCGCAGCCCGCCTTGGTCATCGAACAGATAGAGCAGCACGAACTTCTCGCCCGGCCGATAGTCCACGGCCTCCTGCACCAGCGCCGGACCGCGCTCGGCCGTGACGCGTCCGAACGCGCGAGCCAGCTCCTCTCGATCGCGGGCACTGCGGACACCGGCCGTGTCGGTGCCGACCCGCGGCTTCACGATCACCGGGAAGCGCCCTGTCCAGCCGTCAGCCGCCTCCTCGGCCGACCCCGGCGTCGCCGACACCGGCACGGCGGGCCCGCTGGCGACGTGCTGCGCCCGTTGCACCGTCAGCCCCTTATCGAGTGCGATGCCGACGCACTCGGCCGGTGGTGCTGCGACCCCCATGATGGTCTGAAGCTCGGGCCGCAGCGGCTGCAGGGCCATCAGGGCGGCGTCACCCATCGGCATGAGCACCTCGACGCCGCGCCCGGCCATCGTTCGGGCGAACTCGACGAAGCGCGGTCCGTCGGCGAGCGACGGGCGGTGGACCACCGCGTCGACGAAGCGCGAGCGGGCCGCCGAGCAGGGCCCGGCCGGATCGACCGCGAGCGTCACACGCGCACCTCCGCGCTTGAGCGCGTGCATGATCGGCGGCGCAGTGAGCTGGCCCTGATCAAGGAGCAGCACATGCGGACCCGTCGTCTGCCGGGATTTGCCTGTCACTCCCGCGCCGTCCCTGCAGATCCAGCCCCGCACAGGCTGAGGTCGGGCGGCCCCCGGGTCAATGGTGCGTCGCGGTGACCTGCCTCCACGCCCGTTCCATCCGTGAGGTTCCCGGCGCCGACTGGGACCGTCTCGCCGCGTCGCACGTCCTGGTCGGCCGCGGTTGGCTGGGCGCGCTCGAGCAGGCCGGCATCGCCGGCTTACGGCCCCATTACATCATGGCGAGCGACGCAGCGGGTCTGGGCGCCGCCGCCTGCCTGGAGACCACGACACCGGACGACGCGCTCCTGTCCGACCGCTTCTTGCTCGGCCCACTCGCTGATCTCGGTCGGATGCTCGGCATCCGCTGGCTCCCGGCGCTGGTATGCGGCCCCTATCGCGGCCAGGGCGGTTTCCTGCTCGGCACGGGACGCGCGGCCGCCTTGGAGCATCTCGAGGCGCTGGCCGCCGAGCGGCGATTGCCGCTGGTGTTCACCCACGTCCCGGACGAGGACGTGGCGTTGTGCGAGCTGCTCTCGAACCGGGACTATCACCGCACCGTGGCCCGGCCCGTCGCCTGCCTGGATCTGCGCTGGAGCAGCTTCGAGGAGTATGTCGCCTCTTTGCGTCGGAACGCGCGCTCCGCCGCGTGGAGCGAGATCCGGCGCTGCCGCGAGGCGGAAGTTGCGATCGAGCCGATCGCCAACGTCGAGGCCGTGAGCGCCACGCTGCATGCCCTCGCCGACCGCCACTACCGCCGCCGCAACGGGCGCGGCGTGCCTTTCGGCCCCGCATTCCTGCCAGCCGTGAAGCACCGGCTGGGTGAGGCAGCCACTTTCTGGGGTGCCTATCGTGCCGGCTCGCTGCTCGGCTTCGCCCTCATGGTGCGTGGCGGTGACATCGCCCACATGACCCACGTCGGTCTGGCCGAAGGCAAGACGAGCTTCGCCTATTTCAACCTCTGCTACTACCGACCGATCGCCGAGGCCATCGCCAGCGGCGCCCGGCGGATCTGGTACGGCACGCTGCTCTCTGAGCTCAAGGCCCGCCGCGGCTGCCGCCTCCTGCCCACGAGCCTCTACTACCGCGACCCGAGCCGCAGCCGGCACCTGGTCCTCGCCCCGCTCTTCCGTGCCCATCGAGCGTGGAAGAGCAGCCGGCTCAAGGCCGCGAGAATCCCAGACGTTGGGCAAGCGCGCCGATCCTGAGAGCCTGCAAATCTGCGGGCACGGACCGGCAGGTTGGGGTTGTCGCCTTCCCGATCGCAGGCCAAGGTCGCGGCGCAGGTGCTCGGGGGGCCAAACGACATGAGCCGCGACTACGTGCTCGCCATCGATCAGGGGACCACCAGCAGCCGCGCCATCCTGTTCGACCGGGAGGGTCGGGGCGTCGGCAGCGGTCAGAAGGAGCTGCCGCAGCATTTCCCAAAGGACGGCTGGGTCGAGCACGATCCCGAGGACATCTGGCGCGACGTGGTCGCCGTGTGTCGCCAGGCCATGGCCTCGGCACGCGTCGAAGCCAGCCAGATCGCCGCGATCGGCATCACCAACCAGCGTGAGACTACGGCCCTGTGGGAGCGCGGGACCGGCAGCGTGGTCCACCGCGCGATCGTCTGGCAGGACCGGCGCACCGCGGATATCTGCCGCCGCCTGGTCGCCGACGGCCTGGAAGACCACGTCCGAACCCGGACCGGACTGGTCGTCGACGCCTATTTCTCGGGCACCAAGCTGGCTTGGCTCTTGGACCATGTCCCGAATGCGCGCCGCGCCGCCGAGAACGGTGCTCTGGCCTTCGGCACCATCGACAGCTTCCTGCTCTGGCGCCTGACCGGCGGCCGCGTCCACGCCACCGACGCCACCAACGCGTCGCGCACCATGCTGTTCGACATTGTCGGCCAGCATTGGGACGAGCGCATGCTCGCGGCGCTGCGGATCCCGGCGGCGGTGCTGCCCGAGGTGCGCGACTGTGCCGGCGAGTTCGGCGTGACCGATCCCGACCTGTTCGGTGCGCCGATCCCGATCCTGGGCATCGCTGGCGACCAGCAGGCGGCGACGGTGGGCCAGGCCTGCTTCCGGCCGGGCATGGCCAAGAGCACCTACGGCACCGGCTGCTTCATGCTGGTCAACACCGGCGAGCGCTGCGTCGCATCGGCCAACCGGCTGCTCACCACCGTCGCCTACCGTCTGGGCGGCCGGACCACCTACGCACTGGAAGGCAGCATCTTTGTCGCCGGCGCCGCCGTGCAGTGGCTGCGCGACGGCCTGCGGGTGATCGCCTCGGCCGCCGACAGCGAGGCGCACGCCCGCGACCTGCCCTCGACCGAGGGCGTCTATCTGGTGCCGGCCTTCACCGGGCTCGGCGCGCCGCATTGGGATCCGGACGCGCGCGCCGCCATCCTTGGCCTGACGCGCGACAGCGGCGTCGCCCACATCGTGCGCGCGGCGCTCGAGGCGGTCGCCTATCAGACCGCCGACCTCGCCGACGCCTTCGTCGCCGACATGCGCGGCGGTGCCGTCGATGCCGGGCTGGGCACGTTGCGCGTCGACGGCGGCATGGTGGCCAACGACTGGCTGTGCCAGTTCCTGGCCGACATGCTCGAGCAGCCGGTCGAGCGCCCGGCGGTGATCGAGACCACGGCACTCGGCGCGGCCTACCTCGCCGGACTGGCCGCAGGCGTGTATGGCTCGCTCGATGACATCGCCGGCGCGTGGCGCCTGGAACGGCGGTTCGAGCCGAGCATGGCGGCCGCCGAGCGGAACCAGCTGCTCGCAGGCTGGCGCCGCGCGGTGGCGCGGGTCCGCAGCTGATCGATTTTCGACTTGCATCGCGCACGCCGGCGCGCATGTTCGTTTGCGAACAACAAGCCGCGCGGGAGGCGGGCCGCTTGGCCGGCAGCGACGAGCGCCGCACCCAGATCGTCGATCTGGTCCGGCAGCAGGGCTTCGTGACCATCGACGCGCTGGCGCAGCGCTTTGCCGTGACCCCGCAGACGGTGCGCCGCGACATCAATGCCTTGTGCGAGCAGTCGGTGCTCCAGCGCCACCATGGCGGGGCGGCCCTGGCTTCCTCGGTCGAGAACATCGCCTATCTCGAGCGCCAGGTTCTCAACAGCGAGGAGAAGCGGCGGATCGCGGCGATGGTTGCCGAGCACATCCCCCATCACGCCTCCTTGTTCATCAACATCGGCACCACGACCGAGGAGATCGCCAAGCAGCTCATGCGTCATGTCGGGCTGCGGGTGATCACCAACAATCTCAACGTCGCCGCCCTGCTCAGCGGCAAGAGCGACTTCCAGGTGACGGTCGCGGGCGGCGTGGTCAGGGCGCGCGACCGCGGCATCGTCGGCGAGGCCACGATCGACCTGATCCGCCAGTTCCGGGTCGACTACGGCGTGATCGGGATCAGTGGCATCGACCTCGACGGCACGCTCCTGGACTTCGACTACCAGGAGGTCCGGGTGGCGCAGGCGATCATCGCCAACTCCCGCCAGGTGTTTCTCGCCGCCGACCACAGCAAGTTCGGCCGCAACGCCATGGTCCGGCTCGGCAGCCTCGACGATGTCGACGCGCTGTTCACGGATGCGCCGCCGCCGCAGCCGCTGCAGCAGAGGATCGAAACCGGCAACGTAGCTCTCTTCGTGGCCGACGGTGAGGAGCGCGAAGGAGGTTGAACGATTTTCGATTGCGAGCGTTGGACGTTCTGATACGAAAAGCCGAAGCGAGGGAGGCAAGGAACTGGAAGCGCAGGTCGATCTGCTGATCGTGGGCGGCGGCATCAACGGTGCCGGCATCGCGCGCGACGCGGTCGGCCGGGGCCTGTCGGTCCTGCTGGTCGAAAAGGACGATCTCGCCAGCCATACCTCGCGCTGGTCCTCCAAGCTGATCCATGGCGGGCTGCGCTACCTCGAATATTACGAGTTCCGGCTGGTCCGCGAAGCGCTGATCGAGCGCGAGGTCCTGCTGCGCGCGGCCCCGCACATCGTTCGGCCGCTCACCTTCGTGCTGCCGCACAGCCCAGAGCAGCGACCGGTCTGGATGATCCGGCTCGGTCTGCTGCTCTATGACCATCTCGGCGGTCGCCAGATCCTGCCCGGCTCGACGGCGGTCGATCTCGCCGCGCCCGGCCCGCTCGGTGACCCGCTGCAGCCCTGGGTCGAGCGCGGCTTCACCTACTCGGACTGCTGGGTCGAGGACAGCCGGCTGGTGGTCCTGAACGCCATGGACGCCGCGGAGCGCGGCGCCCAGGTGCGCACGCGGACCCGCTGCGAGCAGGCCCGGCGGGACGGCGACGGTTGGATCGCCGACCTGAGGCACGATCAGGGGCGGCGCAGCCGCGTGCGTGCGCGCGCGCTGGTCAATGCCGCGGGACCGTGGGTGTCGAGCTTTCTCACGGGCGGCCTCGGGATCAACTCCGCCAAGCGGGTCAGGCTGATCAAGGGCTCGCACATCGTCGTCCCGCGGCTCTACCCGGGCGAGCACCCCTACATCCTGCAGAACGACGACCGGCGGATCGTGTTCGTGATCCCGTTCGAGGGCGCCTTCAGCCTGATCGGCACGACCGACGTTCCCTACGAGGGCGATCCGGCGCAGGCGAAGATCGATCCCGGCGAGACGGCGTATCTTTGCCGCGTCGTCAACCGCTACTTCGAGCGGCAGATCGGCCCCGAGGACGTCGTCTGGTCCTATGCCGGAGTGCGGCCGCTCTACGACGATGCCAGCGGCAATGCCTCGGCCGTGACCCGCGACTATGTCTTCGATCTCGACGCAGCCCCGGGCCGGGCGCCGCTGCTGTCCATCTTCGGCGGCAAGATCACCACCTATCGCAAGCTCGCCGAGCACGCGCTGGAGAAGCTGCAGCCGGTCATGGGCTTCACCCGGGGCGCATGGACGGGCGAGGCCGCCCTGCCCGGCGGTGACATGCCCCACGCCGATTTCGCGGCCTTCCTTGCCGCGGCACAAAGCGAATATCCCTGGGTGCCGGCGACGTTGCTCCGACGCTGGGCACGTGCTTACGGCACGCGGCTCGCGACGCTCATCGGCAGTGCCGGCGGCATCGCCGACCTCGGAGTGGATCTTGGCGGTGGTCTCCACGAGGCTGAGGTCCGCTACCTCGTCGAGCGGGAATGGGCGCGGACGGCCGAAGACGTGCTCTGGCGGCGTTCCCGCCTCGGGCTGCATGTCGGCGACGACACGGCGGCGCGGCTGAAGGAGGCCCTGGGTGCGGAGGCTGTCCCGGCGAGGCGGGAGGCCGTAGGGGAGTGAGCCTGCGCCTGGACGGGATCGAGCGCGTGGTCGGCCGCGAGGTCTGGATCGACCGGTTGTCGCTGGAGCTCGAGGACGGCCAGCTCTACGTCCTGCTCGGGCCGACCCTCGCCGGCAAGACCTCGCTCATGCGGCTGATGGCCGGCCTGGATCAGCCCAGCTCGGGCCGGATGCTGGTGGACGACGTCGACGTGACCGGCAGATCGGTGCGCCAGCGCAGCGTCGCCATGGTCTACCAACAGTTCATCAATTATCCCACGCTGACGGCTTACGAGAATATCGCCTCGCCACTGCGCCTGCAGGGCATCGCCGCGGCCGAGATCGACCGCCAGGTCCGCGACACCGCGCGCCTGCTCCACATCGACCATCTGCTCGACCGTCTGCCCGGCGAGCTTTCCGGCGGCCAACAGCAGCGCCTCGCCATCGCCCGCGCCCTGGTCAAGCGGGCCAGCCTGCTGCTGCTCGACGAGCCCTTGGTCAATCTCGACTACAAGCTGCGCGAGGAGCTGCGGGCCGAGCTGCGCGAGCTGTTCGCGCGCCAGCAGACCACGGTCGTCTACGCCACCACCGAACCGCTCGAGGCGCTGATCATGGGCGGCCGGGTCATCGTCATGGACGAGGGCCACATCTTGCAGACCGGCTCCACGGTCCAGGTCTACCACAATCCGGGCTCGCTCCGCGTCGCTGCCGTCTTCAGCGACCCGCCGATGAACACGCTCGCGGTCACGCTCGAGCGGGGCGTGGCGCACGGCCGCGGTGGACTTGTCCTGCCCATGCCGCCTCACCTCGCCAGGCTCGCGGACGGCCCGCACATCCTGGGCGTACGCGCGAATCATCTGTCGATCCGCCCGCGGGGTCCGGACGACATCAGCATCGAGGCCAGCGTGGAGCTGTCGGAGATCTCGGGCTCCGAGACCTTCATCCACGTCCGCAACGGCGACCTGCGCTGGGTGGTCCAGGAGGAAGGCGTGCACGAGCACGCGCTGCACCAGGCGGTCGACGTGCAAGTCGACCCGAACCGACTCTACGCCTTCGGCCCTGACGGCCAGCTCGAGCAGGCGCCCGAGCGGGCGATGGCGAGGGTCTAGCGAGATGGCTCGGATCGAGTTCGAGAACGTCGCCCATGCCTACGCCCCGAACCCGGGAGAGCCCAAGGACTACGCCCTCAAGCCGCTGCACTTCGCGTTCGAGGACGGCGGCGCCTACGCGCTGCTCGGGCCATCGGGCTGCGGCAAGACCACGCTGCTCAACATCATCTCCGGCCTGCTGCGGCCGAGCGAGGGGCGGGTACTGTTCGACCGCGATGACGTGACGGCGCTCTCGCCGGCGCAGCGCAACATCGCCCAGGTGTTTCAGTTCCCGGTCATCTACGACACCATGACCGTGGGCGAGAATCTGGCCTTCCCACTGCGCAACCGCGGCGTCGCGCCATCCGCTATTGCCGCTCGGATCGCCGAGGTCGCGGCCATGCTCGATCTCGAGCCGCTGATGAAGCGGCGCGCGTCGCGCCTCACCGCCGACCAGAAGCAGAAGATCTCGCTGGGCCGCGGCCTCGTCCGCGAGGACGTGGCGGCGATCCTGTTCGACGAGCCGCTCACCGTGATCGACCCGCACCTCAAGTGGCAGCTGCGCCGCAAGCTCAAGGAGGTACACAACCGTTTCCGGCACACGCTGGTCTACGTCACTCACGACCAGAATGAGGCGCTGACCTTCGCCGAGAAGGTGGTGGTGATGTACGAGGGCGAGGTGGTGCAGCTCGGCACGCCGCAGGAGCTGTTCGAGCGCCCGGCGCACAGCTTCGTCGGCTATTTTATCGGCTCTCCGGGCATGAACTTCATGCGCTGTCGGGCAGAAGGGGACGGCGTGCGCATCGACGGCACCGACGCCGTGCTGGGCGGGCATTGGGCCCGAGCCGCCAGCGAACTGCCCAATGCAAGCCTGGAGCTCGGCATCCGGCCGGAGTTCGTGACCGTGGAGCCCGCCCCCGGCGAGACCACGCTGCCGGTCAAGGTCGAACGCGTCGAGGATCTCGGCAACTACAAGCTGCTCACGGCACGGTTCGGTCCGCATCAGCTCAAGGCCAAGATGGATGAGGACGCACGGTCCCCGGGCGAGACGGCGCATCTCTCCTTCGCGCCCGCGCGGACGCTGCTCTATGCCGACGAACGGCTGATCGGCTGAGGGGGCGGACGATGGACAAGACCCACAACAACGCCGCGTGGTTGCTGGTCCTGCCGGTGTTCCTGCTGGTGGCCTTCAGCGCGATCATCCCGTTGATGACCGTGGTCAATTACGCCTTCCAGGACATCTTCGGGCCGACCGACCGGGTCTGGGTTGGCACGGACTGGTTTACCCAGGCGCTGGCCGATAGCGACCTGCACAATGCCGTCGTCCGCCAGCTCGTCTTCAGCCTGACCATCCTGGCGATCGAGATCCCGCTCGGCATCGCCCTGGCGCTCGCCATGCCGGCGCGTGGAATCGCCGCCTCGGCCACGCTCGTGATCATGGCCCTGCCCCTCCTGATCCCGTGGAACGTGGTCGGCACGATCTGGCAGATCTTCGCCCGCGGCGACATCGGGCTCGCCGGGTGGCTGATCAACGGGGCTGGCATCGACTACAATTATACGGCCGATCCCTGGGATGCCTGGATCACCATCGTGATCATGGACGTCTGGCACTGGACACCGTTGGTGGCGCTGCTGTGCTACGCCGGCCTGCGCGCGATTCCGCCTGCCTTCTACCAGGCAGCCTCGATCGACGGCGCCTCACGCTGGGCGGTGTTTCGGTTCATCGAGCTGCCCAAGATGCGTGGCGTGCTGCTGATCGCGGTGCTGCTGCGCTTCATGGACAGCTTCATGATCTACACCGAGCCGTTCGTGGTCACCGGCGGTGGGCCCGGCAGCGCCACGACCTTCCTGTCGATCCATCTCGCCAAGATCGCGGTCGGCCAGTTCGACCTTGGCCCCGCGGCGGCGATCTCAATCGTCTACTTCCTGATCATCCTGACTTTGAGCTTCGTCTTCTACAACCTGATGACCCGCGTCGGCACGGGGGACCGGGCATGAGGCTGCGCACCTACGGGCTCCTGATATACTTCCTGTTCCTGCTGCTGCCGATCTATTGGCTGGTCAACATGTCGCTGAAGACCAACGAGGAGATCCTGAGCGGTCTCACCCTGGTCCCCGCAGCCCCGACAATCGCGAACTATGCCCGGATCTTTACCGATCCCGCCTGGTATTCGGGCTACATCAACTCGCTGATCTACGTCGCGATCAACGTCGTGCTGAGCCTGGGCGTCGCCCTGCCCGCGGCCTATGCGTTCTCGCGCTACAAGTTCATCGGCGACAAGCACATGTTCTTCTGGCTGCTGACCAACCGGATGTCGCCGCCGGCGGTCTTCCTGCTGCCATTCTTCCAGCTCTACCAGACGATCGGGCTGTTCGACACGCACATCGCGGTGGCGCTCGCCCATTGCCTGTTCAACGTACCGCTCGCGGTCTGGATCCTGGAGGGCTTCATGTCCGGCGTGCCCAAGGAGATCGACGAGACCGCCTATCTCGACGGCTATTCCTTCCCGCGCTTCTTCATTCGGATCTTCCTGCCGCTGATCAAGTCCGGCGTCGGCGTGACCGCATTCTTCTGCTTCATGTTCAGCTGGGTCGAGCTGCTCCTGGCGCGCACCCTGACCACCGTCAATGCGAAGCCGATCGCCGCGACCATGACCCGTACAGTTTCCGCGGCGGGCATGGATTGGGGGACGCTGGCCGCCGCCGGCGTGCTGACCATCGTCCCCGGAGCGCTGGTGATCTGGTTCGTGCGCAACTACATCGCCAAGGGCTTCGCCCTGGGGCGGGTGTGAGCGATGCAGGACGGGAGCTTCTTCGACCGCTTTGCCAAGCTGTTCCACTCGATGGCCTGGACCTGGCCCACGGCCATGTTCTTCTCGGCCGTCGTGATCATGCTCCTGATCATGACCGTGTGGGAGATCGCCCAGCCGACCACCGAGCGCCGCGGCTTCCTGCCGATGGCGACCACCCGCGGCGACCGGCTGTTCATCGGTCTGCTCGGGGCCGCGTGGATTCACGTCGGCTGGCTCATGGGTACGGAGCAGGCCCTGTGGATCGGCTCGCTGATCGCGCTCGCTTGGTTTCTGGTGGTGATGCGGTTCGGCTGAACCGCGCGCCCGCAACACGCCGGTGGGGAAAGCCCCTGCCACCGGCCGGCGCTGTTTTGGGGCATGACAGGGAGTGCAATGAAGTGACGAAATGGCATTTCGGCCGCCGCCAGTTCCTCATGTCGACCGCGGCGGCGGGTGCTGGCTTCGCGATGCCGGGCATCATCCGGGCCAACGCCGCGGACGCGACCATCAACAAGTGGATCGACGAGTTCCAGCCGTCGACCCTGTCGCGGGACGCGCAAATCGAGGAGCTGACCTGGTTCCAGACCACCGCGGCACCCTTCAAGGGCATGGACATCAAGATCGTCTCCGAGACGATCGACACCCACGTCTACGAATCGCAGACGATGGCCAAAGCCTTCTCCGAGATCACGGGCATCAACCTGACCCATGATCTGATCCAGGAAGGCGACGTGATCGAGAAGCTGCAGACCCAGATGCAGTCCGATCAGAACATCTACGATGCCTACATCAACGACAGCGACCTGGTCGGTACTCACTTCCGCTACGACAAGGTGGTGCCGCTGAGCGACTGGATGACCGGCGACGGCAAGGACGTGACCCTGCCGACGCTGGACGTCGACGACTTCATGGGCAAGTCGTTCACCACCGGCCCGAACAACGTGCTGTGGCAGCTTCCCGACCAGCAGTTCGCGAACCTCTACTGGTTCCGCTACGACTGGTTCACCGATCCGCAGATCAAGGAGGCGTTCAAGAAGTCCAAGGGCTACGACCTCGGCGTGCCAGTCAACTGGTCCGCCTATGAGGATATCGCCGACTTCTTCACCAACGAGGTGAAGGAAATCGACGGCGTCCGCGTCTGGGGCCACATGGACTACGGCAAGAAAGACCCCTCACTCGGCTGGCGCTTCACCGACGCCTGGCTGTCGATGGCGGGCATGAGCGACAAGGGCATCCCCAACGGCCTGCCGGTCGACGAGTGGGGCATCCGCATGGAGGGCTGCCGGCCGGTCGGCTCCTCGATCACCCGCGGCGGCGGCACCAATGGTCCGGGTGCGGTGTTCGCGCTGCAGAAATACATCGACTGGCTCAAGGCCTATGCTCCGCCCGAGGCCTCCGGCATGACCTTCTCCGAGGCTGGCCCGGTGCCCGGCCAGGGCAACATCGCGCAGCAGATCTTCTGGTACACCGCGTTCACCGCCGCCCTGGCCAAGCCCGGCCTGCCGGTGGTCAACGCGGACGGCACGCCCAAGTGGCGCATGGCTCCCTCGCCGCACGGCCCCTACTGGCGCGAGGGCGAGAAGCTCGGTTACCAGGACTGCGGCTCCTGGACTCTGATGCGCTCGACGCCGACGGATCGACGCAAGCCGGCCTGGCTCTATGCCCAGTTCTGCGTCGCCAAGACCACCTCGCTCAAGAAGTCGCATGTCGGCCTGACTCCGATCCGTGATTCCGACATCCGGCACGCGAGCTTCACCGAGCGCGCGCCGCAGCTCGGCGGTCTGGTCGAGTTCTACCGCAGCCCGGCCCGCGTCGCCTGGACGCCGACCGGCATCAACGTCCCCGACTACCCCAAGCTCGCCCAGCTCTGGTGGGCGAATGTCGCCGAGGCCGTCACCGGCGAGAAGACCGCACAGGAGGCCATGGACAACCTCGCCAAGCAGCAGGACCAGATCCTGGCCCGGCTCGAGCGTGCGGGCATCGGCGGCGAGTGCGCGCCCAAGCTCAACCCCGAGACCAGCGCCGAGGAGTGGTTCGCCAAGTCCAACAACGGCGAATTCGAGCCCAAGCCCAAGCTCGAGAACGAGAAGCCACAGGGCGTCACGGTCGACTACGACCTGCTGCTCGGCGCGTGGGTCGACGGCAAGGTCATGCCCGAGGGGATCAAGGGCTGATCCTTCTCCCTTAGCCTGCTAGGAGCGGACGGGAGCCCCAGCGGCTCCCGTTTTGCTTGGTCGGTAGCGGCCGTCCGAAACTTTGCGAGGATGGCGGTGACCGACCAGCCCGAGACGTCCGACCCGACTGCCGATCTCGGCACGAAGCTCTATTGGCTTGCCCTGCTGGCCGGCCTGCTGACCGGCCTACTCGGGGCGGGGTTTCACGGCCTGATCGACCATGTGACGGCTTGGCGCACGGCATTCGTCGACGGGCGCTATGACGAGAGCTGGATCGTCCGGTCGCTCGCGGACTGCATCGCCCGAACCCGGGTGCCACTGAACGTGCCGGTCGAGACCGCGGCCCGACTGCTGCTCCTGTTCTTGCTCGTCGCGACCGCTCTGGGACTTGCCCGCCTGCTCGTCCGCCGGTTTGCTCCCGAGACCAGCGGCAGTGGCGTCCAGGAGATCGAGGGCTATCTGCTTGGTCTGCGGCAGATGCGCTGGCCCAGGATATTGACCGTCAAGTTCATCGGCGGCGGCCTGGCACTCGGCGCAGGCTTCGTGCTCGGCCGCGAGGGCCCCACCGTGCAGATGGGTGGTGCGGCCGGCCTGGGGATCGCTGCCGCGGGCGGCTGCAACCGCGCGCAGACGCGCGCCCTGGTCGCCGCCGGCGCGGGTGCCGGCATCGCGGCGGCGTTCAACGCGCCGATCGCCGGCGCCCTGTTCGTGATCGAGGAGCTGCGCCGTGCCTCGCCCTACAGCTTTGGCGGCTATCACGCGGTGCTGATCGCCTGTGTCGCCGCGACGCTGGTCACGGAGGTGTTCGCCGGCGTCGGGCCGCAGCTGCGGCTGGCGATCGACCCGCCGGCCCTCGCCGACTATCCCCTCTATATCGCGCTCGGAGTTCTGCTCGGGGCGGCTGGGGCCGTCTTCAACCACCTCGTGCTCGTCACCCTCGATTTCCTCGGCGCCTGGTCGCGGCGAGCTCCGACCACGCTCGTGCTCAGCTTGGCGCTGGGGCTGACCGCCCTGCTCTGGACGATGCCGCTCACCACCGGCGGCGGTGAGCAGATCGTGCCGATGCTTACCGCCGCGAGCCCCGGGTTCGCGACCTTGCTCCTGCTGTTGGCGGTGCGAACGCTGGCCACATTGCTGAGCTACGGCGCCGGCGCGCCGGGGGGCATCTTTGCCCCGATCCTCGCGCTCGCCACACTGGCGGGCGTGACCTTCGCCGAGGCGGCACGTCTTGTCCTGCCGGACTTCGCCCTGGAGCCGACCGCTGTCGCTGCGGCGGCGATGGCCGCCCTGTTCACCGGCTCGGTGCGTGCTCCGCTGGTGGGTGTGGTCCTGGTCGCCGAGCTCACCGACGCCTATTCCGCGCTCGTGGCGGTCACCTTGTGCTCGGCCGTGGCGAGCCTGACCGCGGCCGCGGTGGGCGGAAAGCCGCTCTACGAGTTGCTGCTCGAGCGTACGCTCCGGCTCGCCCGATAGGATCAGCCGGGCTTGGTCGCCTGCATGGAGGGCCTGGTTGCGAACGAGGCGAACCAGTCGGCCAGCGCAGGCCGGTCTGCGCGCCAGTCGAGATCTGCAAACCGGAAGTCGAGATAGCCCAAGGCGCAGCCGACGGTGATTGTTCCCAGATCCAGGCGCCCGCCGAAACC
The DNA here is from genome assembly GCA_050246385.1 of Geminicoccaceae bacterium. Classification (GTDB taxonomy): domain Bacteria; phylum Pseudomonadota; class Alphaproteobacteria; order Geminicoccales; family Geminicoccaceae; genus Benzoatithermus. The sequence continues at coordinate 22,852 of JBFWWD010000023.1, forward strand.
CGGCGCGTCGACGGCCTCCAGACGGTCGAGCGCCCGCGTGATCTTGTCGAGCTGCCCGTCGATCCAGGCCGGCCAGCGAAATTCCTTCGGACGCAGGAACGTTTCGTAGCGGACCAGGAGCGCGGCATCGAGCAGGCCGTCCGCCAATGCCTGGAGGCGCAAGGTGTCCCAACGCTCGGCGCCCACGGCGGGCAGAAGCCGCGGCGCTTCGGCCAGCGAATCCAGGTACTCGCTGATCACGCGCGAATCGAACAGGCGCACCCCGTCCTCCAGGACGAGACAGGGGATCTTCGCGAGCGGATTGTCCGCCACGAGTCCGAGATCGGGGCCGACGGCCGTGGTCGTCACCGTATGAACCTGAAGCCGGTCGGACAGGCCCTTCTCATAGGCGACGACCTTGACCTTGCGACCATAGGGCGAGGCAGGATTGGAATGCAGCTTCATGAAACTCGCGAGCCCCCATGTTAGCCTTCGTCCCGTTCTAGCCTCACGAAGCGACCTGTGCGATGGCGCGCTTGTGTCGCCTGCCCCCTTGTCTAGCCGCTGCCAGTCGCGGCATGACACGGCGACAATGATCTCGGCCAAACCCAAGACGGTGGCCGGTGCCGAGCTGGAGCTGGCCATTCCCGTGTCAATCGAGGGGCACGCCGCAGTGCCGGTCCGCGGATACCGCATTGCGCTCCTGCTGACCGACCTGAACGGCGGCGGCGTCCAGAAGATGACGCTCTCGCTCGCAGGCGCCTTGGCCGAGCGCGGACACGAGGTGGTCGTCGTCCTCTACTCAGCGCGCGGTGTGCTCAATTCCCAGCTGCCGCCGAAGGTCGGTCTCCACCACCTGAAATCCTCATCCCGCGTCTCGGCGCGCCTTACCCCCGTCCGCGCGGATCCTCTGGCTCTGCCGCTGATGCTCCTGCCGGTGATCCTGCCGCGCAAGCCTCCGCCCGGACTGAAATACCTGCCCTCGCTTGCCCTGTTCCTGCGCCGCTATCGACCGGACGCGCTGATCTCGGCCGCACCAAACTGCAACCTCGCGGCCGTGTGGGCCAACCGGCTGGCTGGCGGCCACGGCAAGGTCCTGATCAGCGAGCGCACGGCGCCCTCGAAGATGCTCACCAAGACGAGCAGCTGGCGGATGCGCTTCCTGCCTTGGCTGATGCACCGCACCTACCAGCAGGCGGACGTGATCGTCGCCGTCTCACGTGCGCTCGGCGACGACCTTGCGGTCGTGGCGCGTATCCCGCGGCGGCGCATCATCACGATCTACAATCCGGTTGTCGGCCCCAATCTCACGCAGCTCGCCGCGATGCCCGTGGACCATCCCTGGTTCGCGCCAGGCTCACCGCCCGTGGTGCTGAGCGCCGGTCGGCTGTCCGCGCAGAAGGATTTCCCCACGCTGGTCCGCGCCTTCGCCGCCCTGCGCACACGCTGTGATGCCCGGCTGGTCATCCTCGGTGGCGCTACCGCCGACGACAAGACCGAGTCCCGGCAGCAGGATCTCGTCGCGCTCGCCGAGAGTCTCGGCGTCGCGGGCGACATGGACCTGGTCGGCTACATGCCCAATCCCTACGCCTACATGTCGCGCGCGCAGGTCTTCGCCCTGAGTTCGGCCTGGGAAGGTTTTGGCAACGTGCTCGTCGAGGCCTTGGCCTGCGGTTGTCCGGTCGTGAGCACCGATTGCCCCTATGGGCCAGCCGAGATCCTGGAGGGTGGCCGCTACGGCCGGCTCACGCCGGTTGGCGACGCTGAGGCGATGGCGGACGCCCTCGCCGACACGATCACCTCGGTGCCCGATCGTCCGCTGCTGCGCCGTCGAGGCGAGGACTTTACGGTGGCGCGCTCGGTCGAGGGCTATCTTCACGCGCTGTTCGGCGGGGCTTGAGCGACATGTCGGAAGCCACCACCAGGATAGCGTTGCTGTTGCCCGACCTCACCGGCGGCGGGGTCGAGCGGACCGCGGTCAGCTTGGCGCAGGGCCTGCTCGATCGCGGTATCGCAGTGGATCTCGTGCTGTGCCGCGTACGCGGGCCGCTTCTCGCCGAGCTGCCGAGGGCGGTTCGCGTGGTGCCACTGACGCGCAGCCCGACGCTTCTCGGGCGCCTGCTCATGGCATGGACCGATCCGGGTGGCATTCCGGAGCTGGCGCGGACGATGCTGTTCACCTGGCGTCCACCAGGCTCGATGCGGATGCTGCCTGCCCTGGCACACTATCTTCGGCGCGAGCGGCCGTCGGCGCTGATCTCCGCCTTCCCGTTCGAGAACCTCCTGGCCATCGCGGCAAAGCGGCTTGCGGGGGCCGACACCAAGATCGTGGTTACCGAGCGCAACACGACCACGCGCTCGACCATGGTCGGCCGCAAATGGAAGCGCCGCTACCTGCCCCCGCTGGTGAGGCGCCAATATCCCATGGCGGACGCAATCGTTGCGGTGTCGGATGGCGTGGCCGACGAACTCGCGCAGCATACCGGGCTGGCACGCGACCAGATCGTCACCATTCACAATGCAGTCGTGAACCGTTCGATGCTCGCCAAGGCAGCCGAGCCGATTTCACATCCCTGGTTTGCGCCCGGTCAGCCGCCGGTGATCCTAGGGGTTGGCCGACTGACTCCACAGAAGGACTTCCCGACCCTGCTACGCGCCTTCGCCCTCGTGCGCCGGCAGCGCCCTGCTCGGCTGGTGATCGTCGGGGAAGGCAGGGTTGAGGCGAAGGAAGGGCTGCTGCGGCTTGCCGCCGAGCTGGGTTGCGCCGACGACGTGTCGCTACCCGGCTTCACGCACAATCCGTTCTGCTTCATGGCCAATGCCAGCGTGTTCGTCCTCTCCTCCCTACACGAGGGTCTTCCCGGCGTGCTGATTCAGGCGCTGGCTTGCGGCGTGCCCGTCGTCAGCACGGACTGTCCGAGCGGCCCGCGCGAGATCCTCGAGGGCGGCAGACACGGACGGCTCGTAGCACTGAGTGATTTCGGCGCCATGGCCGACGCGATCGGTGAGGCATTGGAGCATCCGGGCGATAGTGCGGCGCGTATGGCCCGGGGACGCCAGTTCAGCGTCGAGCGGGCGGTGGATCGTTATCTTGGGCTCCTGTCCGCGACCGGATTGCGCGTAAGCACCCCTCCGTACGTGACGGACCCAGAGCCCGAGCCGGCAAGTCCATGAGGCCGGAGCTCGCCGTGGCGGCTTGAGATACCTGCTGCGGCGGGTGATTCGTATTGTTCGGGCGGACTTCGGGCGCGAGCGAGCCGGACGCTCGAGCAGGGAGAGACCGATGGATTTCGGTTGTCCGCCAGACATTTGCGCCCGCCACGGCGGTGAGCGCGGCTGGTCTGGGCGTTCCAGCTCGCCGGGGACTTCGTCCTGATCACTCTCCTGCCGGTGCTGACGCTCTGGCTGCCGAGGCTGGCCTATCGTTGAGGCTGACGGCTCCGCTCACGCGGCTGCCGACACCGGCCCTTCCGACCGCCCGGAAAGTCTGCGGGACAGCATAGGCAACGGCTCGTCGGTTTCCCAGGCGAGACGGTGCTCGCCCCGCCAGTGCAGCCAAGCAGCCAGGTGGAGGCGGGCCATGGTGCTCGGGCTTTCGAGCAGCGCACGGCGCTCCGGCTTGCTGAGCGCCGCGGCGCCAAGATAGACCGCCTTGCGCTCGATGGCGCGCAGCGCGTCGCTGGAGCCCGGCGCGAAATCCTCGCCGGCCAGCAGCATGGCGATGTGCAGCGCGTTGAAGCCGGGCTCGAGCATCACCGAGGCGAAGCGGTCGCTCTCGGACAGCGGCGGCTTCCCGAGCAGCTCGTCCAGCCGGCTCATCACGCGCGGCGGCTCGACCTCCTCGACGACCCTGAGCAGACCGGCCCGCGCCAGCCGTTCGCCGGCCTCCTGCGAGCTGGTCCACATAGCGACTGGAATGGCGAACACCAGTCCCGCATAGACCGGGATCAGCCAGTAGAACAGCGAGGGCGTGTAGGCATAGGTCGCGATCGCGGCGGCGGTGCCGAGGACAGTCACCCAGCCGAACCGCCGCGCGCTCTCGCCCAGAAGCCCTCCACCGACCTGCCGGCGTTGCGGCTGCCAGTCGATGGCCGAGCCGAGCAGGATGGTCAGGACGAAGTTGGTGTGGAGCAGCATCATGATCGGCGCGATCAGCGCCGACAGCAGCGTCTCGAGAATCACGCTCGCCGTCAGGCGCAAGACGCCACCCAGCGCGCGCCGCCGCGGCCCGTCGATCAGCGCGAGGACAAGGCCCATGAGCTTCGGCATGAACAGCAGCCCGAGGGTGACGATCAGGAGCAGCGCCGCTTCCGCCGAGACCGACACCGGCAGGGTCGGGAACGGCCAGCCGGCAGTGAAGTAGACCGGCTCGCCATAGGTCAGCTCCCATGCCTGCGCCGCGGAGAGGAGCAGGAACAGCAGCCAGAGCGGCGAGGTCACATAGGAGAGGATGCCGATGGCGAGATGCAGCCGGCTCACCCAATGCAGGTTGCGGACGAACAGCACCTTGATGTGCTGCATGTTGCCCTGGCACCAGCGGCGGTCGCGCGTGGCGAAGTCGGCGATGCTGGGTGGGGGCTCTTCATAGGATTCGCCGATGTCGTCCGCGATCCACACCTGCCAGCCGCCACGGCGCAGGAGTGCTGCCTCGACGAAGTCGTGGCTCATGATCTCGCCGCCGAGCGGCGCGCGCCCGGACAGCAGCGGCAGGCCGCACAGCTCGGCGAAGGGCTGGACGCGGATGATCGCGTTGTGGCCCCAGTAGTTGCCCTCCCCCAGCGCCCAGTAGCTGATGCCGGCCGCCGAGAGCGGCCCGTACACCTCGCCCGCGAACTGCAGCATGCGGGCGAACACGGTGGAGCCGCGGACCAGCTTGGGCGGCGCCTGGATCAGCCCGACATCGGGATTCCCATCCATCCGCTCCACCAGCCGCATCATGGCGCGACCCGACATCAGACTGTCGGCGTCGAGCACGATCATGTAGCCGTAGGCGCCGCCCCAGCGGGTGACGAAATCCTCGATGTTGCCGGTCTTGCGCCGCTGATTGCGCAACCGGCGTCGGTAGTAGATCCGATCGGACCCGGTCACCGCCTGCCGCAGCCGCTGCCACGCATCCAGCTCGGCGAGCCAGACGTCGGGATCGGTCGTATCGCTGAGGATGACCAGATCCAGGCGCTCGGCGTCCGGCTCGGTCCGCAGGTCCTCCCACATCGCCCGCAAACCGGCGAAGACCCGCTCGGTCTCCTCATTGTAGATCGGCGCGATGATGGCCACACGCGGTGATCGCTCGGCTGAGCTCTGTCGAGGCGATGTCGGGCGTCGGCGCTGCAGCAGTCTCGCGGCGAGGACGGCGAAGCCGCCGCTCAGCGTCCAGAACGACTGTGCCAGCCACAGGACCAAAATCGCGAACACCGCCGTCTGCGTCAGATCGAGATAGCTGAGGCCGTCGATGCCCAGGATCTCGACGAAGCTCGCAATCGCCCAGGCGGCCGTGGTCAGGATCAGGAAGGTGAACACGCCGCGACGAACCCGCGCCCGCAGGGTCAGCCGCTGCCAGGACGCCTCGTCGCGGTCGGGAACCCGACGTACGCGTTGCGGCGCCACGGCCGGCAAGAGGCGTCGCAGCCGGGAGGTGGCGAGCCGCCAGTCGATCATCGACTTGAAGGCTCGTCGACGAATGCTGAGCGGCTGGTCGCGCGGCGCGAGAGGCGCGCCGCTCTTGGGCTCTGCGCTGCGGCCATGCTGCTCGGTGAGCAGACGGCGGGCCACGCGCAGAGCCGCGAGGATCGCTTCGTCCTCGTTCGCCGGCGTCTGCTCGCCGGCACAACCGGCCACGATCTCGCCCGCGAGGCCCGCAGCGGCCGAGCTCTTCAGGCCTGCCGTCTCGAGATAGGCACGAACCCTTGCCGCCGCCGCCGTCCAGACCGGCCCCGACGCGGCATCGGAGGTGACCGACGGTGGGGACATCCCTGCCTGCTCTCCCCTGTCAACGCTCAGCTGTCGTCCAGTCGATAAAGCCAAGTCTCGGAGACAGGTTTCCCGTCTTCGAGCAGGGAGCAGCGCAGCTCGACTGGACTACCCGTCATCTTGACCTCGAAGGAGACCTGATACCCTCCCGTGACCTCGTTCGCCCGAACGATCGCGGGCGCGCACTCGCCATTCTGGCATTCCACCACCGCCTGCGGCAAGGTGCCCGCTGTCGCCGGCTGCCCGGAGGAGACGAACTCGATGGTGATCTGCCGGAGCTCGGCCGGGCGTTCGCCGCCGGGCTCGCCGCCACTGCCGACGCGGGTCGACAGCACGGAAAGGAGCCCGGTCTCGAGTGGCGGCTGCAGTGACCAGAGCAGGCTGTAGGCGACCCTCAGCTCATGCCCGGCATTGACGGGCTCCTGCGGCGTCCAGAAAGCCACGATATTGTCGTGGCCCTCGTCCTGGATGGGGATCTCGATCAGCCGGACCGAGCCCTTCCCCCACGCGCCCTTGGGCTCGACCCAGAGATTCGGCCGCCGGTCGTAGCGCGCGTCGAGATCGCCGTAGGCCAGATAGTCGCGGCCGCGTTGCAGCAGCCCGAAGCCGCGCGGATTCTCGTCGGCGAAGACGCTGACATGCAGCGAGCGCGGGTTGACCAGCGGCCGCCAGAGCGCCTCGCCCGTGGCACGCCAGATCGACAGGCCCTCCGAGTCGTGGACCGCGCCACGATAGTCGTCGATGCCGAGATGATCGTTGGCGCCGAAGAAGTACATGCTCGTGAGGGGCGCTATGCCCACCTGGGAGATGTCGGCGCGGAAGAACAGGCTGGCATCGACGGCGACCAGGGTGCCGTCCCGCGGCGAGACGTCGAATCGGTAGGCCCCGGCGACGCTGGGGCTGTCGAGCAGCGCGCAGATCTGCAGGGCGTCGCGCGGATCGCTCGGCTGGAACACCCAGAAGCTGGTGAAGGAGGGAAACTCCTCGGGCTTGCCGAGCCCGGTCTCGAGCGCCAGTCCGCGCGCCGACACGCCGAACCGTGTGTCCCGGGCGACGGCGCGGAAATAGCTCGCGCCGAGAAAGGTCAGGAGCTCCTGCGGAACGCCGCCCTGCTCGAACACGTAGTGCACGCGAAATCCGGCAAAGCCGGATTCGGGCGGCAGATCCTCGGGAACCTTGATCGTGCCGAAGTCGAACAGGGACGGGTCGTAGAGCACCTCCCGGGCATTGCCGTCCTCGACCAGATAGATGCGTACCGGGAAGCGGTGATACGAGCCGAGATGGAACAGCTGCACCGAAAAGGCGCTGTCGCTGAGCGGAAGAGCCCGCTCCGGGCGATAGCGGATCTCGCGATACTGCTCCGGCGACAGGTCGGTCAGGGCCTGGGCGGTCGCGGGGCGCGGCTCGTAGGCGCCTTGGGCCATGTCCTTCGCCTGGACGACGAGCCGCTCGAACGAGAACGGCTGCGGCTCCCCGAACCCGGGCGCCTGGGCGTGCACGGACGGGACGCCGAACAGACTCACGGCGGGCAGGGACAAGCCTGCACCCACAGCCCGACGCCGTGTCCACTTCCCCCCCATGCCACGACCCCGCTGGCTGACGCCGATACGATCCTGATACCTCGTCAGCAGCCACCTGCCACGAAGGCGTTTGCCCTTCCCAGCGCGCGGCCGGAGCATCCGAGCCGCCCACGCCTCGGCGCGGAGCCTAGCTGAAACCGATCGCCAAGCTAAGGGTATTTCGACGTTTTTCGGCGCTGGGCATCCTTCCGGGCGGACTTGACCGCCCTCCCCCGACGGCTACGATCGCCGCGTGCCCCTGTGGCGAAATCGGTAGACGCGACAGACTCAAAATCTGTTGCCCGCAAGGGCGTGCTGGTTCGAGTCCGGCCAGGGGCACCAAGGGTTCGGCTGTCAACGCGATCGCGTTTCACCACCTCGATTTCGGCAGCGGCGCGTTGGTGGCACGGACGCGAGGCAACTCGCACGCATGCTTCTCCTCGAGGAACTTCCCGCGAGCGCCTGCTCCGTCGCCGTCGCGTCCGGCGCGATACGCAGCGAACTGATCGGGCCCAACGCCGCGTCGCGCAGTACCCTGATGTAGTCGGGAAAGGACCATTACTTCCGTTCGCTGCGCGCCGGAGGTCCAGCGCCTCGGCATCTCGCGTCGAACAGGAAGAACGGTCAGCCCACCCGGTGGTTCAGGCGATCACACCCTTGGTAGGCTTGTGGTTGACGTTGCTAAACAGCATCGATTGCCGTATCGGGGCGATCGGCAGGGGCAAGAAAGAACGATAGAATGCCGAACGATGAGCGCCGTCGTATTGGTGCTGCTGGCTCGGTCACGGTTTCATTTCTCACCCTGGCGGCGGCAGGGCTCGTCGTCGTGGTGACAGCCTCGCCAGCCTCGGCCAAGCCCGACGCCTGCACGACTTCGGTCAACGGCTCGACTCGGACGATCACCTGTCAGGGCAACCAGTCGGGCGGCATCACCGACGGGGTCGACTTCCCCAGTTCGGCGCCGCAGCCCAACACCCAGCTCAACGTCGAACGACTCAATGCGACGATCGAGCCCGCGAGCGGCGCGCAAGGTATCCGGCTGACCGGCCAGTCGGCGGCCGGCGCCAGCGGAAACAGCAAGCTCAGCTCAACCTTGAGCAGCACCGGCGGCATCAACACGACCGGTGCCGGCGCGCATGGCGTCATGGTGGTCCAGCAAGGCACGCATGGCTCATCGGGCGGTTTCGGCACGACTTCCTCCGGCGGCGCGGGTCAGCGGGGCGGCGATGTCGACGGAGAGGTCAAGTCGATCGGGGGCATCGTGACCTCGGGCACCGCTGCGCACGGGATCTTCGTGCAGGCGACCGCCGGCAATGGTGGTGGCGGCGGCGATTCGATCTGCTGCGATGGTGGTCGCGGGGCGGACGGAGCGGGGGCGATCGTCCGCGGCGAAGGAGCGGGTTCGATCACGGCCAGGGGCGACCAATCGGCCGGCATCTATCTCGCCGGACGTACCGGCAATGGTGGCAACGGAGGCAACAGCGAGGGATTCGCCGACGGATCCCGTGGTGGTGACGGCGGCGACGGCTCCCTGTACCTGAGCGCCAACAACTCGTGGAACATCGCGACGCTTGGCGCAACCAACAGTCCCGGGATTCACGGCGAGTTCGTCGCCGGCAATGGCGGCGGGGGCGGCCTCGGCTACAAGGGCGGCGCCGGCGGCAATGGCGGCGATGCACTCGATTTTGACGTCGTTCTGCCTGGCACGCACACGATCAGGACTGCCGGCTCGGACTCGCCAGGGATCGACCTCTACGCCCGTGGCGGCAATGGCGGATCCGGTGGAGAGAGTATCTTCAACTCGGGCGGCACTGCAGGCAACGGCGGCCTCGGTGGCAGTTTCCGAGGCTTCCAGTCATCGTCGACCCTGCTCGACATCACCACGACGGGCGACGGCTCCGTCGGTGTCCGCGTGCTCGGCATCGGCGGCGACGGCGGCAACGGTGGTGACAGTCCATGCTGCAACGGCGGCCAGGCCGGTAACGGTGGCCAGGGCGCAGCCATCGTCTTCAGCCAGTTCATGAACACGAAGATCACGACGTCGGGTGACCGGGCGCCCGGCGTCCTCGTGGTGAGCCAAGGCGGCGACGGTGGCAACGGGGGCAGCTCGGACACCGCCGGCGGCGGCAAGACCGGCGGCGGTGGTGGTGGCGGCGGTCCGATCACCGTGCTCGGGCGTCAGTCCATCGTGACGCATGGGGCGCAGTCGCACGGCATGGCGGTCCTGAGCCTTGGCGGGACCGGTGGGAAAGGCGGCGACGGCAGCTTCTTCAACCCACAGTCGGGCGGCGGTGGCAGCACTGGACCGTCGGGCGATCTTTCGGTCACTATCCCAAGCGGCGACATCCGGACCACCGGGCCCGAGTCGCACGGCATCCTGCTGCAGAGCATCGCCGGTCACGCCGGCGACGCCGGCAGCTCGGCGAGCGTCGTCAGCTTCGAGGCGGCCGGCGGCAGTGCCGGCAATGGCGGCAAGGTCTCGAGCCTCAATTCTGCGAGCATCAGGACCGCGGCCGACCAGTCGATGGGCATTGTCGCCCAGAGCATCGGCGGTGGCGGTGGCGCCGGCGGCTCAGGGTTCGGGCTGTTCTACGGCCAAGGCGGCGGCGGCAGCGTCGGCGGGGCCGGCGGCAGCGTCTCGATCACCAATCACGGCGCGATCACCACCTCGGGCGACGACGCCAGCGGCATCCTGGCGCAGAGCATCGGCGGCACCGGCGGCGACGGCGGCACCGAGGGGGGCTCGATCGTGGCGCTCGGCGGCGGCGGCGCCAACAGCTCGAACGGCGGTGCGGTGAGCGTGACCAACGACGGCACGATCGACACCGGTGCCGCCAGCGGCAGCGCCGTCCCGGCCGGCGACGATCCGACCTGCGGCGCCGGCTGCTCGCACGGCGTGCTGGCGCAGAGCATCGGCGGCGGCGGCGGCAATGGCGGATCGAGCGTCGGCTGGTTCGCGATCGGTGCCACGGGCGGCGGCGGCGGCAGCGGCGGCGACGTCACCCTGACGGACAAAGGCGACGTCAGCACGGTGCTGCTGAACTCGCACGCGCTGTTCGCCCAGAGCGTCGGTGGCGGCGGCGGCAGTGGTGGTGGCGGCGGCTCGCTCGGCTCCGCCCTGCAGGTGGCCATCGGTGGCAAGGGGGCCAACGGCGGCAATGGCGGGCATGTCGTCGCCGCCGCCGGCGACGGAGCTGTGCTGACGACGAAGGGCGACGGCTCGCACGCGCTGTTCGCGCAGAGCATCGGCGGCGGCGGCGGCCATGGCGGCTTCGCGGTCGGCGTGTCGCTGGGCGACGAAGGCAATCTCGGCGTCGCGATCGGCGGCGGCGGCGGTGCCGGCGGCGCCGGTGGCGTGGTGGACGTGACGAGCACGGATGGCGGCCTCGCCCTCGCCACCTCGGGCACCGGCTCCTACGGCATGCTGGCGCAGAGCGTCGGCGGCGGCGGCGGCAATGGTGGCTTCGCCATCGACCTGGCCGGCGGGGTAAGCGCCGGCAGCCTCGCCTTCGCGCTGGGTGGCTCCGGTGGGATCGGCGGGGCGGGCGGCAAGGTCGACGTCAAGTCGGGCGGCAGCATCGCCACGCGCGGCTTCGGCTCGCACGCCCTGGTGGCGCAGAGCATCGGTGGCGGCGGCGGCAATGGCGGGTTCTCGATCGCCGGGGCCGGCAATCTCGACGGAGCCGCTGTGGCGATGGCGATCGGCGGCAAGGGCAATGCCGGCGGCAACGCGGCCGCCGTCACGGTCGCCAATGCGAGCGCCGTCACCACGGCCGGTGCCCAGGCGCACGGGCTGCTGGCGCAGAGCCTAGGTGGCGGTGGCGGCAGTGGCGGCCTCGCTTTGTCGGCGACGGCCGCCCAGGGCAACAATGTCGAAGCCTCCCTGGCGCTCGGCGGCAATGGCGGCAAGGGTGGCGACGGCGACGCCGTCACCGTGACCAACTCCAGCCGGATCGAGACCAGCGGCGACGGTGCGCGCGCCATCATGGCGCAGAGCGTCGGCGGCGGCGGCGGCTCGGGCGGGATGAGCGTCGCCCCGGCATACTGGTCGGCACAGACCAAGATCCAGGTGGCGCTGGGCGGCAAGGGCGGCGGTGGCGGCAATGGCGGCAACGTCACCGTCGTCAACCACGGTGCCATCGTCACCGGCACGGCGCCGGGGGGCGACGAGGCCGAGATCGTCGAGGGCCGCGCGCATGCCATCTTCGCCCAGAGCGTCGGCGGCGGCGGCGGCTCGGGCGGCATCGCCACGCTCAAGGTGTCGACGCCGATCGGCGACGATCTGGGCGACGCTGTCAATCTCGGGGCCGGCGTCGACGACGACAAGGTCTCGATCTCGCTGGGCGCCGGGATCGGCGGCGGGGGCGGCTCGGCCGGTGCCGGTGGGCTGGTCGACGTCACCAACACCGCTACCCTCCTGACACAGACCGACGCCTCGTCGGGCATCTTCGCCCAGAGCATCGGCGGCGGCGGCGGCGACGGCGGTGTCAACGCCTCATCCGCGAAGCTGTTCGGCGCGGCGCCGGGCAGCGCCGGGGGCACGAGCTACGGTGCGAGCATCATCGTCGGCGGCGTGGGCGGCGAGGGCAATGCCGGCGTGCCGGTCACCATCGCCAATTCGGGCGCGATCCAGACCTGGGGCGATGGCTCCTACGGCATCATCGCCCAGAGCATCGGTGGCGGCGGCGGCGACGGCGGCACCAACACCCTGGGGTCGACCAGCCTCACGGCCGCCGCGGCGCCCAGCGCAGCCAGCATCGATGCCAGCGTGGTGCTCGGCGGCGCCGGCGGCAGCGGCAATCGCGGCGGCAATGTCGCCATCACCAGCTCGAGCCAGATCCTCACCTCGGGCAACGGCGCACACGCGATCCTGGCACAGAGCGTGGGCGGGGGCGGGGGCTCCGGCGGGGCGATCAAGACGCCCGGCGTCTCGGCCAAGGGTGACGAGATCCAGCTCCGCCTGGGCCTCGGCGGCAATGGCGGCAGCGGCGGCGCGGGTGCCACGGTGCACGTGACCAGCAGCGGGGCCCTCGGCACCGCCGGTGCCGGGGCGCTCGGCATCCTGGCGCAGAGCATCGGCGGCGGTGGCGGCGACGCCGGCACCAGTGAGGCCGGCGACGCCGACAGCCGCAGCGCCTTCAATTCCGTCGTCGTCGAGGTCGGCGGCAAGGGTGGGGCCAGCGGTGACGGCGGTCCCGTGACCGTCGAGCATGAGGGCGGCACCGTCTCGACCCGGGGCGATGGTGCCGCCGCCATCATGGCGCAGAGCGTCGGCGGCGGCGGCGGCCGCGGCGGCACCGCGACCGTCGGGCTCACCGGCACGGTGGCGGTCGGCGGTGGCGGTGGTGCTGCGGGCAAGGCCGGTGCGGTGAGCGTCGAGGTCAGCGACGCCACCATCCTCACCGGTGCCCCCGGCTCCGGTGCCGCGGCCTACGGCATTCTGGCCCAGAGCATCGGCGGCGGCGGTGGTGTCGGCGGCAATGCCAATCTCGGCTCGGCCTCGGCTGGTGGCGTCGGTTGGGATAATTTCGGCGCTGGCCTGCCCATCTCACTGCCCGGCGGCTCGTCCGGCGACGGCGGTGCCGTGGCTGTCACCGCAGCCGCCGATATCGCCACGCATGCCGCCAGTGCGGTCGGCATCCTGGCGCAGAGCGTGGGCGGCGGCGGCGGCATCGCCGGTGCGATCGGCACCAGCCCCGTGGTCGGCCAGGTCGGCAGCGGCGGTGGCAGCGGCGCCGGCGGTCCCGTGACCGTCAATCTCGCCGGCACGATCGCCACCTCCGGCGAGGCGGCGCACGGCATCCTCGCCCAGAGCGCCGGCGGCTCGACGGCCGGCGGCTCGTCCGGCAAGGGCGGTGCAGTGAAGGTCGAGGTCGCGGCCGCCATCCGCGCCGAGGGTCGCGACGCCAACGCCATCATGGCGCAGAGCGTGGGCAAGGGCGGCAATGGTCGGATCGAGGTCACGGTGCGCGGCGGCAGTGTCATTGAGGGCGGCAGCGGGCTGGGAACCGGAGTGCTGGTCCTCGACGGTGCCGACAATCTGATCAGCGTCGGCGGGAGCGTGGGCTCGATCGCCGGCATCGACGGCCGGGCCGTCGTCGCCACCACCGGCGATGATTTCGTCGTCGTCGACGGCGCGCTCACCGGCAATGTCGATCTCGGCGCCGGCGCCAACACGCTCAACATCAACGGCAGCGGCCGCCTCGTCTCGGGCAGTGCCATCGCCGTCGGTGCCGGCAACCAGCTCACCGTGTTCGGCACGCTCTCGCCCGGCGGCGACGAGGTGCTGAAGACGACGGCGGTCACCGGCAATCTGGTCCAGTCCGGCGGCAACTACCTCGTCACCCTCGACGGCAAGCAGCTCAATCGCAACGACCGGGTCGATGTCAGCGGCAGCGCCGACATGACCGGCACGGTCGAGGTCCGCGTCGTCGACGCCGGCAGCGGCACGGTCCAGAGCCGCACGACGATCGTCGACGCCGGGGCTGGCGTCACCCCGGATACGGCCACGCACCTGACCGTGAAGCCCTCGGCGGTCGGCAATTACGGCCTCGTCTTCGACAATTCGAACAAGGTCGACCTGACCTATGCCATCGACTTCCTCAATGACCGGCTGCGCGCGGGTCTCAACGACAATCAGGAGGCGGTGGCCGAGGCGCTGGAGGGGCTGCACGACGCCGGGGCGATGCACCGCGATTTGCTCTACCTGCTCCAGGCTGGGGATGCCGACGACTATGGTGACGCGCTCGACGGGCTGAGCCCCGAGCCCTACGCCGTTTCGGAATGGGCGGCTGTGTTGTCCTCGCAGCAGTTCAGCGATTCGATGATGAGCTGCCGCGAGCGTGCCGGCGACTACCGGTTCGTCGACGAGGGCCAATGCGTGCGCATCGGCCTCCAGGGCCGACGCTTCACCCGCGACGACTCGTCAAGCAATGTCGGCTACGACCTCGACGCCGCCGGCGTCTCGATCGGCGCCCAGAAGGAGCTGGCGCCGGGCTGGCATGCCGGCCTCGGCGTCGCCTACGAGCACTGGTCGGCCGACGCCGACCATGGTCTCTGGCGCAGCGACGCCGACCAGTTCGCGGGCGGGCTCGTGCTGAAGCGCGACTTCGGCGCCACCCTGCTCGCGGCCTCAGTGAGCGGCGGGTTCGCCGATGTCGACGTCACCCGCAACGTCGCCTCCGGCCTCCAGGCCAAGGGGGATCAGAACACCTATTTCGCCGGCGGCCAGTTCCGCGTGGCGCACGCCTTCGCCTTCGGCAGCTGGTACCTGAAGCCGCGCAACGATCTCAGCGTCACCTGGGTGCACAGTGACGATGTCGGCGAATCCGGTGCGGGGGCCGCGAACCTAGACGTCGAGGACGAGAGCAAGACCTTCGTGGCGCTCCAGCCTGCCCTCGAGGTCGGCGGCGAGGTCGAGCTCACCCATGGCGCGGTCATGCGGCCGCGCGCCTCGATCGGCCTGACCCACTTCCTCGACGATCCGTCCCCGACCGCGCAGGCGAGCTTCCGCGACGCGTCGTCGGCTGCGCCGGGGATCGACGTCACCAGCGACGTCGACCGGACGACGCTCGACCTGGAGCTGGGCGTCGACGTGATCTCGGCGGGCGGCGTGGTGCTGGGCCTCGGCGGGTTTGCGCAGCGCGGCAGCGACACCACCAACCTCGGCGGCGGTCTCCGCCTGTCCATGGCATTCTGAGGCGCGGCGGGATCGCCACACCGATTTCTGCCTGCTGCCGACGAGCCAAACTCGAATGGTCGGGGCTCACGACGCAGCGCCAGCGCAACGGCCACGCGTGGGTATGGAACGGGCCGAAGCCGGGCAGACGGTCCGCAGGCCGAGGTGGCGGCCCTGATCGGGCTGGCGGCCGCCAGCTCGACCGTCAGCAACTCGATTGCCGGGGGTTCCGGTAAGGGTGAGCGCTCAGAACGAGCGCGGCAGGTCCAGGACCTTCTCGGCGACGTAGCTCAGGATTAGGTTGGTCGAGATCGGGGCCACCTGGTAGAGGCGGGTCTCGCGAAACTTGCGCTC
>JBFWWD010000024.1:0-35777 GCA_050246385.1 Geminicoccaceae bacterium
ATCATCGGCGTGAGCGTGAGCGCCACGAATCCGGACACGATCACGGCACCGGCGAGCGCCAGCGCGAACTCGATGAACAGCCGGCCGGTCCGGCCCGGCGTCAGGGCGATCGGTGCATAGACGGCAGCCAAAGTGAGCGTCATCGCGATCACGGCGAAGACGATCTCGCGCGTGCCGATCAGCGCCGCCTCGAACGGCCGCTCGCCGCGCTCGATGTGGCGGTAGACGTTCTCGAGCACGACGATCGCGTCGTCGACCACCAGCCCGATCGCCAGCACCAGCGCCAAGAGGGTCAGCGTGTTGATCGAAAAGCCCGCGGCATACATCAGGGCGAAGGTGGCGATCAGCGAGACCGGGATCGTCACCACCGGGATCAGGGTCGCCCGGAACGAGCGCAGGAACAGCAGCGTGACCAGGACGACGAGGCCGACGGCCTCGGCGATGGTCGTGAACACGGCCGAGATCGACCGCTCGATGAACACGGTGGTGTCGTTGGCGATCACCACCTCCATGCCGGCCGGCAGCACATCGATCAGGCTCGGCAGCGCCGCCCGCACCTCGCGCGCGACGTCGAGCGGGTTGGCGGTGGCCTGCTTGATGATGCCGATGGTGACCGAGTTCTTGCCGTCCAGGCGCGTGGCGCGGCGCTCGTCCTCGGCACCGATCTCGATCCGTGCCACGTCGCCGAGGGTGACGGCAAAGCCGTCCGCGTCCTTGACCACGATGCCGGCGAAGCCCTCGGGCGTGGTCAGGCCGGTGCGCGAGAGGACCGTGAACTCGCGGTCGACGCTCTCGATCCGGCCCGCCGGCACCTCGAGGTTCTGACTGCGGATCGCGCCCTCGATGTCCTGGACGGTCAGGCCGTAGGCGGCGAGCCGGTCGCGGTCGAGCCAGATGCGCATCGCGTAGCGCCGCTCGCCGAAGATCTGCACCTCCGCGACCCCCGGCAGGTTCTGCAGCCGGTCGCGTCCGTCGCGGTCGACGAAGTCGGTGATGTCCAAGGGCGACATGCGGTCGCTGGTGAAGGAGAGGTAGAGGATCGCATCGGCGTCCGCCTCGACCTTGCGGATCACCGGCTCGTCGATCTCGTCCGGCAGCCGTCCACGCACCCGCGATACCCGGTCGCGCACGTCGGCCGCGGCATCCTCGGGGTCGGTCTCGAGGGTGAACCGGGCGGTGATCCGGCTGCTTTCCTGCCGGCTGGCCGAGGACAGGACGTCGATGCCGGCGATGCCGGCGATCGTCGCCTCGAGCACCTGGGTGACCTGCGTCTCCATGATCTCCGGGCTGGCGCCCGGATAGTTGGTCACGACCGAGACCACCGGCTGGTCGATGGCGGGATACTCGCGCACCGGCAGGCGCGCATAGGACACGACGCCGACCAGGATCAGCAGGAGGCTGAGCACCGAGGCGAAGACCGGTCGGCGGATGCAGATCTCGGGCAGGCTCACCGGCTCAGCTTCCGGCCGACGGAGACACGATCTCGATCCGCACCTGATCGCGCAGCCGGACGTGCCCGTTGACCACGACCTGGTCTCCCGCGGCGAGGCTCTTGATGATCTCGACCCGGCCGTCGCGCCGCACGCCCGTGGTCACGGGCGTGCGCACCGCCTTGCCGTCCATGATCCGGTAGACGATCGCTCCCGCTTCCTGCAGCACCACGGCAGCCTCCGGCACCAGGACCGCGTCGGGGCGCGCGTCGAGCTCGATCGCGACGCGTGCGAACAGGCCGGGGCGCAGGCTGCGATCGGGATTGGGCACGGTGGCGCGCAGCTGCACCGCGCGGCCGTTGACGTCGACCTTGGGATCGAGTGCGGTGATCGTGCCGGTGAAGCTTTCGCCGGGCAACGCGTCGACGGCGACCGCGACCTTGTCGCCCGGCACCAGCTTGGCGAGCCAGCGCTCCGACAGGCGGAAATCGAGATAGAGCGGGTCGATCCGCTCCAGCGCCACCAGCTCGTCGCCGGGCTCGACATAGCGGCCGACGCTGAGCTGCTTGAGGCCGACCACACCGTCGAACGGGGCGCGGATGTCGGTGTCGGAGAGCCGATGGCGCACGAGGGTCACCTCCGCCTCGGCCGTGCGCAGCGCGGCTCGCGCCTCGTCCAGCGCCCGGGCGGCGGTGGCTCCCCGGCGCGAGAGCGATTCGGAGCGGTTGTAGTTCTCGCGCGCCAGCGCCAGCGCGGCCTCGGCCTTGGCGAGCTCGGCCTCGTGCGCGGTCGGGTCGAGCTTGATCAGCGGATCGTCCGCCCGCACCGCCTGCCCCTGCTCGAACAGGACCGCCGTGACCCGGCCGGAGATCTCCGGCTGGACCACCACCGCATCGCTGGCGATCAGGGTTCCCGTGGCGCGCACTAGGGTGGCGGCGTGGCCGGTCTCCGCCAGCCCGGCCTCGACCGGGACCGTGCGCGACCGCGGGCCGGCGGTTTCCCGGGCGCTCGAGGCCGGCTCGGCGAACAGATACCAGCCGCCGATAGCGCCGAGCGCCACGAGGCAAGCGCCGTAAAAGGGAACCAGTGATCGCCGCATGACCGCACGATAAACCTTGTTGCGTCGCGGGAGAAGAAAGCTCGCCGCGGCGGCCACCCGCCATCACGGCTGCTTGATGGGGCCAGATTGCCTCGCGTCCGTGATCCTGGCAGATTCCGGTGAGCATCCGGTCGAGCAGGGCGTTTCATGGCGGACGAGAGCCGAAAGGCATATTTCCAGGAGTGGCTGCGCGAGCACCACATCACCGAGGTCGAGTGCATCATCGCCGACATCAACGGCATAGCCCGCGGCAAGATCCTGCCGGCCTACAAGTTCATCCGCTCGCTCGACGACGATTCCCTGCGCCTGCCCGAGAGCATCTTCATCCAGACCGTCACCGGCGAGTACCCGGAGGAGGATGTGATCGACCCGGTCGACCGGGACATCAGGCTCCGGCCCGACCCAAACTCGATCCGGCTCGTACCCTGGTATCCCGAGCCGACCGCGCAGGTGCTGGCCGACTGCCACTATCACGACGGCTCGCCGGTGGAGATCTCCTCGCGCCACGTGCTGCGCCGGGTGATGGGCCTCTATGCCGAGAAGGGCTGGGACCCGGTGGTGGCACCGGAGCTCGAGTTCTTCCTGACCAAAATCAACGAGGATCCCGACTACCCGCTGGTGCCACCGGTCGGCCGCTCGCGCCGGCAGGAGACCGCACGCCAATCCTTCGGCATCGACGCGGTCAACGAGTTCGACCCGATCTTCGAGGACGTGTACGACTGGTGCGAGGCGCAGGAGATCGACGTCGACACCCTGACCCACGAGGCCGGGGCGGCGCAGATGGAGATCAACTTCAACCACGGCGACGCGCTCGAGCTTTCCGACCAGGCCTTCCTGTTCAAGCGCACCCTGCGCCAGGCCGCGCTCAAGCACGGCATCTACGCCACCTTCATGGCCAAGCCGATGGCGGGCGAGCCCGGCAGCTCGATGCACATCCATCAGAGCGTGATCGACCGCGATGCCGGCCGCAACCTGTTCTCCAAGCCCGACGGCGAGCCGAGCCAGGAGTTCTACTGGTTCATCGGCGGGCTGCAGAAGTTCCTGGGTGCCGCCATGCCGCTGATGGCGCCCAACATCAACTCCTACCGGCGACTGCGGCGCTGGTCGACCGCCCCCATCAACGTGCATTGGGGGATCGAGAACCGGACGGTGGGCCTGCGCGTGCCGATCTCCTCGCCTGAGGCGCGGCGCGTGGAGAACCGGATCGCGGGTGCCGACGCCAATCCCTACCTCGCGATGGCGGCGACGCTGGCCTGCGGCTGGCTCGGCATCGCTGGCGAGATCGAGCCCAACGACCCGATCAAGGGCACGGCCTACCGCCTCGCCCAGACCCTGCCGCAGCAGATGCCCGAGGCGCTGCGCAAGCTGCAGCAGAGTTCCGCGTTGAAGGAGGTCCTGGGCGAGGATTTCGTCGAGGCCATGCTGGCGGTGAAGCAGACCGAGCACGACGCCTACCAGCAGGTGATCAGCTCCTGGGAGCGCGAGCATCTCTTGCTCAACGTCTGAGTCCCCGCTCACGCGCGCACGGCCAGCGGCCGAGGGTTTCGTACCTCGTCCGATCGCGCCGATAGACCAGCACGAACCCGCGCACCGGCCAACCGACCGCGGCGACCGGCTGGGCCGGAACCGGCCGCCGGCCGCAGAGCAGGGTCAAATGCGGCCGATAGTGCGAGCGCGGCCACGGGCGGATCGGCACGGCCTCGGCGCGCATTCCGCCATGGTCGAGCACGTGGAGCTGGGCATGGAAGTGAGCGCGGTTCCCGGCCGGCCGCTCACGCGCCAGGCGCGGTTGCCGCCCGTACTGCCCCGTGACCAGATGTTCGCCCGGGATCTTGGCATGGCGCGAGAACAGGGTGCGAGAACAGGGCCGGGGCTCGATCTGGGTGGGCCCCAGAACCGGTGGGCCCGCTCGGCCTGCCCACCTCGCGGGAACTTGAAGACCAGCCGCCCCTCGGCCTCGACGGCCAGCGAATGCCAGCTCATGGTGAGCGGCCGCACCGAGGCCCGCACCAGCTCGGGAAGCGCCATGAGGATCGCGGCACGACAGGGTGCCAAGTCGAGGGTCACGCCCGCTTCCGGACGTCTGGCGTCGGGCAGGGACCGGGCCTAGCCTGCGGAGTTCAGCCGCCAGGAAGGACAGGGAGGGCAGCATGGCCCACTACATCGCGCTCGTGAGCTACACCGACAAGGGCATGGCCAACGTCAAGGACTCGCCGGCCCGGCTCGACCGGGCGCGCGCGCTGCTGCGCGAGATGGGCGGCGAGTTCCACCAGATGTTCCTGACCATGGGGCAGCACGACATGGTGCTGGTCTACGAGGCCCCCGATGATGCCATCGCGGCACGCTTCACCCTGCGGCTGGGGATGCTCGGCTATGTCCGCACGACGACGCTGAAGGCGTGGCCGGAGGCGGCCTATCGCGAGATCATCGCCCATCTGGGCGGTTGACGAGCGGGCTGGCGCGGCGGCGGGCGGTCAGGTCGCTGCCGCGTGCGCGGCCGTGAAATCCAACAGCAGCGGGCGGTGGTCGGAGACCTCGGGCTCGGCCACCACCTCGAAGCGCTCGACCCGCACCCGGCCGTTCACCAGCAGGTAGTCGGCCCAGCGTGGCTGCTTGCGATAGAGGGAGGTGCGCGTGTCGGTCTCGCCGCGGGCCGTCACGAGGTCGCGCAGACCGAGCGTGCCGAGCCGGGCGAAGGTGGCGCTGCCCGGCAGCACATTGAGGTCGCCGCAGGCGATCACCGGCTCGTCCGGCCCCGCGACCGCACGGACCAGCGCCGCGAAACGGTCCGCCTGGACGAGACGGGCGGCGGTGTCGGCCTTGCCGGCCGGGTCACGCAGGCCGTGCATGTGGGCGACCGTCACCGCGTGGCGGGTGGTGAAATCGAAGATGCGGACGACATGCGCGTTGCGGCCGCGCGGATGCGGCCCCCAGCTCCCGGCGGCGTAGTCGCCGTGGACGAAGCCCTGGGCCTGGCCAATCACCACGAGCTCGCGCCGGACGAAGGTCGCGAGGCCCCACTCGGTGGCGACGGCCCGGTCCCCGTCGAACAGATCGCCGCGCGCGGCGGGGCAGAAGAGCCCCACATGCGACGGCAGCGCCTCGACGATCTCCTGGAACAGGTTGGCCCGCTGCGGCAGCTCGATCCCGCCCTCCCGGTAGTCGAGCCACTCCTGCGGGCAGCCGGGGGCATGGACCACCTCCTGCAGGCAGAGCAGGTCGGCCTGGGCGGAGCGGAGATAATCGACCAGCGAGACGCCGACACGGCCGCCCCAGCAGTTGAGGGAAAGGATGCGCATCGATCGCTCCTGACGAGCGAGCCCCTAGTAGGCCCAGACCGTCTCCGCGCTGTGCGGGAACGGTCTGCCTCGAAGGCCGCCAGGCATCGTCGGCCCGCTCACCCCGCGGCGAAGAAGTGCTGGGTGCCGTGCGCCTCGATCGCCGCCGCCAGCCGGCGCAGCGCGTGGACATAGGCGGCGGTGCGCATGGTGATCCGCTTCTCCTGGGCCGCGTCCCAGATCTCGCGCCCCTCGCGCTCCATGATGGCGCGCAAACGCTCGTGCACCTCCTCCAGGCCCCAATAGTAGCCCTGCCGGTTCTGCACCCACTCGAAATAGGACACGGTCACGCCGCCGGCATTGGCGAGGATGTCGGGCAGGACGGTCACGCCCTGGGCGGCGAGGATCTCGTCCGCCTCCGGGGTGAGCGGGCCGTTGGCGAGCTCCAGCACGAGCTTCGCCTGGACGCTCGCCGCATTGCCGGCGTGGATCATGTTCTCGAGCGCGGCCGGGATCAGAAGATCGCAGGCCGTGGCGACCAGCTCGTCGGGCGAGCACAGACGGTGCCCGTCCGCGCCGGCGGTCGACGTCACCGAGCGACCGGCCGCCTTCGCGGCCTCCAGCCGCCCCAGGTTCAGGCCGTCATGCGCGAACACGGCTCCGGCCGAATCGGACACGGCCACGATCCTGTGCCCGTCGGCCGCGAGCAGTCGGGCGACGTGCCGACCGGCATTGCCGTAACCCTGGATCGCGACCCGCATCCGCGCGCCAAGGCCCATATCGGCGGCGAGGTGCCGGACCAGATAGTAGCCGCCCCTGGCGGTCGCATCCTCGCGGCCGAGCGAGCCGCCCAGCGCCAGCGGCTTGCCGGTGATCACCGCCGGAGCGGCCTGACCGACGATCTGGCCGTACTCGTCGGCCATCCAGCCCATGATCAGCGAGTTGGTGTAGACGTCGGGTGCCGGAATGTCGCGGTCCGGGCCGAGGATGCGGGCGAACGCCTGGATGTAGGCGCGCGACAGCCGCTCCAGCTCGGCCCCCGACAGCTGCCGCGGATCGACCCGCACGGCACCCTTGCCGCCGCCATAGGGCAGGTTCATCACTGCGCATTTGAACGTCATCCAGAAGGCGAGCGCTTCCGCCTCCTCCGCACTGGCCTGGGGATGATAGCGGATCCCGCCCTTGGTCGGGCCGCGCGTGTCGTCGTAGCGGCAACGCCAGGCGATGAAGGATTTCCGCGACCCGTCGTCCATGCGGATCATCAGGCGGGCCTTGGTCGTCTCCCGCGGGTATTTCAGCTTTTCGATCACATCGGGGTCGACCGGGAGATGACGTGCGGCCTCGTCGAGACGGACGAGCGCCAGGTCATGAAGACTTTTCTCGGGCATCACGGATCCAGAGAGTGCTGAGATACGAGGACGGGCGTGCCGATGCCTGCGGCGTGGCGCAGGCGGCTGGTCGAACTCCATGCAGCGATGCACAAAATCGTGTCAACTCGGGAACCGCAATCATGCACTGCCCTGCGACCAGATTTCCGAGGCGGGCGAGGATGTAATCGGGCCGGCGATCCGGCGCAGGGGTTTGTCACGGCTGCGCGCGGCCGACCCGCTGGCGGTTCGGCGCCTTCTCTGCCAAGTTGTGAAAGCCGAGGCCTGACCGCGGCGGCTCAACCCCTGAAGTGCACATCCGTCGGGAGCCACCGTGATCGGTGAGGCCATCGCCTTCGTGCTGCGCAACCTGCCGGCCCTGCTGCTCGTCATCGCGATCCTGGTGGCCGCCCTCCGCCGCGGCCATGGCGGCACCGCCGAGCGCTTCCTCGCTTGGCTGCTGCTGCTGCCGATCGGCGTGTCGGGGCTGTGGGCGGCCCTGTTCCACCTCGTCTTCCCGAGCACGGCGGCGGACCTGATCGGCTGGCAGGTCAGCCCGTTCCAGCTCGAGGTCGGCATGGCCGACCTCGCCATCGGCGTGACCGCCATCCTCTCCTTCTGGCGCGACCTGTCCTTCAAGGCCGCCGCCGTCTGCGCCGCCGCGATCTTCCTGCTCGGCGACGCGGTCGGCCACATCCACCAGATGCTCGCCGCCGGGAACTTCGCGCCCGGCAATGCGGGCGTCCCGTTCCTCATGGACCTGATCTGCCCCGCGCTCGCGATCCTCCTCCTGCTCGCCGCCCAGCGCGAGCGCCGCGCCGTGGAGAGCGGCGCGCGCTGAAGGGCGGCGGGGATGCGCCACGGCAGGATGATCCCCCGGGCTGGTCGAACACGATGCGCACGCCGTCGATGACGCCTGATCTGCCGTCGACGTTCGCGGCCGGAGTTAAGAGTAGCTGGAGTTAAGGGCACCCGGTGCCCTAGTTTCCGCGTATGAAATCCAGTAGCTCGCCCGCGAGCTCACCGGGCGCCTCGAGCGGGATCATGTGGCCCGTCTCGAGAACGACGAGCTTCGACCTTGGGATACCGCGGTGCAGTTCATTGGCCTCGTCCAGAGTTCGCAATCTGTCATACCGTCCGGCGATGACCAAGGTCGGACTCTGGATGTCGGCGAGACGTTCGGTATCTCCCTCCCGTCGAAGGGATGCCTGTCTGCGGAATATCTCGCCGCCGAGCTGCACGCTCATGGCGTGGATGCGTTCGATCAACGCGGTATCCAGCTCGCGTGCGGGTGCGAGGGATTGACGTATCGACTTGCGGCTGACGCCGCCAAACGCCTTGGAGGCGGTTTCGGCTGCCTCGGATTTCCGCTGCACCTGCAACTCGTTGTCGCCGCGCGACGATGTGGCGATCAGGACGAGATGCGACACCCGCTCTGGGGCCATCCGGGCGATCTCCCGCGCGACAAAGCCGCCCATCGAGAAGGCGACCAGGATGAAGCCGCTGGGGGCTGCGTGCAGCGTCAGCCGTGCCATGTCCTCGATGGAGCTTCCGAGGCCGGGATCGGCATGGATCAGAGGCCCGAGGGGAGCGAGCGCCGGCATGATACCCGACCAGAGGTCGCGGTTGAGCATGAAGCCGGGGATAAGAACGACGGCCATGCTCAGGCCCTGAGCTGCACCGGATGAAGTGCCAGGGGCACGGTTCTCCCGGCATGGGCCAGATCCCTGCGTAGAGCGTCGTGAAGGTGCTCCGCCGCCGCGTTCTCGCCGGTGGAGCTGCGCAGGATGGCGATCTCCAGATCCTGCAAGGGTGGCAACCCTTCCTTCTCGCCGATGATGGTCAATGACGGCGGCACGCTGCATTGGGCAAGGCCGGCGACGGCGAGGCCGGCCTGAACGATCGTGACCATGCCGGCCAGGCTCGCGCTGGAATAGGTGCAACGGTAGCTTCGCTCCGCTTCCGTCAAGGCTTTCAGGATATTGGCGCGCGCCGCGCACGCCTGGAACAGCGCCACCGGCAGCGGCTTACTTTCCCAGACGGCGTGGCTGGGCGATGCGACCCATACCATCGGTTCCTGGCGCAGGACTTCCACCGGCTGATCGGGAAAGCGCGTGACGATGGCGATGTCGAGCGCATCGTCGGCGATGGCCTCGGTGAGCTCGTAAGTCGGCTCGCAAGCCAGCTCCACCGTCACGCGCGGAAACTCCCGGCCGAACCTCTCGAGGCTGCCGGGCAACAGGGAGGCGGCATAGTCCTCGGGCACGCCGAGACGCACCGTTCCAGCCACCTCGGGCCGCGTGAGGCTCGCCCAGGCCTCGTCAGAGAGCCGCAGCAGCCGGCGCGCGTAGGCCAGCAGGTCGTTTCCCGCGCGGTTGGCGACCACCATCCGCCCCCCGCGCACCAGAAGCTCTTTGCCGAGGCTGCTCTCCAGCTTCTGGATCTGCATGCTGACGGCCGACTGGCTGCGCCCGACGCGAAGTGCGGCGTTCGAGAAGCTGCCGGTCTCGGCCACGGCGACCAGCGTTCGCAACAGATCGAGATCGAGGGGTCTTGACATAGCACCATCAGAAAAACGGATAGCTCCTATGTAGGCTATTCGTTTGATCAATACCTGTCGAGAGTGCAGCTGGGGCGCGTCCGAGCGTGCGTAGGGATTTCACCGTGGACGGGTCGGTGAATAGGAATGGCGCGCCGATGCGGCTGGCCTTCGGCCTGGTGCTGATCGGCACCGTGGGTGCTGCCGTCGTGGCGACCGGCCTCGATGCGATCACGATCGTGTTCTGGCGCAGCGTGATCGGAGCGCTCTTCCTGCTCGTCTGGTGCTTTGTGACCGGGATTCTGCCCGACCGCACGCTCACGGCCAGAAATCTCGCTCTCGGGATGGTTGCCGGGACCAGCCTCGTCCTGAGCTGGGCGGCTTTCTTCTACGGGATCATGCTGACCAACATCAGCACGGCCACCATCCTCTTTCATATCCAGCCGTTCCTGATCCTGCTGATCGGCGCGGTGATCTGGAAGGAGCGGGTGACGCGCGATCAGATCGTCTGGCTGGTCGCCGCCTTCGTCGGCGTCACCCTCGCCAGCGGCCTGTCGCTCTCCCCCGACCGGGTCCACCCCGACTGGATGCTCGGAATCTCGATCACCCTGGGCGGGGCATTCCTCTATGCGATCACGGCCGTCGCCGGAAAGGGGCTGGCGGGGCAGCGTGGCGAGATCACCACGCTCATGCAGACCGTGGTCGGCGTCGTCATCTTCGCCCCCTTTGTCGATTTCCATCGGGAGATCGCGCTCCCGTCCTGGGGCTGGCTCGCGATGATCGGCGTGGTGCAGACCGGCGTCGCGTGGGTGCTCATCTATTCGGCCTATCCGCGCGTCGCGACGCCCGTCATCGCCGTCCTCAGCTTCGTCAACCCGCTGACCGCGATCACGACCGACTGGCTGTTCTTCGACCGTCTTCTCGGTCCGGCGCAGGCCATCGGGATGATCCTGATCGTGCTCGGCACCCTCGGCGCGAAGTTGGGATGGCGGCTGGCTCCGAGGCGCTTCGCGCTCTTTGGCGGGCGTTGCAGGGTCGGTCTGACGGGAAATCCACGAATCTGCCGGCACGCCCAGGCGCGCACGGAATGACGAGCCGGCCCCGCAGCAATCGCCGCCCTGCGCGCCGCGATCATGGCCGAGCGCGCCGCCCGCTTCGCCGATCCCAAGCCGACCCCGCCATCATGGACCGGCTGGCGGAGGAGTTCGGCGCCGCCTGGGCGGCGGTGGACGCTGAGGCGGGGTGAGCGGCGGGGCTCGGCCGTGCGGCGAGCGGGCGGATCGGGAATCATCATGCCGATCCACGCCACGGCATCGCGATGGCGGAGGATGGCGCGGGAACATCGCGGGCCGCTTCGGTTTCAAGCCTGTGGGAGAGGGCGCAGCCGGCTCGGGATTGCGCCGACTTCACTTTCAGAAGGTGCCGAGTCGCCTATGAAGCAGACTGGATGCGGCGCACGCCGGTCACAGCGTCGCGGCCACGGCCGGCGAGCCATGATAGACCTCGGGTCGGTGCAGGCTCGCGGCTGTCGTTCCTGCTCGTGGCGCCCGTCCCTGCTCGAGCCCGGGAGAAGGTTGATGCCCTACGTCGATCGCCGCAAGCAAGCGAACCCCGCCGCCGCAGCACCCGGCCCGATGCCTTCCCGCGCTGCGCGCGGATGGGCCGTTCCACGCCATGACGGCACGAGCCTCGCCCTGCTCGCGCTCGTCTCCCTGCTGGCGTGGGCCGCTCCGGCGCCGGCGCAGACGCTGAACGACCTGTCGGGCGCCCTCGGCGGTGCCAAGAGCGGCGGCCTGGGCGCCCTGGGCGACGGCGGGCTGCCCTCGGTGGATCAGGCCAGCACCGGCAACCTGGCGGGCGTGCTGCAATACTGCATCGAGAACAACTATCTCGGCGGCGGCGACGCCTCGTCGGTCGAGCAGTCCCTGCTCGGCAAGGCCGATGGTGCCAGCGAGGCCCAGAAGGACCAGGGCTTCATCGACGGCGCCGGCGGTCTCCTGGACACCGGCGGCGGCGAGAGCTTCAGCCTGGGTGGCGACGGCCTGCAGAAGACGGTGACCGACAAGGTGTGCGATCTGGTGCTCGAGCACGCCCAGTCGATGTTGTGACCGTGCTCTCTGCCGTCTCGACCGAACCCGCGTCAAAGGCACCATCGAGGTCGAGCGCGCGGCGACGCTAACCGCCGTCCGGGTGGTCGTCGTCGGCAACGTCCAGGGCGCGGGCGCGAGGTCGGTCGCGCTGCGCAACGGCTCGCGGGTCGGGGGCTCGGTCCAGCTCGTCCAGGGCGGCGGTGCCACCATCGGCAACAGCATCGTCGACGGCAGCATCCAGCTGGAGTCGAACCGCGGCGCCCTGCGCGTGCTGAACAACGAGGTGAGCTCGGACGTTCAGGCGTTCCAGAACAAGGGCGGCGTCGAGATCAGCGACACCCGGATCGACGGCAACCTGCCATGCAAGTCGGACAGGCCCCTCCCCAAGGGTGACGGCAATCGCGTCCAGGGCACCAGGGGGGACCAGTACCGTCGGCTCTGATCGAGCCGGATCGGGCGGCCGGACGGTAACGGGGCGGCGCGTGAGCTCACGGCTCCGCCATGCGCGCCGCTCCAGTCCTCACCAACCACCCGGACGCTAGAACCCCGCCGGTGCCGCTATTCCCACCCGGTCGAGCTGGCGCCGTACCGTGCCCTTGAGCCGCTCCAGCCCCTCCGGGCTGCCGGCCTCGGCGCGGACCACCAGCACCGCCTGGGTGTTGGAGGCGCGCGCCAGCCACCAGCCGTCCTCGGTGCTCACCCGCACCCCGTCGATGTCGTCGACCTTCGCCCCTTCCTTGGCGAGGTTCGCCTTGACCTCGGCGATGGCGCCGAACTTGCGCTCCTCGGGGCAGTCGAAGCGGACCTCGGGCGTGTTGTAGGCGACCGGCATCGCGTCCTTGAGCTCGGTCATCGTCCTGGTGCCGCGCCCCAGGATGTCGAGCAGGCGCACGGCGACATAGAGCGCGTCGTCATGGCCGTAGAAGCCGTCCTGATAGAAGATGTGGCCCGACATCTCGCCGGCCAGCGGCGCGCCGACCTCGGCCATCTTAGCCTTCACCAGGCTGTGGCCAGTCTTGTACATCAGGGGCGCGCCGCCCAGCCGGGCGACCTCGTCGAAGAATGTCTGGCTGGTCTTGACGTCGGCGATGATCGTCGCACCCGGATGCCGGGACAGCACGTCCGCCGCCAGGATCTGCAGGATCTGGTCGCCGAACACGATCCGGCCCTTGCCGTCGACCACGCCGATCCGGTCGCCATCGCCGTCGAAGCCGATGCCGAGCTCGTAGCCGCCGGCCGTCACCTCGGCGACCAGATCCTCGAGATTGTGCGGCTCGGTCGGGTCGGGATGGTGGTTCGGGAAATTGCCGTCGACCTCGGCGAACAGGCATTTGTGCCGGCCGGGCAGCCTTGCCGCCAGTGCTGCCATCGCCGGCCCGGCCGCACCGTTGCCCGCGTCCCAGACCACCGCGAGCGGCCGAGTGCCGTGAAAGTCCTCAACCAGCCGGTCGATATAGGCTTGGAACACGTCGACCTCGGTGCGGATGCCGCCGCCCGGCCCCACGTCTCCTGCCGCCGCGATGGCGCCGATCTTCTGGATCTGGGCTCCGTAGAACGGCTTCTTGCCCAGCATCATCTTGAAGCCGTTATAGTCCGGCGGGTTGTGCGAGCCGGTGATTTGCAGGCCGCCGTCGGCGCCCAGATGATGCACCGCGAAATACATCATCGGCGTCGGCCCCAGGCCGATGTCGAGCACCTCGAGCCTGACCGCCATGAAGCCCTCGGCGGTGGCGGCGGCGAGCTCGGGCGAGCTCAGCCGTCCGTCGCGGCCGAGCACGACGCGCCTGCCGCCCGCGGCCGCGACCATGCTGCCGAAGGCGCGGCCGATCGCCCGCGCGTCCGCCGCGTGCAGCGTCTCGCCGACGATCCCGCGGATGTCGTACTCGCGCAGCAGCGTCTGGTGAAAGGCGTGGCCGGCCATGCTTCTACTCCGAGGCGGCGACGGCCGCCGGACGGCCGATGCTGGTGTAACTGAAGCCCGCGGCCGCGACCTGGGCCGGATCGAAGATGTTGCGCAGGTCGACCAGCGCCGGGGCGCGCATCACCTCGCGTGCCCGCTCCAGATCCAGCCCGCGGAACTCGTTCCACTCGGTCAGGATCACCGCCGCGTCGGCACCCTCGAGGCAGTGATAGGCGTCCTGGCACCACTCCACGTCGGGCAGGAGCTTCCTGGCCTCGGTCATCCCCTCGGGGTCGAACGCACGGACGGTGGCCCCCTCGCCCTGCAGCGCCGGCACGATCACCAAGGACGGGCTCTCGCGCATGTCGTCGGTGCCCGGCTTGAAGGTCACGCCCAGGATCGCCACCGCCTTGCCGCCGACCGAGCCGCCCATGGCCTCGGTGATCTTGCGCACCATGCGCCGCTTGCGGCCCTCGTTGACGCCCACCACCGCCTCGACGATCCGCAGATGGGTGTTGTGCTGCTCCCCGGTACGCAGCAGCGCCAGCGTGTCCTTGGGGAAGCAGGAGCCGCCGTAACCCGGCCCGGCATGGAGGAACTTCCGACCGATCCGACCGTCCAGACCCATGCCCTTGGCCACCTGCTGCACGTCGGCGCCGACGCGCTCGCACAGATCGGCCACCTCGTTGATGAAGGTGATCTTGGTCGCGAGGAAGGCGTTGGTCGCGTACTTGATCAGCTCGGCGGTCTCGAGCGTGGTGAACAGGATGGGTGTCTCGATCAGGTTCAAGGGCCGGTAGCAGCGCGCCAGCACCTCGCGCGCCTCATCACTCTCCACCCCGCACACCACCCGGTCCGGGCGCAGGAAGTCCTCGATCGCCGAGCCCTCGCGCAGGAACTCGGGGTTGCTGGCGACGTCGATCCGCAGATCCGGCCGCTGGGTCGCGAAGATCTTCTGCAGCTTGCGCCCCGTACCCACCGGCACGGTCGACTTGGTGACCACAAGTGTGGGGTGCTTGAGGCTGGCCGCGATCTCCTCTGCGGCCGCGAACACGTAGCTGAGGTCGGCATGGCCGTCGCCGCGGCGCGAGGGCGTGCCGACGCCGATGAACACGGCTTCCGCCCCGTCGATCGCCGCGGCGAGGTCGGTGGTGAAGGTGAGCCGCCCCGCCGTGCTGTGCCGCTCGACCAGCGCGTCCAGGCCCGGCTCGTAGATGGGCATCTGCCCCTCCTCGAGCATCGCGATCTTGCGCGCGTCCTTGTCGACGCACACCACCTCGAGCCCGAACTCGGCGAAGCAGGCGCCGGACACCAGCCCGACATAGCCCGAGCCGATCATCGCGATCTTCATGCCGCAGGTCCCCTCAGCACACCCGTCAGCGGTAACGGGCGAGCATCTCGGCGAAGCCGGGCTGCAGGTCCGCCCGCTTGCTCGCCATCGCTACGATCGCTTCGAGATAGCCCAGTTTGTCGCCACAGTCGAAGCGCCGTCCTTCGAAGCGGTACCCGTGGAAGGGCTGCCGGCCGATCAGCGCCGCCATCGCGTCGGTGAGCTGGATCTCGCCGCCCGCACCGGGCTTCTGCGCATCCAGCACCGCGAACACCTCGGGCATCAGGACGTAGCGGCCGATCACCGCGAGGCGCGAGGGCGCCACCTCCGGCTGCGGCTTCTCGACCATGCCTTTGACCTCGGTCAGCCGACCCTCGGTCGTGCCGGGGTCGATCACGCCGTAGCGTGCCGTGTGCTCCTGCGGCACCTCCATCACGGCGAGCAGATTGCCCTCGGTCCGCGTCTGCGCCTCGACCATCTGCGCCAGACACGGCCGCTCGGCATCGATCAGATCGTCGACCAGCATCACCGCGAACGGCTCGTCGCCGACCAGATGCCGCGCACACCAGACCGCGTGGCCCAGCCCCTTGGGCTCCTGCTGGCGGGTATAGACCACCTCGCCCGCCTTCGGCACTGCAGCCTCGACCTCCGCCAGCTCCTTGGTCTTGGCCTTCTTCGCCAATGTCTCGAACAGCTCGAACGCGCGGTCGAAATGGTCCTCCATGATGGTCTTGCCGCGCCCGGTGACGAAGATGAACTCCTCGGCCCCGGCGGCGGCCGCCTCCTCCAGCGCGTACTGGATGATCGGCTTGTCGACCACCGGCAGCATCTCCTTCGGGAGGACCTTGGTCGCGGGCAGCATCCGCGTCCCCAGCCCCGCCACGGGGAACACCACCTTGCGGACTCTGCGCATTGGCCTTTCCTCCTCAAGCACCGCGGCCCGCGGTGAGCGGCTTCTAGCCCTCCAAACCGGCACGGTTCAACCATCGCCGGCGCGATCGGGTTCCCAGCAACAAACGTACCGCGCGTGACATCTGCTGAGCATGTTCAACCGAGTTCTCCGACGCTCGCGATCGCCGCAGTACGAGCATCACCTACCGCGACAAACCGGCCGACCTGCGCGAGTCGCGGTCCGCTACGTTCTCGACGGCTCGGCACGCCGCACGGGCGACGCGGTGCAGGGCTCGGCCAGCCCTCGCCGGACGGGCTGCTGCCCACGATCCTCGTCCGCGCCAGGTTGCGCGTGGCAAAACCGGCAGTTCGGCGGAAACATGGCCGTGCCGTCATGAGATCAGGCGGTCTTGTCCTGCGCTCTAATACGCCCCCCTGTGGACGAGGCTGGTCCGCTCCCCGAGCAGGAAGTCGAAATCGCAGCCCTTGTCCGCCTGCAGGACATGGTCGTGGAACAGACGGACATAGCCGCTCGGGCTGGCGGGCTCGGGGGCTCGCCAGTCGCTGCGGCGACGGGCGAGTTCGCCTTCATCGACCAGCAGCTCCAGCCGGCGGGCGGCAACGTCCAGCTCGATCTCGTCGCCGTCGCGAACCAGAGCCAGCGGGCCGCCGATCGCACTCTCCGGCGCCACATGGAGGACCACCGTGCCGTAGGCGGTGCCGCTCATGCGGGCGTCGGAGATGCGGACCATGTCGGTGACGCCCTGGCGCAGGAGCTTGGGCGGCAATCCCATATTGCCGCATTCGGGCATGCCGGGATAGCCGCGCGGGCCGCAGCCCTTGAGGACCAGGACGGAGGTCGCGTCGACGTCCAGCGCCGGGTCGGCGATGCGGGCGTGGTAGTGCTCGATGCTCTCGAACACGACCGCACGGCCGCGATGGCGCAGCAGGGACGGCGTGGCGGCGGACGGCTTGATGACCGCACCGTCGGGGGCGAGGTTGCCGCGCAGGACGGCGATGCCGCCCTGGGGCTGGACCGGGTCGGCGAAGGGCCGGATCACGTCGGGGCGGAAGTTGCGCGCGGCAGCGCAGGTCTCGGCCAGGGAGGTGCCGGCGACGGTGGGCGCGGTGCCGTCGACCAGGCCGGCCTCGATCAGGCTGCGCAGAACGACGGGGAAGCCGCCGGCATCGTGGAACTCCTCCATGAGGAAGGCACCGGACGGCTTGAGGTTGACGATGCAGGGCACGTCGCGGGCGAGGCGGTCCCAGTCGGCGAGGGCGAGCGGGACGCCGGCCCGGCCCGCCAGCGCCAGGAGATGGACGACGGCGTTGGTCGAGCCGCCGATCGCGGCGTTCGCACGGATGGCGTTGGCGAAGGCGGTCGCGGTGAGAAAGCGGGAGAGCGGCAGGTCCTGTCGGACCAGCTCGACGATGCGGTTGCCGGAGAGATGAGCCAGGACCTGACGGTTGACGTCGACCGCGGGAATGGCCCCGTTGTGCGGCAGGGCCACGCCCATGACCTCGCACAAAGAGGCCATGGTGGAGGCGGTGCCCATGGTCTGACAGGTGCCGGGCGAGCGGTTGATGCCGCGCTCGGCCTCGAGGAACTCGGCCTTGTCGATCAGCCCGGCGGACAGCTCCTCGGCGAACCGCCAAGCGTCGCTGGTGCCGATGGGCTGGCCGCGGAAGCGACCACTGAGCAGCGGGCCGGCGGAGACCACGACGGTCGGCAGGTCGGCGCTGGCGGCACCCATGAGCAGCGCCGGCGTGGTCTTGTCGCAGCCGACCAGCAGCACCACGCCGTCGAGCGGGTTGCCGCGGATCGATTCCTCGACCTCCATGGCGGCGAGGTTCCTGAACAGCATGGCGTTGGGGCGCAGCGTGTCCTCGCCAAGCGACATGGCCGGGAACTCGAGCGGCACGCCGCCGGCCTCCCAGACGCCGCGCTTCACGTGATCGGCAAGCTCGCGCAGCGAGGCGTTGCACGGGTTGAGGTCGGACCAGCTGTTGCAGATGCCGATGATCGGCTTGCCGTGGAATTCGTGGTCCGGCAGGCCGAGCTGGCGCTGCACGGCGCGGTGCATGAAGCCGGTCTTGTCCAGGCCCTCGAACCAGGTGCTGGAGCGCAATCGCTTCTCGGCCGACATGCATCCTCCCCCGCTTGCCGCGCGCCGGAGACTAGCGGTAAATCCCGTCGGGTACAGATGCGGCGGGGCACGGGATGGGAGAGCTGGCGGTTTATCCGAGCCTGCGCGGGCGGCCCGTGCTGATCACGGGCGGGGCCTCGGGGATCGGCGCCAGCCTCGTCACCCAGTTCTGTCGTCAGGCGGCCAAGGTCACCTTCCTCGACCTGAAGATCGAAGCTGCCGAGACGTTGTGCGGCCGGCTCGCCACGGAAGTTGCGGCACCCCGTTTCGTCCGCTGCGACCTGCGTGACGTCGAGGCGTTGCAGGCGGCGGTGGCCGAGGCCGCAGCCCGGGACGGCGACATCGCAGTCTTGGTCAACAATGCCGCCAACGACGACCGGCACCGGATCGAGGAGGTCACCGCCGCCTATTGGGACGAGCGCATCGCGATCAATCTGCGGCATCAGTTCTTCGCCGCCCAGGCCGTGATCCCGGGGATGCGGCGAAGCGGCGGCGGCTCGATCATCAATTTCGGCTCGATGACCTGGCACGCCAGCGAGGGCGGCTATCCGGCCTACGCCACCTGCAAGGCCGCGGTGGAGGGCCTGACCCGCAGCCTTGCCCGCGACCTCGGCCCTGACCGCATTCGGGTCAACACGATCGTGCCGGGCTGGGTCATGACCGAGCGTCAGATGCGGCTGTGGCTGGATGCCGAGGGTGAGGCCGAGATCGCGCGGCGCCAGTGCCTGAAGGACAAGCTGCAGCCCGAGGACGTGGCGCGGATGGCGCTGTTCCTGGCGGCGGACGACAGCAGGATGTGCACGGCGCAGAACTTCATCGTCGACGCCGGCTGGATCTGACCAGCTTCGGCCAAGCACAGGGGGAACCAGGACCATGCATCGGTTGACGAGAATGATGCTGCTGGCCGCCACGGCAGGCCTTGGCCTCCTTGCGGGCATGCATACAGCCACGGCCGAGGAGCTGCGCATCCTCGCCTGGCAGGGCTATGCCGACGACGACTGGGTGGCGGAGTTCGAGAAGGAGACCGGCGCCGAGGTGTCGGTCGTCTTCGCGCAGACCGACGACGAGATCTGGTCGAAGATCAAGGGCTCGGAGGGCGAGGATTTCGACCTGTTCGCGGTCAACACTTCCGAGTTGCAGCGCTACATCGACGCCGGCCTCGCCGTGCCGCACGACCTAGCCAAGATCCCGAACCAGCAGCAGACGCTGCCGCAGTTCAAGGACCTGGCACAGGTTCGCGGCGTCGAGCGCGACGGCAAGGTCTACGGCATCCCGTTCGCCTACGATTCGATCGGGCTGATCTACGACACGACCAAGGTCGACCCACCGCCGGATTCGATGAACGTGCTGTGGGACCCGAAATACCAGGGCAAGATCCTGCTCTACGATGCGAGCGCCCACAATTTCTCGTTCGCGGCGCTGGCGGAAGGGATCGAGAACCCGTTCGATCTCACCGACGCGCAGCTCGAGGAGATCAAGGGCAAGCTGATCGCGCTGCAGAAGAACGCACTCAGCTACTACCAGTCGGCGGATGAAGCCCTGCAGATCTACAACAGCAACGACGTGGCGCTGATCTTCGCCAATTTCGGCCAGCAGCAGCTCAAGCTGATGAAGGATTCCGGGGCGCCCATCGCCTATGTCGTGCCGAAGGAGGGGGCGCTCGCCTGGCTCGACACCTGGGCGTTGAGCAAGGGGGCGAAGAACCCCGAGCTGGCCGAGAAGTGGGTGAACTTCGTGCTGCAGGAGAAGATCTCCGACGCGCTCACCCAACGCAACGGGTTCGGCAACACCGTCACCCCGCTGGCGAGCGCCAATCCGGACGACAAGCTGGTCTATCTGCTGCCGGTCGAGAATTTCCAGAAGCGCAGCGATCTCTGGAACGAGGTGAAGGCGGCGGTCCAGTAGGCGACGGCAGCCCATGACCGGACGGCAGGCAGCGGCGCGTGGCCTGTGGCTCGCCGCCGCCTGGCTGCCGGCCGTGGTGCTGATCGTGCTGCCGCTCGCGAGTTTCCTGGCCTACAGCCTGTTCCGCGTCGAGGGCGGCGAGATCATCCACCAGCCCGGTCTCGCCAACTATGCGCGCTTTTTCGGCGAGGGTGTGTTCCTGCCGGTGTTCCTGCGCACCTGCCTGCTTGCGGCCGAGGTTGCGGCAATCACCGTGCTGGTTGGCTATCCGGTGGCGATCTGGCTGGCCTCGCTGGCAGGCCGGCGCAAGCTCGCGATGACGCTCGCCTTCGCCGTGCCGCTGCTGATGAGCTACATCATCAAGATCTACGCGATCCGCGCCATCCTGGGCAGCCAGGGCTGGCTGAACAGCCTTCTGCTTTGGACGGGCGTGATCTCGACCCCGATCGAGGCCTTGCTGTTCAATCTCACGGCCGTGCTGATCACGCTTTCGATCCTGCTTCTGCCGTTCACCATCCTGCCGATCCTCGTGGCGCTGGAGCGGATCCCGCGCGGGCTGTTCGAGGCCTCGGCCGATCTCGGTGCGTCGGCCTGGGCAACCTTCCGGTGGGTGACCTGGCCGCTGTCGCGGCGCGGCGTGCTGATCGGCGCGTCGTTCACCTTCGTCCTGGCGCTCGGAGACTTCGTCACACCGCAGATGGTCGGCGGGATGAGCGGGATCACCTTCGGCCGAATCGTCTATTCGCAGTTCGGGCTGGCGTTCAACTGGCCGTTCGGTGCTGCGCTGGCCGTGATCATGACCGCCGTCGTGCTCGCGGTCCTCTGGCTCGCGAACACGCTCGGGCGCCCACCGGCAGAGGCCCGATGATCCTGCCCTGGTATGCCCGGCTCGGTCTGCGCACCGTGGCGGCGCTGGCGCTGGTCGTCCTCTACGGCCCGCTCCTGCTGACGATGTTCCTGTCGTTCTTCGACCTGCGTCGCGGAACGGTGGTCTGGGACAGCTTCGGCCTGCACTGGTACGCAGCCCTCTGGCGCAATCGCGGCATCATCGAGGCCCTCGGCAACACGCTGCTCGTGGGGTTCGCCGCAGTATGCCTTGCCATCCTGCTCGGTCTTGCGACCGCGTTCTGGTATCATGCTCATCCCGGTCGCCCCCGAGCGGCCCTGCAGGCGGTGATCTTCCTGCCCTTCGTGCTGCCGCCGATCGTGACCGGCCTCTCCCTGCTGATCTTCTTTCGCGAGACCGGCGTGCCGCGCTCGCTGATCACGGTCACGATCGGGCACACCGTGTTCGTCCTGGCGCTGGTCTACCAGATCCTGCTGGCACGCCTGCAGTCGCTGAGCCCGAGCCTGATCGAGGCGTCCTCCGATCTGGGCGCCAGCGCCTTCCAGACCTTCCGCCACGTGCTGCTGCCGCATCTGGCCAGCGCCATCGCAACCGCAGCCGTGCTCGCTTTCGCCCTGTCGTTCGACGAGACGCTGATCACGCTGCTGGTGACCGGCACGGACAGCACCCTGCCCCTCCGCCTCTGGGCGATGATGCGCACCGGCTTCACGCCCGACATCAATGCGTTGGTGACACTGATCCTGTTGGGCAGCGTCGGTGTCTGCATGGCCACGGTTCGGCTGATCCGAATATAGACTGCCCGAGATCAGCGGAGTGCGGCTCTGGAACGCGAACTCGGTCGGGTCGCTCGCACAGCGCCTGGCCGGGCGCCGGTGGTCGGCGCGGACCGGATCAGCCCGGCACCCAACCGTCGGGGTTGGGCGCGCCCTGGCTGCCCGTCTCGAGGTGTCGGGTGTGCCCCGGGTCGGGCTCGATGCTGCCATCTGGCCTCGGCCCGCGCATCGTTGCGAAGGCGTGCCATGTGGCGTGGCCGAGGACGGGGAAGACGACGATCAGCCCGATCAGGCAGGTCGCCACGCTCAGCGCGAAAAGCACGACCACGATCGCCGCCCAGGTCAGCATGACCGGGAGATTGCTCCACACCAGAGCCATGCTCAGCCCCATCGCCGTCAGGGCATCGCTGCGCTCGTCGAGCAGCCGTGGAATGGCGAAGACGCTGATGGCGAAGGAGAAGGCGGCGAACAGGCCGCCGATCAGACTGCCGACGACGAGCAGCGCCCAGCCTCTGGGTGTTCCAAACAGAAGAGGAAGGATGTCGTCGAGACCGGCGAAGGGTCGCAGCCCGAAGAAGAGGGCATAGAGGAGAACGGCGGCACGATTCCAAAGCATCATCAGAAGGCAGAGGAGCAGGCCGACGAACACGATCTGTCCCCCGGAGCGGATCCGGACGAACATCATGTCCGCGAGCGTGACCGGCAGGCCTTCCGCCAGACGCCTGCTCTTCTCGTAGAGTCCCGTCGCCGCCAACGGCGCGATCACCAGGAAGCCCGACAGGGCCGGAAACAGGATGTAGTCATAACCAAGATTGAGGATGCTGGCCACGACCACCACGGAAACGGCGAAGACGAGCAGGCCGTAGAGAAGGCTGAGACCCGGCTGCCGAGCGAAGTCGTGCCACCCCGCCCGAAGCCAGGTGAAAGCGGCCGCGGGTGGCACCGCGCGGCACCAATCGGTCCTCGTGGCGCCGGTGGCCGGTATGACCGGGGGAAGCCTGTCGGTATACCGTGCGACGGCCATGGATGAAGCTCCTTGCGTTCAGCAGGACGACTGGGCGGCGCGAAAGCCCCCGTCCTGCCCGGGCGCCTTGAGATGTGGGACGCAATCGGGCTGCGAGCGCATCGACGTCCAGACCAGGTGGGCGTTCGCCACGGCAACGAGGCCGATTCCGGCCAAGATTGCCAGCACGACGACCAGGCGCCGTCCGCGCAACGCCGTCATCGCGTGGTCCGGTGGAGATCGAGCACGTAAAGCGTGAGGATCTTGCGCTCCGTGTCGGTGAGGCGCTTCTCCCAGGTCGGCATGAAGCCCTGCCGGCCGCCATAGATGGACTGGTAGATCGACGCCTCGTCGCCGCCGTAAAGCCAGAAGCCGTCTGTGAGATCGGGCGCGCCGACCTCCGCATTGCCCTTTCCGTCCTCGCCATGGCAGGCGCTGCAGTTGTCCGCGAAGGCCTGACGGCCGGCGGTGATCTGCTCCGCCGCCGCGTCTCCGTCCCCGCCGGAATGGGAAAGCGATTGGACATAGGCCACCAGGCCGAGGATCGTATCACGATCCAGGACCCCGTCGCGGCCCCACGCCGCCATCTGCGCAGACCGGCTGTCGGGATGGTCGGCGTTCACGCCGACACGAATGGTCTCGAAGACCGCCGACGGCGTCGCGCCCCACAACCAGCTATCGTCCGTGAGATTGGGGAAGCCGGGGCCACCTTGAGCGCGAACACCGTGGCATGCGGCGCAGTTGTCGCCGAACAGCGCATGCCCCGTCTCGCGGACGTCCCTCATGAGGGCATCGTCGGCCTGAATGGCGGCGAAGTCCTCCGACTCGATGCGCTGCGTCCAGACGGAACGCTGCTCAGCGGCCGCCTGCAGGCTGGCGGCGACGTTCTGCCGGACGTCGGCACCGAGCAGACCCTTGGTATAGGTCCTCCCGAGCGGCCATGCCGGCATCAGAATCCACCAGACGACGGAAAACAGCAAGGTCAGGACCAGAGACGCCCAGATCGGCCAGGGAATGGCGGTGTTGAGCTCCTTGATCCCGTTCCACTCGTGCCCCGTCGTGCCGTGACCCGTATAAGGATCGCGCTCGATTACACCCATGGCCCGTTCTCATCGTTCATGATGCTGTTCTTTGCCCGGTCGAAGCGTTTCCTGTTCCCCGGCCAGAAGGTGTAGATCAGGACGCCGACCGAGAGCGCGATCAGGTAGAACAGGCCCCAGGACTTGGCGAAAGCGACCAGAGTCTCGTGGTCGAACATTTATTCTATGGCTCCTGCCACGTTCTCCTGCTGGGAAGCCGCGTCGGTCAGGCGGCCGAGGATCTGGAGATAGGCCACCAGAGCGTCCATCTCGGTCACCGTTCCGGAGGCGCCGTCGAAGGTGCGGATGTCGGTCGCCTCGCCATAGCGTGCCTTCACGCCCTCGGCCTGCGCGCTGTCGGGAGCCACCTGGCCGTACGCGTCGGCCACGGCGTTGTCGATCATGTCCTGCGTGTAGGGCACGCCGAGCCGCTGCAGGGCGGTCAGATGCTCCGGCAGGTCATCGCTGCGCAAAGGCGTCCGCTTGAGAAACGGATAGGCCGGCATGTTCGATTCCGGCACCACGTCACGCGGATTGTCGAGATGGGCGACATGCCACTGATCGGTGTATTTGCCGCCGACGCGCGCCAGGTCCGGGCCGGTGCGCTTCGAGCCCCACAGCATCGGGTGGTCGTACTGCGATTCGACGGCGAGCGAGTACGGCCCGTAGCGCTCGACCTCGTCGCGCAGGGTCCGGATCATCTGCGAGTGGCAGGCATAGCAGCCTTCGCGGATGAAGATGTTGCGGCCGGCGAGCTCGAGCGGCGTGTAGACGCGCATGCCCGGCGCCTGCTCGACGGTCTCGTCGATCGTGAACAGCGGCGCGATCTCGACGAGGCCGCCGATGCTAGCGACCACGATGATGCCCACGGTGAGACCGATCGAATAGCGCTCGAGCTTGTAGTGGGTCTGGAACATGGCCGGTCACTCTCCCGCCGGGAGGGCGGCCGGGGATGGCCCCGCCACGACGGGCCGTTCGACCCGCCCGTCCGGTGCGGCGGCGGTGCGGATCGTCATCCAGATATTGTAGAGCCCGACGGCCGTGCCCAAGAGAAACAGCAGGCCGCCGATGGCACGGGCGATGTAGTATGGGTGCATGGCGACGAGCGAATCGACGAAAGAGTAGGCGAGCGTGCCGCTCTCATTGTAGGTCCGCCACATCAGGCCCTGGGTGATGCCCGAGTTCCACATCGCGAACACGTAGACGAACGTACCCGCGACCGCGAGCCAGAAATGGACTTCCACCAGGTTCGGCGAGTAGATGCGCGGGCGTTTCCACAATTGCGGCACGAGATAATAGATCGCCCCGAAGATGATCATCGAATTCCAGCCGAGCGTGCCGGCATGGACATGGGCGACGGTCCAATCGGTGTAATGGGACAGCGAGTTCACGGGCCGGATCGCCAGGAACGATCCCTCGAAGGTCGACAAGCCGTAGAAAATGGCGGCCACCGTCATGAAGCGCAACGTGGCGTCGTCGCGGACCTTGTGCCAGGCACCGTTCAGTGTCAGCAGCGCGTTGGCCGCCGCAATCCACGACGGGACCAGCAGCATGACCGAGAACGTCATGCCGAGCGTCTGCACCCATTGGGGCAGCGCGGTATAGTGCAGATGATGCGAGCCGACCCAGACGTAGAAGAAGGTGATGCCCCAGAAGCCGATGATCGACAGGCGATAGGAGTAGATCGGTCGACCGGCACGTTTCGGCAGATAATAGTAGAGCATGGCGAGAAAGCCGGCGGTCAGGAAGAAGGCGACCGCGTTGTGGCCGTACCACCACTGCACCATGGCGTCCTGGACGCCAGAAAAGATCGTGTAACTCTTGGCGGTGCCAAAGGAGAGGGGCAGGGCGAGATTGTTGACGATGTGGAGCATCGCCACCACGAGAATGAATGCCAGGTAATACCAGTTGGAGACATAGATATGAGGTTCCTTGCGGTGGGCAAGCGTGCGCAGATAGAGCACGAAGTAGGCGACCCATACGACCACCAGCAAGATATCGGCGTACCACTCCGGTTCGGCATACTCCTTGGACTGGGTGATGCCCGCCAGATAGCCGCTGACGGCCAGCACGCAGAAAAGGTTGTAACCGGCGAGCACGAACCAGGGGCTGAGCTGGTCCGGCAGGCGCGCGCGCGACGTGCGTTGCACGACGTGGAAGGACGTGGCGATCAGCGCGTTGCCGCCAAAACCGAAGATTATCCCCGTGGTATGGATCGGTCGCAACCGGCCGAACGTCGCCCAGGTGGCGTCGAAGGTCATCTCGGGATAGGCGAGCAGCCACGCCACCCAATCACCAACGAACATGGCGACGATGGCCCATACCATCGCGATGATGATGCCGGCCTTGATGGGCTCGTCATAGTAGGTCGACAGGCGTTCGGGGCTCGGTTCTGGATCGTCGTAGCCACGGATGACGGCGAACACGCCAGCGAGGCCCGCGAAGAAAATGATGAACCCCTGTGCGCCCAGCGCATCGTGGCGCCCGGCCCCCGCAAGGGCGAGACCGCATGCTGCGAGAAGGATGGATATGAAGAAAGCGACTCGACGCTCGTTGACAGTCATCGTCGAAATCATGCGGCCATCACTTCTTTCGATAGTTGATGCGAGCGCTGCCGTGCCGTCTTCCTGACGGGAGTCTCGGCCTCACGTTGACTTTTCTATGACGACAGTCATCTTTTCTATATCTTATCGCTCGGAGC
The DNA here is from genome assembly GCA_050246385.1 of Geminicoccaceae bacterium. Taxonomy (GTDB): domain Bacteria; phylum Pseudomonadota; class Alphaproteobacteria; order Geminicoccales; family Geminicoccaceae; genus Benzoatithermus. The sequence continues at coordinate 26,380 of JBFWWD010000024.1, forward strand.
TGCAATATGTCTCCTTTTGTCGCGGGGTGCCGGGACATGCCGCGACATTGGGATTCGTCCCGTCGGGGAAGGCCGATGCAGCGCTTTCCGAGCGCATGAACCCGCCCCTCGGCTGACCTGATGCCACGGGCTCTTGGCCGCCCAGCACCACCAGAGGTGCAGGCCCCTGCCGATGGCCGGCCCAGGCGGCACACCGCACTTGCCTCTACCACAGATGCTGCGTACCGAACTCGCCACAGTCGTCGAGCCGGACGACGCTGATCCTGCTTGGCAGCATCGCTGTCCGCGTGGCAGCGGTGTGACCAGCAGAATGTCGTGCAAACATGGGAGGAGGACAGGAATGACGCCCGAGCAACGCGAGCGGATCGTCCAGCAGCTCTACAGCGCGGTGTTGTCCGACACGATGGATGGGCTCGGCCTGATGGAGCAGGCGCTCAAGCCGTTCGTGCGGCCGCTCGACGACACCCTGGTGCTGTTTGGCCGGGCGCGCACCGGGCTCTACATGCCGCGCTACCAGGTGGCGGACGGCGAGGACCCCTACGAGGTCGAGATCGCGCTGGTGGACGACCTGAAGCCCGGCGACGTGGCGGTGTTCGCCTGCGGCGGGCCGACCGACCGGATCGCCCCGTGGGGCGAGCTGCTCACCACGGCATCGCAGGTGCGCGGGGCCACGGGCTGCCTGACCGACGGTCTGATCCGGGACGTGAAGCCGATCCGCGAGATGGGCTTCCCGGTGTTCCACGGCGGCATCGGCCCGCTCGACAGCAAGGGCCGTGGCAAGATGATGGAGATGGACTGCCGGGTGGTCTGCGGCGGCGTCGCGGTGTCGACCGGTGACTGGGTCTTCGGCGACGCGGACGGGGTGGTGGTGATTCCGCAGGCGGCGGCCGAGGAGACGTTCGCCAAGGCGCTCGAGAAGGTGGCGGCCGAGAACCGCACCCGCGACGAGTTGCGCGCCGGGCGCACGCTGCGCGAGGTGTTCGACCAGTTCGGGGTTCTCTAGAGCATTTTCACGCTGAGCGTGGATAGCCTGAGTTGACGAGGTAGTTGGCGCACTCGGCGGGTGGGAACAGCTCGAGCAGTTGGCCGATGAGGTTCCACAGACCTTGGACGGTGCGCTCGGCGGCCTTGCGCAGCAGGGCCTTGAGCTTGGCGAAGGCCTGCTCGATCGGATTGAGGTCGGGGGAGTAGGGCGGCAGGTAGCGCAGCTCGGCGCCGCGGTCGGTGATCGCCTTTTGGATGCCGGCGACCTTGTGGGCGGGCAGATTGTCCATGATCACGATGTCGCCCGGCCGCAGCGTGGGGGCGAGCATCTGCTCGACCCAGGCCTTGAAGATGGTGCCGTTCATGGCGCCGTCGGTGACGTAGGGGGCGACGAGGCCGCGGGTGGTGAGCCCACCGACGAAGGTCGTGCTCTTCCAGTGCCCGTGCGGCACCGGCCCGTCCACCCGCCTGCCGCGCGGGCCGCGTCCGTAGCGCCGGGCCATGTTGGTGGCGGCACCGGTCTCATCGACGAACACCAGCCGTTGCGGGTTCAGCTGGTCCTGCCCGGCCCGCCACAGGGCGCGCTGGGCGGCAAGCTCGGGCCGGCCCTGCTCTTCGGCCCGGAGCGACTTTTTTTCAGCGTCAGCCCGAGCCGGGCCAGCGTCTTGTGCATCGGGCCCAGGCTGGCGCCGACGCCGTGGGTCGCCAAAAGCCAGGCGCGCAGCTCGTCGAGGGTCGCGTCCGGTTGCCGCGCCACCGCGGCGGCGATCGCCTCGTGATGCGCCGCCAGCTTGAGCTCCTGGTGGTTGCGCTGCGGCCGCGCCTCGCTCTCACCGGTCTCGTTCCGGCGGCTCAGTGCCTTGTAGATGTAGGACACGCTGACCCGAAACCGCTCCGCCGCCGCCCTGGCCGGAACACCAGCGTCGACCGCCGCCAGCACCCGGCTGCGCAGATCCGCCGAATAGCTCTGCCCAGACTTCCACGCCATCACGCCACCTCGGATCGGACTTGAACCGAGAAGCATGAATCACGTCCTGCCCCGCCTGTGAATCGGGAACAGATTCCGGTCAGCGCGAAAATGCTCTAGGCCAAGACCCGTGGCCCTCGCCGGATATCTCGGCATGCATCGTCTGTGATGTGGGCGGGGGGCGTCCGCTCGACGCCGCCGGAGGATGCACGGGGATGAGCAACGACAAAGTTCGCGAGGCGCAGGCGACGGTCTTCGGCGGCAGGGCCGGCGTGCTGGTGCAGCCGGACGACGGTGTGGCGCCGATGGTCGAGCTGCTGGGTGTGCTGGGCGTGGTCTGACCGCGGATGCTCGAGCTCAGCCGGGGTGATCTGTCGCTCGCTCTCCTGCCGGAGGCGGGAGCCGCGATCGTCCGGCTCACCTGCGGTGGCGTCGATGTTCTGCGGCGTGGCGATCCCGGCGCGGTCGCGCGCGACCCGACCGAGGCCGCCTGCTTTCCGCTCGTGCCCTATTCAGGGCCGGTCGTGGGCGGGCGGTTCCCCTTCGACGGAATCGAACATCGGCTCGCGCGCACTCACCCGAACGAGCCCGAGCCCATCCACGGAGAGGGCTGGGTCGCAGTCTGGGAGGCGGTCGACCATAGGACGGACACAGCCATCCTACGCTACCACCACCTGCCGCGGTCAGGCGCCTTCCCCTTCCCCTTCCCCTATCTCGCCGAGCAGCGCATCGCCCTCGATCGTGGCAGGGTGACGATCGGGGTTTCGGTCACGAACCTGGGGGATCGGCCGATGCCGGCCGGGATCGGCGTGCACCCCTATTTTCCCGATCGGCGCGGGCTCCGCCTCCACCTTGCGGCAGGCGGCGTCTGGTCGCGGCGCCCGCTCGACCGCGACGGACCGGCGGTGCTGCCGGTGCCGCCGGACTGGAGCTTCGCCGAGCCGCGCGCGGCGGCCGCTCTGGTCGTCGACGATTCGTTTCCAGGCTGGGCCGGCAAGGCGGAGCTCAGTTGGGCGGATCGCGGACTCGCGGTCGAGATCACGGCCGATCCCTTGTTCCGGTTCGTGCAGCTGTTCTCGACCGCCGACGAGGACTTCCTGTGCGTCGAGCCGGTGAGCAACGCCAATGACGGCTTCAACCTGATGGCGGCGGGTATCGAGCAGCATGGCGTCCAGCTGCTGGCGCCGGGGCAGCGGCTGGCAGGGGCGATGAGCCTCGAGGTCCGACAAGCCGGTTGACAGGCGCTCCCGACCAGCCACAAACTGTATACAGTATTCGGGAGGAACAGTCCCTGGGCTCGCTGCTGCCCGACCTCGAAACTTTCACACCGGTCGTCCCGCCGAGCCGGTCGGCCACGGTCGCGGACCGCATCGTCGAGGCCGTGGCGGCGGGCAGGCTGGCCTCCGGACAGAGGCTGGTCGAGCAGGATGTCGCCGCCAGCCTCGCCGTCTCGCGCGTGCCTCTGCGCGAGGCGATGAAGACGCTCTGCGCCCAGGGAATTCTCACAGCCGAGCCGCATCGCGGCACGCGGGTGGCGCCGATCGACGAAGCCTGGTCGGCGTCGGTACGCAGGGCGCGGATCGCGCTGGAGCGCTTGGCGTTTCGCGACGCCGTGCCGGTGCTCCGGGCCGAGCCGGCCCGAACCCACGAGCTTCGACGGCTGATCGCCGAGATGGAGCGGCACACGGCGCAGCAAAACTGGCTGCAAGGCATCAAGACCGACCTCGCCTTCCATCGAAGCGTGGTCGTGGCGGGCGGCGACGGCATCGTCGTGACCTTGTGGGAAGCCTTGGCACGGCACGTGCTGATCGTGTTCGGGCGCGAGACCCGGCCGGAATGGTCCGGGGTGCATCTCGGCGAGGAGCATCGCGAGCTGCTGACAGCACTTCTGGAGAGCTCGCCTGACGAACTGGACCGCGAGGTCGAGCGCCACATCATGCGGATGCCGAGTACCGAGGCCGCACCCTCATGAGGATTGCTTCGGTCGAGAGCCACGTCCTCCTCGCCCCCAACTACGACCCGCGCTTCACCAGCTCGGCGCAGGACAGCTTCGTCGTCATCCTGCGCACGGAGGACGGGCTGGAAGGGATCGGCGAGAGCGACGTCAACCCATGGATCGCCAAGGCGTGCCTGGAGGCGCCGGGCACGCACACCATGGGCCTGTGCATGAAGGAGCTGCTGCAGGGCGCCGACCCGTTCGATATCGAGGGGATCTGGCGTCGGATCTATCTCGGCACCGCGATGAACGGGCGCCGGGGAGCGGTCGTGCACACCCTGGGTGCCGTCGAGATGGCGCTCTGGGACCTCAAGGGGAAGGCCCTCGGCAAGCCTGTCCACGAGCTGCTCGGCGGTGCCGTCCGCCCCGCGGTGGTGCCCTATGCGTCGCTGCAGCCGGCCGGGCACAGCTTCGAGGAATATCGCGACGCCCTCGTGGAGTCGGCGGTCAAGGCCAAAGGCCTGGGCTTCAAGGCGGTGAAGTCCGAGGTGACGATGAACGGGCCCTACGCCCATTCCGGCCTGCACGAGGGCTATAACCGACACACGGAGGTCGTGGCCGCAGTGCGCAAGGCGCTCGGCCCCGACGTCACGCTGATGATCGATGTGCAGTATCTTTGGGAGGACGCCGCGACCTGCCTCGCCGTGGTGAAGGACTGGGCCGAGTTCGACCTCTTCTTCCTCGAGACGCCGATCTGGGCCGACAGCCTCGACGAGCACCGCAAGCTGGCCGAGGCAGCACCCATGCGCATCGCGTCGGGCGAGTGGCTCGCGACCCGGCACGAGTTCAAGGAGCTCATGGACCGCGGCAAGGTGCAGGTGGCGCAGCCCGATGTCGGCCGGGTCGGCGGGCTGACCGAGGCCAGGGCCGTGTGCGAGATGGCGGCGGAGCGGGGGCTGACCGTCGTGCCGCACTGCTGGAAGACCGGCATTTCGATCTCGGCCACGGCGCATCTCGCCTTTACCCAGCCGCACTGCGCCTTCATCGAGTATCTGCCGCCCGCTTTGTGCTTCGAGACCTTGCGCAAGGAGCTGGCGACCGAGGATCTGCGGCTGGTCGACGGCGAGATTCCACTGCCGAGCCGGCCCGGGCTCGGGTTCGAGCTGAACCGCGATGCTCTCAATCGCTACAGCGTGGCCTGAGGACATGGCGCCGCCGAAGCCCCTCGCCGGCCGCAACGCCATCGTCACCGGCTCCGGGCATGGCATCGGCCTCGCCATCGCCGAGCGGCTGGCGCGCGAGGGGGCCTTCGTCGTAATGGCGGACATCGACCGCCCGGCGGCCTCGCGCGAGGCGCTGCGCATGTCGGCGCTCGGCTATTCGGTCCTGCCGTTCGAGGTCGATGTGGGCAGCGAGGAGTCGGTCGCGACGCTCGCCGCGCTGGCCGGGACCCGGCTCGGCACCGTGCACATCCTGGTCAACGACGCCGCCATCCTCGACACGACCGGGATCGATGCGCTGACCCTGGCCCATTTCGAGCGGGTGCTGCGGATCAATCTCACCGGCGCCGTGCTCTGCGCCATGGCGCTCCTGCCGTTCATGACCGCGGGCTGGGGCCGGATCCTCAACATCGGCTCGATCATGGGCGAGCGCGGCCAGCCGGACTCGATCTCCTACTCCACCGCCAAGGGCGGGATCGCCAACTTCACCCGCGCGCTCGCGGCCGACCTCGGCAAGCGCGGCATCAACGTGAACGCCATCGCCCCGGGCTTCATCGACACGCGCATGGCCATCCTCCCGGATAGCAGCGGCCACGAGCACGACACCGACTGGTTCAAGGACATCTACTTGAAGTACGGCCGCATTCTGGTGGGTCGCGCCGGCAAGCCGGACGACATCGCCGGCCCCGCCTTCTTCCTGTGCTCCGAGGACAGCCGCTACGTCACCGGGCAGGTGCTGCTGGTCGACGGCGGCGTGAGCGCGACCTTCTGATCATGCGGCCGGCGCCTACCCTGCCCATCATGGCAACCGACGCCTCGTCAGGCAGGCATGGCCGGCTCGGGCCGGCCCCGGATCCCGATTTCCAAACGGTACAGGCCGCCAGCTTGTGGCGCGGTCTCGAGCTGCTCCTGCGTCATGCCCTCCCGGGCTGTCGTGATATAGAGCGTGGTCAGGTCCGCCCCTGCAAATGCGACGCTGGTCACGTTGGGCACCGGCAGGGGGATTACGCGCTCGACGCCGCCATCCGGCGCATAGCGGCTGACCCGGCTGCCGCCCCAGTGCGCGACCCACAGATGACCCTCCTCGTCGACGGTCATCCCGTCGGGGAAGCCGGCCTCGCCCCCGAGCGTCGCGAACACGCGCCGCGAGCGCACCTCGCCCAGCTCGGGCACGAGATCATAGGCAAGAATGCGCGCACCCATGCTGTCGGCGAAGTACATCGTCCGGCCGTCGGGCGCGAAGGCCGGGCCGTTGCCGACAGCGAAGCCCGCGTCGATCACCGCGGCGCTCCCGTCGGGTGCCACCCGCCACAGCACGCCGCGCGGCTCCTGCTCGGCGAGATCGTCGACGCACAGCCACAGCGCCCCGTCCGGGCCGATCTTGCCGTCGTTGCAGGCCGTATCGATGAAGCGGGCGTTGGGGTCGGTCCAGAACGCCGTCTCGAGCGAGTCCGGATCGAGCCGGAAGATGCCCTCACGTCGGGCGAGCAGGAAGCTGCCCTCACCCGGCCCCCGCACGAGACAGCCCAGCGGCTTGCTGCCGTCGAGCGCGAACCGCTCGTGCCGGTTGCGGAGCGGATCGTAGCGGTGGATGGCGGGGCCAAGCAGATCGAGGAACCAGACCAGACCGGTCTCGGGCTCCCACAAGGGGTTCTCGAGCAGCGCACCGCGGCAGTCGACCACGAGCTCGGGTGTTGCGGCCATCTCGATCCCTCCGGGCCGCGGCGCCGCGGCTCGTCCGAGTCAACGTTTTAACCCCTCCGGGAGGTGCCATGAAAATCACCAATGTCGAAGCCCTCTATCTCCGCCTGCCGGAGATCAAGGCGCGCACCGACAGCTCGCAGGACGCGCTCCTGATCCGCATCACCACCGATGTCGGGATCGTCGGCTGGGGCGAGGTCGACGGCTGCCCCTGGGTGGTCAAGGCGATCGTCGAGGCGCCGATGTCGCACACGATCGTCACCGGACTGCGCGCGATCCTGATCGGCGAGGACCCGATGGAGATCGAGCGGCTCTGGCACAAGATGTACCAGGCCACGCTCTACTACGGTCGCGAGGGAGCGGTGATCCAGGCGATGGCCGGGATCGACCTCGCCTTGTGGGACATCAAGGGCAAGGCGCTTAAGATGCCGGTCTGGCAGGTGATCGGCGCCCGCTACCGCGACCGGCTGCGCGTCTATGCCTCCAACATGATGCAGTTCACGCCCGAGGCCAACGCCGAGCGGGTGCGCAAGGCCAAGGGCGAGGGCTTCACCGCCGCCAAGTTCGGCTGGGAGCCGTTCGGCAAGGACGCCAAGACCGACTGCCTGTTCCTCGACGCCATGCGCAAGGCGGCTGGTGACGAGTTCGACCTGATGCTCGATGTCGGCCTGGTCTGGGACGCGACCACGACCATCCAGCGTGCCAGGCTGTTCGAGCCGTTCAACCTGTTCTGGATCGAGGAGCCGCTGCCGCCGGACGATCTCGACGGCTACGCCAAAGTCAGCCGCCACATCATCCAGCGCCTCGCCGCCGGCGAGGAGGAGTGCACCGTCCGCGGCTTCCGGCGGTTGATCGACGAAGGCGGCATCGGACTTGCCCAGATCGACATGACCCGCTGCGGGATCACCCAGTCCCTGAAGATCGCGGAGTATGCCCATCAGCGCGGCATCCCGGTCGCGAACCACAATTTCACCACCGACATCAACACCGCGGCCTCGCTGCATTTCCTGGCCGCGGTCCCGAACGCGCTGGTGCTGGAGTATTGCGTCGAGCCGTCGGAGATAAGCCGCGCGCTCGCACGCAATCCGATCAAGCTCGTGGACGGCTGCATGCTCGTCCCCGAGGAGCCGGGCCTCGGCGTGGAGCCCAACATGGAGATCGTCGAGAAATACCTCGTGCGCGACTGAGAAAGCGGCCATGCAGGGAAATCCGGTCAAGCAGAGGCTCGCCGCGGGCGGGCTCGCCTTCGGCACCATGCTGTTCGAGTTCGCCAGCCCGGGCATCGCCCGGATCGTCGCCGGCACCGGGGCGGAATTCCTGATCCTCGACATGGAGCACAGCGGCTGGGGCTTCGAGACGGTCAAGCAGCAGATCGCGGCTGCGCGCGCGGCCGGCATGGTGGCCGTGGTCAACCCGCCGAGCGGTGCTTTCGAGAATGTCGGCCGCTGCCTCGATCTCGGCGCCCAAGGTCTCCTGATCCCCGTTGTGGAAACCCGGGAGCAGGCCGAGGCCCTGGTGGCCGCGACCCGCTATCCGCCCCATGGCCGTCGCGGCTCGGCGTTCGGCGTGGCGCACGACGACTACGCCGTGGGCGACCCGGCGGCGACCATGGCGCGTGCCAACGGGAGCACCCTGCTCATGGTCAAGATCGAGACCGCCAAGGGCGTGGCCAATGCCGATGAGATCCTGGGCGTGCCCGGGATCGATGTCGGCTTTGTCGGCCACACCGATCTCTCGGTGTCGCTCGGGATACCGGGGCAGTTCGACCGCCCGGAGTTCATCGCCGCCCGCGACGCCGTCGTTCGCGCCTGTCGCAAGCACGGCAAGGCGGCCGGCTGTTCCTCTCCCAGCGTGGCGGCGGGGATCGCGTGGATCGAGGCCGGCTTCCGGCTCGTCACCTATTCCGGCGATATCTGGATTTTCGCGGAGGCGATGAGGGCCGGCCTTGATGCGCTGAAGGCCGCGCGCCCAGAATGACGCGTGGGGCTTGCCGAGAGGTCCGGATCTGGACGGCGCGCAAGCAGGAAGATCGTCGTGAGGCATCTCGTGTGCGACTGAGGTCGCGGACAACCAGAGGGGGAACCAGGATGCGCAGATCGATTCTCGGCTTTGCCGCCTTGGGCGCGGCGCTGGCATTGGTCGTGGGGCAACCGCTCCATGCCCAGGAGCAGAAGCTGTTCAACGAGTACGGGCCGCAGTTCGAGAACTGTGGCGACGATTCGCTCGACCGGGCGATCCAGAACGGCATCACGATCGGCCAGTCGAACATCGCGCCACATTCGATGCTCGACCCGGCGACCAACACCGCCAGCGGCATCGACGTCGAGATCAACAACGCGGTCGCCGAATGGCTCGGCATCAAGGACGTCAGGTACGAGTGGGTGAAGTGGGCGGAGCAGGTGCCCTCGCTCCTGTCCAAGCGCACCGACGTGATCGGGCAGAACATCCACGTCAACCCGGACCGGGTGAAGGTGATCAGCTTCTCCGGGCCGGCCTGGTGGTACGGGCCGGTGGTGCTGGTCGAGAAGGGCAATCCCGACGGGATCAAGTCCTATGACGACTTCAAGGGCAAGGATGTGGCGGCGATCGC
>JBFWWD010000025.1:0-35556 GCA_050246385.1 Geminicoccaceae bacterium
GAGGCAGAAGAAGGTCGCGTCCCGGTCGGGCGAGTAGAGGATGCAGGTGTCGAGCTCGGGGGTGGCGGTCACGGTCAGCCGCAGGCCGCGCTCGGGCCAGCTCACCCGTGCCGTGCCGGGCCAGCCCGAGAACGCGTTGTTGATCCAGGCGTCGGGCAAAGGGCGCTCTCGCCTGAAGTCCCAGTCCGGCCGGGCGGACACCGGTACCTTGCCGGCCGGCAGGTGATCGGCCGTCTCCAGCCACACCTCGCTCGCCGGCAGCTCCAGCCGCGTGCCCGGCGTCCGCGGCAGCCAGGGATGGAAGCCCAGGCCGTAGGGCACGGCGGCCGTGCCGCGATGCTCCACGGCGAGCCGCATGGTCAGGGCGTCGTGCGCGAGCGCATAGGTCAGCAGCGCCCGATAGTCGAACGGCGGCTGGCCGTCGCTCTCCAGCCCCAGCACGACCTCCGCATCCGTGCGCCGCTCCACGCGCCACGGCCGCTGCCAGCCCTCGCCGTGGATCGGGTATGGCGCGCCCGGCCAATTCGCCCGCAACGGCCAGAACCGTCCCCCGGCCTCGATCCCGCGGCCCGAGATCCGGTTCGACCAGGGCAGCAGCGTATAGCAGCCGAGCGCGTTCGGATCGTCGGAGATACCATCCCAGGGCCGCAGGATCGCCACATCCCGCCAGTCCAGCCGCGCCACCCCGCCGCCGATCTTTGGGATGATCGTGAGCTGAAGGTCGCCGAGGGCGAGATCGATCGGGTTGGCTGAAATCATACGGCCCCAGCCTTGCACCAGGTTTGCAATGAGCTCGCGCTTCGTATATTCTCCAGACCAAGGGATATCCTAGGGCAAGACCTATGCCTCTCTACATCAAGGATGCCGGTGTCGCCGAACTTGCCAAGGATCTGGCTCGCCGGAGTCGCCGCTCGGTGACCGATCTGGTGCGCCAGGCGCTGGAGAGCGAGCGCGAGCGCATCGAGCGGGCCGAGGCGGCGCGCGACGAGGAGGTCCGTGCCATTCAGAAGCGCTTCAGGCGCGATTGGCCGGAAGGAAGCTCCAATCATGACTTCCTCTATGATCAGAACGGCCAGCCCATCCTTTGACGTTGATCATCGATACGTCGGCCGTGCTCGCCATTGTGTTCGGCGAGCCCGAGGCACCGGATTTCATGAGGCTGCTCGCAGGCAGCACCCACACTCTCATTGCCACCGGATCGGCCGTCGAGCTGTTCCGTCTGGTCCATGTCCGCTTCGGCGTGCGCAGGTGGAAAGATCTTGACCGATTGTTCGCGCTGTACGCCGTGGTGAATGCCGGCATGGACGAGCGCCAGCTCGGCCTTGCCAAGGACGGCATGCGCCGCTTCGGCCAGGGGCGCGGAGCTGCCCCAGCCGTGCTGAACTTCGGCGACCTGTTCGCATACGCCCTCGCGCGATCCCTCTCGGCACCGTTGCTGTATAAAGGCGACGACTTCAGCCGGACCGACGTCATTCCGGCGTGGAGACCCTGACCACCGCATCCTTGCGCGCGGCGATGTCCGGCAGCAGGTCCATCCCGAGACCTGGACCAGGCGGCGGGGCGATCATGCCGTCCTTCACTTCCGGCAGCGCCGTCACCAGCTCCCGGTACCAGCCCGTGTAGAAGGCGCGGACCGATTCCTGGATCAGAGCGTTGGGCGCGTTGCAGGAGAGGTGGGTGGAGGCGGCGAGCACCACGGGGCCGGTGCAGTCGTGCGGTGCCACCGGCAGGTGGTACGCCTCGGCCATGGTGGCGATCTTCTTGGCCTCGGACAGGCCGCCGCACCAGGAGAGATCCAGCATGACGATGCCGGTGGCACGCGCCTCCATCAGCTCGCGGAACGACTGGCGGAAGGCCAGCGTCTCCGAGGCGCAGACCGGGGCGCGGCTGGCGGCGGCGTAAGCCGACAGGTCCGCCAGCGCGTCCATCTTGATCGGGTCCTCATGCCAGAAGGTGTCGAACGGCTCGAGCGCCCGGGCGATGCGGATGGCGGTGGGCAGGTTCCACATGGAGTGGAACTCGACCATGATGTCCATCCTGTCGCCGACCGCACTGCGGATCTTGCGGAAGGGCTCCAAGGCACGGTCGAGGTCGGGGCCGGAGATGTAGTGCCCGCCCGAGGCCTCCGCCGCCGGATCGAACGGCCAGATCTTCATGCCGGTGATGCCCTGCTCCAGCAGCGACAGGGCGAGCTCGTCGGCACGGTGCAAGAAGGCCTCCAGATCCTCATAAGGCCCGGCATTCTGCCCCAAGCCCCAGTTTTCGACCTGCTGCAGGCGAGTGTCGCGGATATACTGATAACCGGCGCAGGTATTGTAGGTGCGGATCTTCTCTCGCGTGCGCCCGCCTAGAAGCTGGACCACCGGCTGGTTCGTCGCCTTGCCCCAAAGGTCCCACAGGGCGATGTCCACCGCCGAGGCGGCCCGCGTCTCCACCCCCGTCGAGCGAAAGCCGAGATAGCCGTAGAGCCTCGACGCGATCAGGTCGATCGCGTGCGCGTCGGTGCCGAGGATGCGCGGCGCCACGATCTCGTGCAGGAACGCCTCGACCGCGGCTGCCGCCATGAAGGTCTCGCCAAGGCCATAGAGGCCGTCCTCGCCATGAACCCGCAGCCACAGGATGTTCGGGAACTCGAGCAGCCGGATGGTCTCGAGGCTGGTGATCTTCATGCGGGCGCTCCGGTGGCGTGCGCGAGCTCGATCCGCGCCTCCTCGATGATCTCGTGCATGGCGCGCTCCGCCGCGTCGGCATCGCGGGCCCGGATCGCATCCAGCACGCCCTCGTGCATGGCTAGCCCCAGGCTCATTGGTATCAGCGAGCGCCGCTGTAGCCGGAAGCTGACCTCGAGCACGGCCGAGACGATGGCGCCCAACCGGACGACGAACGGATTGCCCGAGGCCGCAAACACGGCACGGTGGAAGGCGAGGTCGGCGTGATAGTAGGCGAGCGGGTCATCGACCGCCGCCGACATGTCGGCGAGTGCCGCCGACAGTGCCGCCAGCTGCTCGCCGCTGTGCCGTGTCGCGGCGAGGCGGGCTGCCGCGGGCTCGATCATCCGCCGCAGCTCGACCAGATGCTCGATCAGCTCGGGCGAGGGGCCGGAGGCCGCCTGCCAGGCGAGCACGTCCGGGTCGAGCAGGTTCCAGGCCCGCTCCGGCCGCACCCGCATGCCGAGCTTCTGCCGGCTCTCGATCAGGCCCTTGGCGGCGAGCACCTTGATCGCCTCGCGCACGGCCGTGCGTGAGATGCCGAGATCCCGCACCAGCTCGGCCTCGCGCGGCAGCATGGCACCCGGGGCCAGCTCGCCCCCCAGGATGCGGCGGCCGATCTGCTCGACCAGCCGCCCGTGCACGCCGCGGGTCGGGTAGATCCGCGTGGCGTCCCCGGCCGCGAGGGTGGACATCGCCCGGCTCAGTGCATCCACCAGCCGCCGTCGACGCCGAGATTCTGGCCGGTGATGAACCGCGCCTTGTCCGAGATCAGGAACAGGATCGCCTCGGCGATGTCCTCGGGGCTGCCGCGATATTTCAGCGCCTGATGGTCGACCAGGAACTTGACGTAGGTCTCGAGCTGGTCGGCCCAGACCTCGCGCTCCAGCGCCGTCGGGATGGCACCCGGGCTCACCGCGTTGACGCGGATGTTGAACGGGCCGAGCTCACGCGCCATCGCCCTGGTCAGGCCAAGGAGCGTCCCCTTCGAGCCGACATAGGAGGTGAAGTCGCCCCAGCCGCCGTTGAGCGTCACCGAGCAGATGTTGATGATTTGGCCCCAGCCCTTGCGCTTCATCGACGGCACGCAGGCCATGGCCAGCGCCACCGCCGCGGTGGCGTTGACGTCCTGCACCTTCTGCCACTCGGCGAGGTCGTAGGCGTCGATCGGTTTGAGCGGGTTGATGGCGGCGTTGTTGATCACGATGTCGATGCCGCCGGCCTCGGCGTCGAGCTGCACGGCCAGATCCTTGGTCGCCTGCGGGTCCGCCAGATCGCACGCGATGAAGCGCACCCGACCGGCATCCGCCGACAGCCGCGCGTTGACCTCGTCGGCCTTGTGACCCTCCTTGATGTCGAGCATCAGCACGTTGGCGCCAGCGCGGGCCAGCGCCTCGCACTCGACCTCGCCCAGGCCACCCGTGCCGCCGGTGACGAGTGCCGTCCTGCCCTTGTGCTCCATGGTCTCGATCCTCAGTTGCTTTGGGCGAGTTGATCGAGCTGCGCGACGATGCGCTCGACCGCGGTCCGCGGGGTCAAGCGGCCGAGCAGCAACTCGTGCGTGGTGTCGCCGACGATCGTGCACGCCTCGATGCCGAGATCACCGAACGGGCGCTCCTCGCGCGCGATGGCCCGGGTCGCGCGCGCCACGGCCAGGATGTCGGCGCGGAAGTGCCGATCGAACTCGGGGCTGTAGAGCACGGACAGCGGCGCCGTCTCGAGCGCGTTCGACCGCAGCCCGTCCTCGAGGAGCTGGCGCGGACTGCACAGCCATTTGGCGAGCTCCCAGGCCTCCGCCGCGACCGGCGATGCCTTCGGGATCGCCCACAATGGCGAGTAGAGGTTCGGCGCCCGCCCACTCGGGCCGGCCGGCACCAGTGCCACGCCGCTCTTCTCGGCCAGCTCGGGGTTGGTCGCGAGCACGTGGGCATATTCCATGCCCACGTCCATGATGATGCCGACGCGACCCTCGGCGAAGGCGCTGCGCATCTCGACGAAGCTGAGATGCGGCTGGTCGGGCGGTGCGACCGTTGCGAGCAGGTCGGCGTAGCACGCCATGGCCGCGACCTTGGCTTCGGTGACCGGCCCGGGTTGGTGCTCGCCCTCCAGCCAGCGCGCTCCGAAGGAGCCCAGGAACGAGCCGATGCTCCAGACCGAATGACCGCCGCCACCAGCGCCACGGGTCTGATAGGCCCAGAAGTCGCGCCCGGTATCGCGGCGGACCGCCTCCTGCAGGACGATGCCCACCTGCTTCAGCTCGTCCCATGAGGCGGGGACCGGCAGGCCGTATCGGTCGAGCAGGTCGCGCCGGTAGAGCAGCATGCTGCTGACATTGACGCAGGGCAGGCCGATGCAGGTGTCCTGGTAGGTCGCGGCGCCCACCGTGGCCGGCGTGTAGTCGTCGAGCGTGACGCCATCGCGTGCCATCCAGGCATCGAGCTCCTGCACGCGGCCGCCGCGCGCATAGGCGCGCAGCAGCACCTCGTCCATGCAGACCAGATCGAACGGCGGGTCGTCGTCGCCGAACGAGCGGTGCATCTGGTCGAACATGTGCTCGATGGTGCCGACGCCGACCTTGTCCCAGGCCAGCTCGACCCCGATCCCGGTCGCCTGCTCGAACGCGGCCACGGCCGCCGGCAGGTTCTGGAACGGCAGCCAGTCCTCCTGGTAGATCCTGACCTTGCGTGCCGGCATGGCCCGTTCCTCCGCCCCCGCCTCAGACGATGAGGTCGGTCAGCCCCTCGATCGTCGTGTCGCCCTTGCGCAGGTCGGCGATCTTCTCGCCGCGCGCCATGGCCACGATGCGGTCGGCGATCGGGTAGATGTGGTGCAGGTTGTGGCTGATGAAGATCGAGGCGATGCCCTGCTCGCGCAGCGCCACCACAAAGTCGAGGACCTTGTTGGTCTCCTTGACCGAAAGATGATTGGTCGGCTCGTCGAGGATCAGGAGCTTGGATTTGAAGTACATCGCGCGGGCGATCGCGACACCCTGGCGCTGCCCGCCCGACAGCTCCTCGACCGTGGTCTCGGGCGAGCGCGAGCGCAGGTCGATGTTGGTCAGCGAGCGCACCGCGTGCTCGGCCATCCGGCCGCGGTCCATCAGCCCGATCCCGGCCACCTGCCAGCGCGTCAGGGGCTCACGGCCGATGAAGATGTTCCGGGCGATCGACATCTGCGGGACCATCGCCGTGTACTGGTAGATGGTCTCGATGCCGAGGCTCATCGCCACCCGCGGCGAGGACAGCCGCACCTCCTTGCCCTCGACGAAGATCCGCCCCGAGTCGGGCTGGTGCGCGCCCGAGAGCAGCTTGATCAGGGTCGACTTGCCCGCGCCGTTGTCGCCGACCAGTCCCACGACCTCCGCCGGCTCGGCGTGGAAATCCACGCCCTTGAGCGCGTGCACGCCGCCATACCACTTCTCCAGCCCCTCGCACCGCACCAGCGCCTTGGCACTCGGCCGGACGAAGCTGCTTTTCGGCTGCGCATGCTCGACGAGCGCTTCGGTCATGGCCGGGCCTACCGCATGCGGCGCGCGCGCTGGCGCACGGTGGTGTTGAGGATCACGGCGATGATGGTGAGCGCCCCGATCGCGAAGCGGAACCAGTTGGCGTCGATCCGCGCCATCACCAGCCCGTTGTCGATCGCCCGGATCAGGCAGGTGCCGACGATGATGCCGATCACCGAGCCGATGCCGCCGGTGAGCGCCGTCCCGCCGATGACGGCCGCGGCGATCGCCTGCAGCTCCAGCCCCTCGCCCAGCGCCGGCAGCGCCGACTTGAGGCGGAAGGTGGTGATCATCCCCGCGAAGCCGGCGAGGAAGCTGCACAGCATGAAGCAGAACAGCTTCACCCGGCGCGTGTCGATGCCCATGTCGTCGGCCGCCTGGCGCCGGCCGCCGGTGGCGAAGATCCAGTTCCCCAGGTTCGAGAAGTGCAGCATCACGCCGAGGACCGCGGCGTAGCCGGCGTACCAGAGCATCGAGGCGCGAAACTGGCCGAGATCGGCCACGAACAGCCAGGTCGGCGTGTTGGCCGGAAAGGGCGGCGGGAAGCCGCCCGAGAGCACGGTGGCCAGCGAGCGCGCCATGAACAGCATGCCGAGCGTGGTGACGAAGCTCGGGATGCCGAAGGCCAGCGTGATCCAGCCGTTGACGTAGCCGACGGCCAGGGCGAGGGCGAAGCCCATCAGGATCGCGATCGCGGGCGGCACGCCCCATCTGCCCATCGCGGTCACGATCAGCATCGGCACCAGCGCGAACACCGAGCCGACCGACAGGTCGAACTCGCCGGCGATCATCAGGATGCCGACCCCGAGCGCCACGATGCCGAGCTCGGGCAGCGCGAACAGGATGACGCGGACGTTGCCGGTCGAGGCGAACTGGGGCGCGTAGACGGTGAAGCCGACGACGACCACCACCAGCATCACCAGCGCGCTGATCTCGGGCCGCGAGAGGAGTGCCTTGACGATCGGCTGCATGAACGGTCCGAGGCCTGAGGTGGCGAGATCCGACCCGCAAGGGCGTGGCGGGCCGGCGGGTCAGCCGCGGCTCAGCGCACGCCCTGCTGCGAGAGCTCGATCAGCGCATCCACCTGATCAGGCGTGACCAGCGCCTTGCCGGTGTTCGCGTCGTAGGCCCCCAGTTTGTACTTGTTCATCATGTGCAGCTGGTGGATCGGCACATAGCCCTGCAGGAAGGGCTGCTGGTCGATGGTGAGCTGGATGTAGCCGGTCTTCATCTCGTCCATGACCACCGGCACCAAATCGAAGCAGGCGAGCAGGATCTCGCCGGGCTTCTTGCCGAGGTCGCGCAAGGACACGGCGGCACCCGCGGCCCAGTAGCCGACGTCGAAATAGGCCGTGGTCGGCGTGGTCTGCACATAGGCCGCGACGCGCTGGCCGGTGATCGAGAGGTCGAGACCGCTGTCGATCTTCTCGTAGGTGATCTCGCGGTCCGGATTGGCCTTCTTGTAGTCGTCCATGAATCGGGCGATGCCGGCACCCCGACTTTCTGCCCAGACCTGGCCGGGGCCGGAGATGCCGATCAGCACGTGGATCGGGCCTTCATTCGGGAACTGCGGCGCCAAGCCGGCAGCGAGATCGTAGCCCGCCTGCTCCAGGTCCTGCCCGGTGAAGGACAGCCGGTGCGTCTTCTTCGGGTGGTCGACGTTGCTGGCCAGCACCGGGATGCCGGCAGCGGCCGCACGGTCCAGGGCCTCGTCGAAGATCTCGCCACCGGCGAAGGTCATGATGATGCCGTCGGGCTTCTGCGCGATCGTGGCTTCCAGGTTGTTGAGCTGCTCCTGGAAGTTGCCGTCCTGCTGCAGGAAGATCATCTGGCAGTCGGCCGAGATCTGGCCGCAGGCCTCATCCATGCCCTTCTTCACCGCCTGCCAGAACACATTGGTCGGCGTGGCATGGTGCAGGTAGGTGTAGCGCTCCTGTGCCTGGACCGTCGTGCCGGCCAGGAATGCGGCGGCCGCCAGCATTGCCGCGAGCGTGGTTCCACGCATCGATGCCTCCCTCCCTCGGCCCGTTCCGCCCGAGCCTGATCGCTGAAACCTAGGCTGGAGCCGGCAGGTCTTCAACAATAAATCATACATATTCCCGACCATCCGGCGCTTGACTCGCCGATCAATCATACGATGATTGATACTGAAAAATCGCATGATCAGGACAGGCCTGTGAAGATCACCGGCATACGCACGCTCGTCGTCAATGCGGCGATGCGGAACTGGGTGTTCGTCGAGGTCCGCACCGACCAGCCCGGCCTCGTGGGCTGGGGCGAGGCGACGCTGGAGTGGAAGACGCGCGCGGTCGTCGGTGCCATCGAGGACCTGACGCCGCTTCTGCTCGGTCGTGACCCGCGCGACGTCGAGCAACTGGTGCGCGTGCTGACCAAGCACAGCTTCTGGCGGCTCGGCGTGATCGGCATGAGCGCCATCTCCGGCATCGAGATGGCCTGCCACGACATCTTCGGCAAATCGCTGGGCCTGCCGGTCTGGCGGCTGCTCGGCGGGCGCACGCGCGACCGGGTGCCGGTCTACACCCATCTCGGCCTCGGCGAGATGACCGCGGTCTATGAGAGCCTCGACGAGGCGCCCTTGGTCGAGCGCGCGCACGAGGTGGTCGAGCGCGGCTACCGGGCGCTCAAGGCCGTGTTCATCCCCTACACCCACTACACGGCGAGCCTGCGCCAGATCGACAAGGTGGCGCGCTGCATGGCCGCGATCAGGGACGCGGTCGGCGAGGAGGTCGAGATCATGGTCGACTTCCACGGCCGCTGCGGCTCGGCCTCGGCAGCACTGCACTATATCGAGGCGCTGGCACCGTTCCGGCCGCTATTCGTCGAGGAGCCGCTGCCACCAGGCGAGACTTTGGGGCTGGCCGCGATCAAGGCCAAGACCAGCGTTTCAATAGCGACCGGCGAGCGGCTGGTCGACCGGCGCGAGTTCGACGAGCTCCTGCGCGCCCGTGCGGTCGACATCGCCCAGCCCGATCTCTGCCACGTCGGCGGCTTCGGCGAGGCAAGGAAGATCGCGGCCATGGCGGAGGTCGCCAACTGCGGCGTCGCCCCGCACAACCCCTTGGGCCCGATCGCGGGCGTCGCGGCACTGCACTTCGACGTCGCCACGGCGAACTTCGTCATCCAGGAGGAGATGGTGGGTGCCGTGCCCTGGTACGGCGAGGTGGTGCGCAGCCCGATCCGGATGGTGGAGGGCTGCTGGCAGGTGCCGGAAGCACCCGGCCTCGGCATCGAGATCGACGAGGCCGTGGCAGCACAGCACCCGTTCGAGCAGGAGGTCCTGCACACCTCCAACGCCGTCCTCGCCGACGGCACGGTGGTGGACTGGTGATGGCCGGCCGGCTGCAGAACAAGGTTGCGATCGTCACCGGCGCCGGCCGGGGCATCGGTGAGGCCACGGCCCGCGCCATGGCGGCCCAGGGTGCGAAGGTCGTCGTGGCCGAGCTTGATCCCGCCACGGGCGAGCGCACGGCGGCCGAGATCGGCGGCCTGTTCGTCCCCTGCGACGTGCGCGAGTACGGCCAACTACAGGCGGTCGCGGCGCGAACGGTGGAGGCGTACGGCCGGATCGACGTCCTGGTCGCCAATGCCGGGATCAACGTCTTCCACGAGCCTCTGGAGACCAGCGACGAGGAGTGGCGGCGCTGCTTCGCGGTCGACCTCGACGGCGTCTGGCATTCCTGCCGCGCCGTCCTGCCGGCCATGCTGTCCCAGGGCGCCGGCTCGATCGTCGCCATCGCCTCCTGCCACAGCTTCGTCATCATCCCGCACACCTTCCCCTACCCCGTCGCCAAGCACGGCCTGCTCGGCCTCGTCCGCGCGCTCGGGATCGAGTACGCGGCCAAGGGCGTGCGGGTGAATGCGATCGCCCCAGGCTACATCGAAACCCAGATCGCGCTCGACTACTGGAACACCTTCCCGGACCCCGAGGCCGAGCGGCAGAAGGCCTATGACCTGCACCCGCCCAAGCGCGTCGGCAGGCCCGAGGAGGTCGCCATGACCGCGGTGTTCCTGGCCTCGGACGAGGCACCCTTCATCAACGCCGCCTGCATCACGATCGATGGCGGGCGCTCCGTGCTCTACCACGACTGAACGCACAGCCAGGGAGGCTGCAGCATGCGCATTCTGCTCGGGACCGTCGCGGCTTTGACGCTCCTCGCCGGCGCCGCCGGGGCCCAGGAGGTCAAGCTCGGCTACATCAACAAGATGGGCGACCATCCCTGGTTCGTCTCGGAGGTCGCCGGTGCCAGGGCCAAGGCCAAGGAGCTCGGCAACGAGCTCCTGGTCCAGGACGTCCAGTTCGACGCCAACCTGACCATCACCACCATGGACACCTATCTCGCCGACGGCGTGAAGGGCATCGCGATCGTGGTACCCGACAAGGCGCTGGGGCCGGTGGTGGCGAAGAAGGCCAAGGATGCCGGCATCCCGCTGATCGCGGTCGACGACGACATCACCTATGAGGACGGCAGCCCCGTGCCCTATGTCGGCATCGACGCGCTGACCATCGGCAAGCAGGTGGGCACGGAGATCGCCCGCCAGGTCAAGGCGGCGGGCTGGGACCAGGACTGGTCGACCGTCCGCGTCGGCAGCGTCGAGGACCAGAAGGCCGACACCTGCATGCGGCGCAACCGCGGTGCCGAGGAGGCCTTCCTGGCGGCATTCCCCGACTTCCCCCAGGAGAACATCGTCCGCATCCCCTACGACAACACCATGGTCAACGCGATCGACGTGGTCGGCACCACGCTGACCGCCAACCCGGCCGTCGAGCGCTGGGCATTCTTCTCCTGCAACGACGACGGCGTCCTGGGCTCGGTGCGGGCGACCGAGAATGCCGGCATGGCACCCGACGGCGTGATCGGCGTCGGCATCGACGGCTCGCGCTCCTGCGAGGCGTTCGGCGCCGGCAAGCCCAGCGGCTTCAAGGGCACGATGTGGTTCGATTCGGCGACCCACGGTGCGATCGCCATCGCAGCCCTGCACGACAACATCGCCAACGGCACCGCCCTGCCGATGGTCACCTACATGCCCGCGATCCTGATCGGCGCCGACAACTTCGCCGAGTACAAGGCGAAGCTCGGCTGCCAGTGAGCTCGCAGCGGTGACGCTGGTCACGCTCAGCGGCATCGCCAAGCGGTTCGGCGTGGTCCAGGCGCTGAGAGGCGTCAGCCTGGACCTGCCGGCCGCGGCGATCACGGCCCTCGTGGGCGAGAACGGCGCCGGCAAGTCGACGCTGCTGCGTATCCTCGAGGGCGAGCACGCCCCCGACCAGGGCACGATCGCGGTCGACGGCCGGCCCGTGGTCTTCACATCCGCGCGTGAATCCCACGAGGCCGGCATCCGCGTCGTTCACCAGGAGCCGGAGATCATCCCCGAGCTGTCGGTCGCCGAGAACATCTTCATCGGCGACCTCAAGGCCAAGGGTGCCGTGTTCGTCGACTGGGCCGACCTGCGCGCCCGCGCTGCCGCTATGCTGGCGCGCTTCGGCCTGGAGCGGGCCTTGGACCCTGCCGCCCCCTGCCGCAATCTCGGCCCCGCCCAGCGCCAGCTGATCGAGATCATGCGCGCCCTGCGGCCCGGCGTCCGGCTGCTCTGCCTCGACGAGCCGACCTCGTCGCTGACCGAGGAGGAATCGCAGCGCCTGTTCGCGATCGTCCGCGCGCTCCGCGCCGAGGGCGTCGGCATCGTCTACATCAGCCACCGCCTGCGCGAGGTCATGGACCTCGCCGACCGCGTCGCCGTCCTGCGCGACGGCGAGCTGGTGACCGTCCGCGACGCCGCCGAGACCGACGAGGCGGCGATGATCCGGCTGATGGTCGGCCGCGAGCTGGGTGATCTGTTCGACCATCGCCCGCGCATCCGGAACGAGGTGGCGCTGGAGCTGTGCTCTGTCACCACGGCCAGGGTGCGCAACTGCTCGCTCACCGTCCGTTCAGGCGAGATTGTCGGCCTTGGCGGCTTGGTCGGCGCCGGCCGTAGTGAGCTCGCCCGCGCCGCCTTCGGCATGGAGCCGCTGCTCGCCGGCGAAGTGCGCGTCTTCGGCCGACCGCTGGCCCTGCGCGCACCCGCCGACGCGATCCTCGCCGGCATCGGCCTGGTACCCGAGGACCGCAAGCAGGAGGCCCTGCTCCTGCTGCGCAGCGTGCGCGACAACATCTCCTTGTGTGTGCCGGACAAGGTCTCCCGGCTCGGCTTCTTCGACCGCGGTGCCGAGCGCCGGCTGGTGACAGCGCTGACCCGGCGCCTCGGCGTGCGCACGCCTTCGATCGAGCAGGAGGTGCGCAAGCTCTCCGGCGGCAACCAGCAGAAGGTGGTGTTCGCCCGCTGGCTGGCGCGCGAGCCGCGCATCCTGATCCTGGACGAGCCGACCCGTGGCATCGACGTCGGCGCCAAGCTCGAGATCTATCGCCTGATCGAGGAGCTGGCCGCGGCCGGCATCGCCATCCTGGTCATCTCCTCCGAGCTCACCGAGCTTCTGGGCCTCACCGACCGGATCGCGATCATGCGCACCGGCGGCATCGTCGGCGAGCTGCCGACCGCCGCCGCGACCGAGGAGGCGATCCTGGCGCGCGCCATGGGCCAGCCCGCAACGCAGAAGGTCGCCGCATGATCGCCCAGCCGACCGCCCACCCCGTCGCCGGCCCCAGGGCGCGCCTCGTCGCCCAGCTCGGCACCCAGAACCTGAGCCTGCTCCTGGCCCTGGTGATCCTGGTCGCGATCTTCGGTGCTTTGCGACCCGACGTGTTCTTCCTGCCGCGCAACCTGATCAACATCGGCCTCGCCATCACCATCCTCGGCATCCTCGCCATGGCCCAGACCGTGGTGATCGTCTCGGGCGGGCTCGACATCTCGGTGGGCTCGATCGTCGGCCTCGCCACCATGGTGGTGGCGATCGCCATGCAGGCGACCGGGAGCGCCGTCCTCGGCATCGGTGCCGCCCTCGGCGTCGCCGCCCTGGCCGGCCTCGCCAACGGCCTGATCATCACCTTGGGCCGGGTCAACGCAGTGATCGCGACGCTGGGCACCATGGCGGCGTTCCGCGGCTTCGCCTTCCTCACCTCGGGCGGCAGCTCGGTCAGCATCGTCAACGAGCAGTTCCGCTTTCTCGGCAACGGCACGATCCTGTTCGTCCCGGTGCCGATCCTGGTCCTGCTCGCGGTGCTGGTGCTGTTCGCGATCTTCCTCAACACCACCGTGATCGGCCGCAACATCTACGCCATCGGCGGCAACCCGACCGTCGCGCGGCTCGCCGGCATCCCGATCCGCCACTACCAGATCGGCATCTACATCCTCTCCGGCCTCGCCGCCGGCGTCGCGGCACTCCTGCTGGCCTCGCGCACCATGTCGGGCCAGCCAGCCTCCGGCAGCCAGGGCCTGGAGCTGGAGGCGATCACGGCGGCGATCCTGGGCGGCTGCGCGCTCCAGGGCGGCAAGGGCACCATCTTCGGCGCCCTGCTCGGCGTGCTGATCATCGGCGTGCTCAACAACGGCCTGATCCTGACCAGCGTGCCGACCTTCTACCAGCTCATCGCCAAGGGGGCCTTGCTGATTGTCGCAGTGATGATCCAGGAGCGCCAGCTCCGCCGGGCCGGCGAGGCATGAGCACGGCCCTGCGCGCCGGCGTGCATCGCGACGTCGTCCGCCGCCTCGGCCTCGGCATCCTCGAAGGCACCTGGCCGCCCGGCGGGCGGCTGCCCAACGAGGCCGATCTGTGCGAGCGCTTCCAGGTGAGCCGCACCGCGCTGCGCGAGGCCGTACGCTTCCTCGCCGCCAAGGGCTTGATCGAGGCCCGCCCGCGGCTCGGCATGGTGGTGCGCTCGCGCGAGAGCTGGAACCTGCTCGACCCCCAGCTTCTCGCCTGGCAGCGCGAATGGGGCACCTTCGATTCCGACCTGGTGCGCTCGCTCCTGGAAGCGCGCTGGGTGGTCGAACCCGCCGCCGCCGCCCTGGCGGCCGAGCGGGCCACCGCTGCCGACCTCGCCCGGATCGAGGCGGCGCTGCTGGGCATGATCCGCAATCTGCCCGGCGATCTGGATGCCTGCTGCAAGGCCGATCTCGCCTTCCACCGCGAGATCCTGACGGCCAGCCACAATCTGGTCTTCGCCCAGCTCGCCGGCACCATCGGCGCCGCCCTAGAAGCCACGTTCCGGATCTCGACCGAGCTGTCGCGCAGCTACGAGCGCACCATCGGCGCGCATCGCGACGTGCTCGAGGCGATCCGGCTGCGCGACCGGGCGGCTGCCGAGGCGCGGATGCGGGCGCTGATCGACGTAGCCCAGGCCGACCTCGAGCCGGCCATGCGCGAGCTGGCGTGACCAGGGAGGGAAACATGCGGATCGAGGTGGCGCTGGACGCGCGTGACGGCGTGGGCGAGGGGTCGTTCTGGGACGAGCGCGAGCAGGCGCTGTGGTGGGTCGACATCGCCGGCAAGGCGGTCCAGCGCTGGCGGCCTGAAACCGGAGAGCACCACCGCTGGCCGATGCCCGACTTCCCCTCGGCCGTGGTGCTGCGCGAGCGGGGCGGCGCCCTGCTCGCCATGCGCGACGGGCTCTACTTCATGGACGTCGCGAGCGGTGCCTTGCAGCTGTTCTGCGCGCCCGACGCCGAGCGGCCGGACAATCGCAGCAACGAGGCGAAGTGCGGCCCGACCGGCGAGTTCTGGCTTGGCACCATGGACAACAACCTCCATCCCGACGGCTCGCCGCGCGAGATGAAGAATGACCGCGGCGCGCTCTACCGCGTCCGCCCAGACGGCAGCTTCACCCGCGAGGTCAACGGCGTGGGCCTCTCCAACACGCTGGCCTGGACCGATGCCGGCCGCACCCTCCTGTTCGCCGACACCCTGACCGGCATCATCTGCGCCTTCGCCGTGAACGACGACGGCTCTCTCGGCTCCCACCGCGTGTTCAGCGACGAGAAGCTGCCGGGCTACTGCGACGGCTCGACCATCGATGCCGACGGTTACTTGTGGAACGCTCGCTTCGCCGGCTCCTGCCTGATCCGCTTCGCCCCCGATGGCCGGGTCGATCGCATCCTGGAGCTGCCGGTCACCAACCCGACCTGCTGCTGCTTCGGCGGCCCCGATCTGCGCACCCTCTACGTCACCTCCGCCCGCTTCGGCCTCGCCCCCGAGCAGATCGCCCGCGTCCCCGCGGAAGGTGCGATCCTCGCCGTCGATGCGGGTGTGATCGGCACGTCTTCGGTGCGCTTCGCGGGCTGAGTTTCGGCGCCGACGCCTTCTCACGCGAACCGCAGACGGTGGCCGACCTGCAGCGCCGCGGCCTTGGCGAGGATGGCGTGGCCGAGCGCGATGTCCGAGAGCGACAGGCCACGGTGCCAGAACAGGATCGTCTCGTCGTCGCGCTCGCGCCCCGGCTTCAGCCCGGCGACGATCTGGCCGAGTTCGGCGTGCAGCGTCGCCTCCGACAGCCTGCCGGCCTCGACATGCGCCCGCAGCGCACCGAGCTTGCCCGCCCTGCACTGCCCCCAGTCGTCGACGACGATCTTCGCCATGATGTCGGTGAGGTCGAGCTCGACGGCACTCATGGTGCCGTAGGGGACGACCAGCGCCCCGGGCTTGATCCAGGCCGTCTCGAGCAGCGGCTCGGGTGACCGCAGCCGGGAGGCCTCGACCACGATGTCGGCCCCCTCGACGCAGGAGCGCCAGTCCGCCGTCGCCACGACCGGCTTGCCGAGATCGCGGCTCAGCCGCTCGGCGAACGCCTCGCGGCTTTCCGGCCGGCGCGAATGCACCCGGATCTCCGCGAACCCGAACAGCCGGTCGAGCAGCCGCACGTTCCAATAGGCAGTGCCGCGCGCGCCGACATGGCCCAGCACCTTCGCATCCCGCTGCGCTAGATGCTTGGCACCCAGCGCAGTCACCGCCCCGGTGCGCATCTCGGTCAGCCCGCCCGCATCGATGATGGCCGTCGGCACGCCCGTGCGCGGATCGTAGAGCGTGAGGATGCCGCATTCCGAGGGCAGGCCATGCCGGTGATTGTCGACGAAGTCGCCGATCACCTTGACCCCGGCCGCGTCGATCGCCCCGCCGATCCACCCCCGCAGCACGTTGAAGTGCCCCGCCACGCCCGCCCGCGGCTCGAGATGCATCCGCGGCTCGATCGCCGTCTCGCCCCGCCCCTGCATCGCCAGCCCGGTCTCCACCGCCGCCAGGATCTCCTCGTCCGTGAGCGCCACCGCCTCGACGTCGAATCGGTTGAGATAGGTCAGGTAGATCGGCTGCATGGTCGCTCCGCTGTCGTCGAGGGCGAGTTTCGGTCGGCAGCGTCAGCCTGAACCGGCATTCGCCTGCAGGGAAGGTTGTGAGCGCACGTGGTGCCGGGTGCGTCGAGGTTTGACGCGCGCGCCGGCGACGCTCAATCTCGTGGCCAACATTGGCTGGCCTTCCCCCTGCGGCGGTCGTGCTTGCAGCGAATTGCAGGGTCAACGGATAGGCGTGGTGCACGAATTGATCGACATCAAAGTCGCTCTAGCCGAGCGCGTCAGCGTCGCGTTCCATCAAAATGCCGTCCCGATCGCCTCGGAGTTCGCGATCAACAATGCGACGGCCGAGGACCTCGTCGAGGTCGAGCTCCACGTTCGCAGCGAGCCGGGCTTTCTGGCGCCGGCGGTCTGGCGGATCGACCGGATCGTCGCTGGCGGCGTGCACCATGTCTCGCTGCCGGACCTGCGGCTCGACCCCGGCACACTGGGGAGGCTTACCGAGGCCGTCCGTGGGCAGGTGATCTTGACCGCGGTGGTTGGCGGCGCGGAAGTCGCCACCCATCGCGAGGAGATCGAGCTTCTCCCTCCCTCTCATTGGGGCGGCGTGGCGGCGGCACCCGAGCTGCTGGCCGCCTTCGTCCGTCCGAACGATCCGGCCGTCGATCTCGTCCTGCGTGAGGCGGCCGCGGCGCTCGCCCGGGCAGGCAAGCCGACCGCGATCGACGGCTACCGGTCGAAGCTGAAGGCACGGGCCTATGAGGTAGCCGAGGCGATCTGGATCGCCATTGCCGGACATGGCATCACCTATGTCCTGCCACCCGCCAGCTTCGAGCGGAACGGCCAGAAGGTCCGCGGCCCGAGCGACATCCTCGAACGGCGGGTCGCCACCTGTCTCGACCTCAGCCTGCTCTACGCCGCATGTGCCGAACAGGCGGGCCTGAACCCGGTCATCGTCCTGGTCGCCGGACATGCGTTCGTCGGCGTGTGGCTGAAGGACGAGGAATTCTCGGCCGCCGTCGTCGATGACGTCCAGATCCTCCGCAAGCGACGCAGCCTCGACGATCTCGTGTTCGTCGAGACGACCCTGCTGACCGCGCAGCCGCCGGCGCGGTTCGCGGCTGCGATCGCGAGCGGCACCGATCACGTGCGGGAGGACGCCAAGCTCCGCTTCGAGCTCGCGATCGACGTCCGGCGGGCCCGTGCGCGCCAGATCCGGCCGCTTGATCTGGGCAGGGTCAGTGCCGCCGGTCTCGAACCGCCAGTCGCACTTGATCTGCCACCGCCCGGCTTCGACGAGGCTCCGGTACTCGCCGAGGAGATCGTGATCGCAGAGCCGGCTGGTGATGAGCAGCTCGGTCGGCTCGAAACGTGGAAGCGGCGGCTGCTCGACCTCACCCTCCGCAACAAGCTGCTCAATTTCAAGGATGCGAAGAAGGCGATCGAGCTGGAATGCCCCGATCCCGCCGGCCTGGAAGACCTGTTGAGCTCCGGCACGCGCTTCAGGCTGCTGGCCCGGAGCAACGTGCTGGATGCCGATGATCAGCGAAGCGCCGAGATCTTCGCCGATCGCCACCAGGACGATGGTCGTCGGCACCATCTGCTCGACGCGCTCGCACGAGGTGACCTGCACACCCGCGTCGCCGAAAAGGAGCTGAGCGGACGCCTGACCGAGCTCTTCCGCCTCTCGCGCACGGCGTTCGAGGAAGGCGGCGCCAACATCCTGTTCCTGGCGCTCGGCTTCCTGCGTTGGACGCAGACCGAGCGCGGGCAGATCTGCCGGGCGCCGCTGCTGCTCGTGCCGGTCTCGCTCCAGCGTTCCAGCGCCCGCGCCGACTTCCGGCTCGTGATGCATGAGGACGAGGCGCGCTTCAACCCCACCTTGCTGGAGCTGCTGCGGCAGGATTTTCATCTGCGCATGCCGGAGTTCGACGGAGATCTGCCGACTGACCGGTCGGGGATCGATGCCGGCCGGATCTGGCAGATCGTTCGCGCCCATGTGCAGGATCTCAAGGGCTGGGAAGTCACCGAGAACGTCGTGCTCTCGACGTTCTCGTTCACCAAGTACCTGATGTGGAAGGATCTGAACGACAGGGCCGACCTGCTCAAGCGAAATGCGGTCGTACGTCATCTGATCGATACGCCCAAGCATTCCTATGGTGACGGGACGGAATTTCCCGATCCGGGAAGGCTGGACCACGACTATCGGCCGACGGAAATATTCGCACCGCTGTCCGCGGATTCTTCCCAGTTGGCGGCGGTCCTCGCGGCGCAGGCCGGCAAGGACTTCGTGCTTTTCGGCCCGCCCGGCACGGGCAAGAGCCAGACCATCGCCAACGCGATCGCTCAATGCCTGGCCTACGGCAAGACTGTCCTGTTCATCTCGCAGAAGACCGCTGCGCTCGAGGTCGTCAGGCGTCGGCTGAACGACATCGGGCTGGGTGACTACTGCCTCGAGGTCCACTCGTCCAAAGCGCAGAAGTCGGAAGTGCTCGGCCAGCTCAAGGCGGCCTGGTCCGGGCGAAGCTCGGCCGCCGTCAGCGACTGGGAGACCGCGACCGGCGAGCTCTGGACGTTGCGCAACGAGCTGAACGGACTGGTCACGGCGCTCCATGCTCGGCGCAGCAACGGCCTGAGCGCCTACGAGGCCTTCGGTCGCGTGATCGCCAATCGGGATCGCTACCCGAGTATCCAGTTGAGTTGGCCCGATCACACAGACCACTCGCCTTCGACCATCACCGAGCTGCGCGGCGTCTGTCGCAGGTTGAGAAACGCGATCCTGGCGCTGGGTGGCGTGAGTGCCCATCCGCTGGCCGGCATCAGGGCGACGGAATGGTCGCCCCAATGGCGGACCGAGATGCAGGCGGCGATCGCGGAGCTGATCGCAACCCTGCCGGCGCTCGGGAGCGCGATGGCGGACTTCACGGCGTTTCTGTGCAACGGCAGCGGGGCAAGCGATTTTCAGGCGTTCCACACGTCCGTCATGCTTGCCCAGCACCTGACCAAGCCGGCAGCACGCGGTGGACATGCCTTTCTGACCGAGCAGGGCGGTGCCTTGCGGCGGGCGATCTACGATCTCCGCGCGATGCAGGAAACTGCCCGAGACAAGCGCCGCCGTCTCACCGGCAGGTACCGGGACGCGATCTTCGACCATGATCCGCGCCGGCTGCTGCAGGAATGGACGGCGGCGAAGAGCGCCAACATCCTCTTGCGCGGCGGCAAGCAGAAGAGCTTCCGTGCCCGGCTGCAGAGCTTCGCGGACGGCCCGGTGCCTGCGGACCCCGGCGACGATCTTCTGATCCTCGTCGATATTGCCGACCTGGATCGGGACGCGCGCCGGTTTGCATCCGCCTTCGAACACCATCGCGTCCGCTGGCAGGGGCTCAGGACGTCGATCGATCAGCTCGACGCCTATGTCGGCTGGGCATCTGAGTTCGGGCGCATCTGCGAGCACGCGCCGCCGAGCATCCGCCCCGACCTGCCGGCCATGCGCGAGCGTGTCGTGTCGCTGCTGGCGGAAAGCCTCGAGACGTTCGACGTGGGTGGCAAGGGCCGGGACGCGTGTGCCGCCCTTCAGACCGCCGCAGGCCAGGCGTTCGCCGCCATCGAGCGGCTGGGTCGTCTGATCGGCTCGCCCGATCCCGGCCAACCTTTCGAGCTCGGCCCGTCCTGGATCCAAGCTAGTGTCGAGACGGCTCTGCGCTGGAGGGACAACCTCCAGCAGGCCCCGGCATGGACGAATTGGCAGTCCGCCGTCGCGGAGGCCGGTGCCGCCGGGCTGGGCGTGCTCGTCGCGGCGCTCGAGCGCGGGGAGATCAAGCAGGACGACCTGGATCGCGCGTTCGACGTCGTCTACGCCCGCTGGTGGATCGATCGGATCGTGACCGAGGATCCTGTCCTGAGGGCGTTTCTCGCCACGCATCACGAGAACACCGTCGAGCGCTTCCGAGAGGCGGACGCACGAGTCGGTGACTTGGCCAAGCAGATCGTCCGCGCCCACCTCCATCTCGGCGGCCAAGTCCCTGCCCCGACGGCGTTCGGCAGCGACCCGGAATGGGGCACGCTCGCGCGTGAGCTCGTGCGCAAGACCAGACACATGCCGCTGCGCAAACTGTTCGCCCAGATCCCGACGGCCCTGACGCGGTTGACGCCGTGCGTGATGATGAGCCCGCTGTCGATCGCGCAGTATCTGCCGGCAGGAGCCGAACCCTTCGACGTGGTGCTGTTCGACGAGGCGTCGCAGATCCCCGTCTGGGACGCGATCGGGGCCATGGCTCGCGGCCGGCAGGTGGTGGTGGTCGGCGATCCGCAGCAGCTGCCCCCGACCTAGGTCGGTGAGCGCGGTGTCGACGAGGTCGAGGACGGAACCGATGTCGCCGACCAGGAAAGCATCCTGGATGAGTGCCTGGCCGCCAATCTCCCCCATCGTCGCCTCGAGTGGCACTATCGCAGCCGCCACGAGAGCCTGATCGCGTTCTCGAACCACGCCTACTATGACGACGGGCTGGTGACGTTTCCCTCGCCGGTCACCAGCGACACGGCGGTCCGCTATGTCCACGTCCCGCAGGGCGTCTACGAGCGCGGGACCAGCCGCGTGAACCGTGAGGAGGCGCGGACGGTCACCGCCGATGTCGTGCGCCGCCTCAAGCAGAGCGACTTCGCGACCGACCGTCGCTCCCTCGGCATCGTCACCTTCAACGGCGAGCAGCAGCGGCTGATCGAGAATTTGCTCGACCAGGAGCGGCGGACCAATCCCGACATCGAGCGGTTCTTCGATCCTGCCCGATGGCACGAGCCCGTCTTCGTCAAGAACCTGGAGAACGTGCAGGGTGACGAGCGGGACATCATTCTGTTCTCGGTGGCGGTGGGGCCGGACGAGACCGGGCGGGTCTCGGCGACGGTCAGCTCCCTCAATCGCGACGGCGGCCATCGGCGACTCAACGTCGCGATCACCCGCGCCCGCCACGAGATGGTCGTCTTCGCGACACTGCGCCCCGAACAAATCGATCTCTCCCGCACCAATGCTCGCGGCGTACGCGACTTCAAGCACTTCCTGGAATATGCCGAGCGCGGCCCGCGGGCGATCGCGGAGGCCTTCGCGCCGACCGGGCTCACGACGGAGTCGCCGTTCGAGGATGCGGTCAAGGCGGCGCTGGAGAGCCGGGGCTGGGTGGTCCATCCTCAGGTCGGCGTCTCCGCCTTCCGCATCGATCTCGGCATCGTTCATCCGGACGCCGCGGGTCGCTATCTCGCCGGCGTCGAATGCGATGGCGCCGCCTATCACCGCTCGGCCACCGCCCGGGATCGCGACCGGTTGCGCGAGCTGGTGTTGACGGACCTCGGCTGGAACGTCTGCCGGGTCTGGAGCACCGACTGGTGGCAGGATGCCGATACGGCGCTGGAACGGCTCGATCAGCGTTTGCGGCATGATCTCGAGCAGAGCCGTCTGAACCGCCGCGAGGAGGCGCCGCCGAAGGAACCGGACCCGGAGCCAGCCTCCACGACGGTCGCATCGGACCTGGAACCGCCCGCGGCCGAAGCAGAAGCCGGCGACGAGCCGGAGATCGGTCAAAGAGCGCCGGCGGCAGGCCCCATCCCGGAAACCGTCGCGGAGTTGGGCGCTTCTTCAATCGACGATCATCCGATCTACCCCGTCGCCGATCCCGCGGACTGTGGGCTGCCACTGGAGCCCGACCGTTTTCATGATCCGCTCTACCGCAGGACGCTGCGAGCCCTGGCGAGCCATGTCATCACCATCGAAGGTCCGATCTTCCAGGACGTGCTGGTCCGGCGACTCGCGCGTGCACACGGCTTCTCGCGCACCGGCGAGCGGATCGAGGCTGCGGTGCTGAAGGCCGTCGACTCGCGCTTTCCGCGCAGCGACGAGGGCGGCCGGACGGTCTACTGGCCGGAAGGGAGCGATCCGTCCGTCCTCCCGCCCTACCGGCATTCGCCGGCGCGGGCGCGTGTGCATGGCGAGATCCCTCTCGTCGAGCTGGCGAGCCTCGCGCGTCGGCACCTCGATGAGGCGGTGGACGACGAGGAGATCTTACGTCTGATGGCGAGGGATCTCGGGCTGGGAACGCTGAGGGAGCCGACCCGTATCCGATTGCTGTCCGCGGTCCAGCGCGCGCTCGCGACTTGACCGATCAAGGGCCTCAACGCTCTTTGCATCCTTGGCCGCGTAGCCGGAGCGGAGCTGTCGCATCAGCGCGTGGACAAAGGGCGGTCTGCGATGACCAGGGGCTGGCCCTGCGAGCAGGTCTCGATCCGCGCCGCGACGCCGTACACCTCGGCCAGCGCCGCGGGTGTCACCACGGTCTCCGGCGAGCCGACCGCATGCACCTGGCCGCGGTCGAGGATGACCATGAGGTCGGCGGCCCGGACGGCGAGCGCCAGATCATGCAGCACGGTGACCACGACCATGCGCCGCTCGGCCGCCAGCTCGCGTAGCAGGTCGGCCACCACGAGCTGGAAGCGCAGGTCGAGGGCGCTGGTCGGCTCGTCGAGCAGGAGCAGCGAAGGGCGACGGGCAAGGGACTGGGCCAGGCTCGCCAGCTGTCGCTGGCCGCCCGACAGCCGATCGAGCGAAGCCATCGCCAGCTCGCCGATGCCGAGCCTCTCGAGCAGTGCCAGTGCCGTAGCCTCGTCCGCTGCGGTGCCCGATGGCAGCGGCGAGGCGTGCATGGCGGCGAGAACCGTCTCGACCACGCTCAGGTGCACGCGCTGCGGTAAGCTCTGCGGCATGTAGGTGGCGAAGCGTGCCCGCGCCGCCGGCGCCAGCCGCTGCAGGTCGGTCCCGCCCAGGACGATCGCACCGCGCGCCGGTGCCAGGCCGGCGAGGCCGCGCAGCAGGGTCGACTTGCCGGCGGCGTTGGGGCCGACCAGCGCCGTCACCGTACCCGGCGCCAGCTCGGGCAGGCTGACCCCGTGCACGATCGGTTCGCGGCCATAGCCCACCGTCAGATCGCGGACGAGCAGGCCGGGAGCGCTCATGCCGGCCGTCGCCGGCCGACGACGATGGCGAGGAACGCCGGCACACCGACCAGGGCGGTGACGATACCGACCGGAACCAGCAGCCCGGGCACGATCGCCTTGCTGGCGATCGAGCTGGCCGACAGCAGGACGGCACCGGCGAGCAGGCTCGCGGGCAGGAAGTAGCGGTGATCCTCGCCGACCAGCAGGCGCGCCATGTGCGGCCCGATCAGGCCGATGAACCCGATCGTGCCGACGAAGGCGACAGCGGTGGCGGTGAGCAGGCTGACGCGCAGCAGCGAGAAGAGGCGCAGGCGCGGCACGTCGACCCCGAGGCTGAGCGCCCGCTCCTCGCCGAGCCGCAGCACCGTCAGCTGCCACGCGGCGCGCATGGAGAAGGGGAAGGTGAGGGCGAGCACGAGGAGGAGGATGCCGAGCCGCGGCCAGGAGCTGCGGGCGAGGCTGCCCATCTGCCAGAAGACGAGCTGCTGCAGGGCTTGGTCGCTGGCGACGAACTGGAGCAGCGCCACGGCGGCGTTGAAGGCGAACACCAGTGCAATGCCGAACAGCACCAGGGACTCGCTGCCGCCGCCGCGCAGGCGGCTCATGAGCTGCAGCAGCGCCACGGCGCCGACGGCGAGCAGGAAGGCGTTGGCCGGCAGGACCCAATTCGCCGAGACGCCGGGGATGCCGATGCCGAGGACGATCACCAGTGCGGCACCGAGTGAGGCGGCCGAGGCCACGCCGAGGATGAAAGGGTCGGCGAGGGGATTGTCGTGGATGGTCTGCATCTCGGCACCGGCCAGGGCGAGGCCGGCGCCGACCAGGACCGCGGTGAGCGCGGTCGGCAGCCTGATCTGCCACACGATCACCGAGACCGGCCGGGGCACGCTGTCGGGCTGCAGCACGGCGCGGAGCAGATCGGCGCTCGAGGTGGCGGAGGGGCCGACGACGAGATCGACCGCGAGCAGGACCAGGAGCAGGAGAACCAGCAGCGCGAGGATCAGGAGGCGGTGCCGATGCAGGCGGCGATAGCTGTCGGCGGTCATGGCCGCTGGCCCGCCCGGCGCAGCTCCGGGAAGCCGGCGGCGACCAGAAGCGTGCCGGCGACGCACAGGACGCCGCCCAGCGTGATCGCCGCTCCGGCGCCGAGCGGCCGCGCCAGCAGCGCCGCGACCATGCCGCCCAGGGCGGGCGCCAGCGTCGCCTGCATCGACCACAGGCTGCCGACCCGGCCGAGCAGATGGTCGGGCGTCGCCTGCTGCAGCATGGCGCCGCGCAGGATCTCGGCGATGGTCAGCCCCATGCCGGCAACGGCGATGCAGAGCAGTGCGGCGGCAAGGCCTGGTGCAAGGCCGAGCATGGCCGTGGCGGCACCCCAGGCCAGCACCGCCGCGATCAGGACCCGGCCGGAACGGGTCGTGCGGGCAGCCCGGCCGCTGGTCAGGCCGGCGAGCAGAGCGCCGAACGCGGTCGCCGCATGCAGGAGGCTCACCGTCGCGGCATCGCCGCCGAGATCGCGCAGACCGAACTCGGGATAGAGTGCCAGAGGCATGGCGAACAGGAGCCCGCTCAGGTCGACCAGCAGCAGCCCGGCGACCAGGCGATGCGCACGGATGAAGCGCCAGGCCACCAGGATGCCGGCGCTCGTGCCTGCGCGAGCTGCCGGTGGCATCGGTCGCATCCGGGCGAGGAACAGCAGCGCTGCCGACGCGCCGAAGGCGGCGAGCGCGTAGCAGGCGGCGATGCCGGCCCAGGCCAGCGCCACACCCGCCAGGAGCGGGCCGAGCAGGAGGCCGATCTGGCCGGCGACGGCGTTGAGGGCACCCGCCGCCGCCAGCCTGCCCCGCCCGACCAGGGCCGGGATGCTGGCGATCAGCGCCGGCGCGCTGATGCCGGTCGCTACGCCGGACAGGGCGGCGGCGAGGAAGATCGGCCAGGTGCGCGGCACGGCAAGCAGGCTGTTGGCGAGCAGGATGCAGACGGTGGCGGCAAAGCCCGTGCGCGCGAGGAGGAGCTGGCGCCGCCGGTCGCAGCGGTCGGCCAGCACGCCGCCGAGCGGGAGGAGGGCGAGCATCGGCACGGCGAGGCTGAGGCTGACCAGGCCGACCTGGACCGAGGAGCCGGTGAGCTCGTAGACCTGCAGCCCGAGCGCGACGCCCTGGATGCCGATGGCGATCAGCGACACGACGTGCCCGGCATAGAGCAGACGGAAATCGCGGCTGTCGCGCAGAGGTGTCAGGTCGAGCAGCAGCCCACCCAGGCTTCGCGCCGCTCCGTTCCGGTCACGGGCACTCACTCCTCCGCCCGCGCCCAATGCTCGTCCTCGCTGCGGCCGCGACGCCAGTAGGCCATCGCCAGATGCTCGCGCTTGCCGAGGCCGCAGGTGTCGCGCCAGTGGGTGCGCAGCAGCCTGAAGGTCGCGAACTCGGTGCCGGCCCAGACGAAGACGCGCCCGTCGCGCGGGATCTCGACCGAGCACGCCGCTTCCGCCAGCAGCCGGCTGGTGCCGGCCGGCGCACCATGGCGATGCAGCCACCGCAGCTCGACCTTGTCCGGCCGCGCGAGCGGCAGCTCCTCGCCGGCATCGGCCACCTCGACCAGGACGACGCCACGGGCGGTGGCGGGCAGCTCCTCCAGGATGCGCCCGATCGCCGGCAGGCCGGTCTCGTCCCCGACCAGCAGATACCAGTCGGCGCGGCCGGCCTCCCCGCCGCCCGGCCCGAGCATGCCGATACGGTTGCCACGCATTGCCCGCCTGGCCCAGTCCGAGCCCGGGCAGGCACCCTCGTGCAGGACGAAGTCGATCTCGATACGGCCCGCGGCGGCATCGAGGCGCCGGATCGTGTAGGTGCGCAGGGCAAGGCTTCGCTCGCCCTCGGGAAAGACGAGCAGACCGTTGCGACCCAGGCGCGGCCATTGTGGGTCGACCGCGCCGGGTGGGATCAGGAGCCGGACGTGCAGGCCACCATGCTTGAACCGCCCGAGGTCGGAGCCGGTCAAGGTTACCCGTCGCGTTCGCGGGGTCACGTCGGTCGCGTCGACAACCTGCAGCTCGCGAAAGTTGGGCGGCGTCTCGTCGGCGCAGCCGTCACCCGTCCAGACGATCTCCGGCCGCTCCGCAGGCGCGAAGGACTGGAGTTGTGCGGCGAGACCGCCCTTGACATAGGCGAGCGAGGTTAGGTCCGGACCTTCAGCGCGCAGATCCAGCCCCTTCGCCCAGACCGTGATCGTCGCTACCCCAAACGGGAAGCTGACCCGCCCGCCGTCGGGTGAGAGCTCGACCGCATCGGCGCGCTCCCGCAGATGCTCGCACAATGCGTGCAGATAATGCTCGGGAGTAGCCAACCGCAAGCGGGCCTCAGCCTTCATGCTGGTCATGCGAGAGAGTCCCTCAGCCGCCACCTGCCGCCGGCGGCGCGCCGACGCTGACCCAGTAGGTGCCGTTCAGCGGCGCGGCGAGAAAGCGCTGGTTGATCTCGCGCAGCGTCGCCGCCGGGTCGAGGGCCGCGAAGCGCTCGGGTTGCAGCCAGCTCGCGAGCGCCTCCAGCCCGGCGATCGCGATCGGGGTGCTGATGATGAAGTTCCACAGGCCGTGCGCCCGCCCAGCACGCACCGCATCCAGCTCGGCGATGCCGGGCACCTGCACAAGTTCCGCCAGGCTCGCCTGTGCGGTCGCCTCGTCGATGCCGGTCCCGATCTCGAGGCTGCCGGGCTTGCCGGTCCCCGGCAGACCGGTGACGACATAGACCTGCGGGTCCTGGGCGATGACGAACTCGAGGTTCAGCAGGCCGCCGTTCGCGCTCGGATACTGCTCGGCGCCGATGTTGATCGCACCCAGCAGGTCCAGATAGCTGCCGATGCCCTCGCTGCCGGCGGACCAGCAGCAGGGCCAGACGCCGGGATAGGCGTGGAGCATGGTGCGCGGCCGCCACGGCGGCGGCTCGCGCATGCCCGCCTTCAGGCGCTCCATGCGCTCGGCGAAGAAGGCGATGAACGCCTCGGCGGCGGGCTCGCGTCCGAGCGCCCGGCCCATCGCCCGCAGGCCGGCGACGACGTGGCGGTCGGGTCGCTGGTAGAAATCGGTCACCACCACGGGAATGCCGGCCGCGCTGAGCTGCAGGATCAGCGGATCCTCGGGCCCGGCCGGTACCTGCCAGCTCGAGACGAGCGCCAGGTCCGGCTCCGCGGCGAGGCTGGCCTCGAGCGAGAACGTCTCGCCGCTGCCGGAGCCGACTACCGGGACCTCGGCCAGGGCCGGGAAGCGGCTGCGGAACAGCTCGTAGGTCGGAGCGTCGAACCGCTTGAGGTCACCGCCCCAGGCGGCCAGCAGGCCGACCGGGTCGCGATCGAGCAGTGCGAGGAACAGAAGCTGGAATCCTTCGGCGAGCAGCACCCGGTGCGGCTCCCGCGGGATCTCGACCTCGCGGCCGAAGACGTCCGTGACCGTGCGCGGCCAGTCGGCGGCCAAGGCTGGGCCACCGAGCAGGAGCGCGATGGCCAGCCCTGCGAGCGCGACACGCATCGCCCCTACCAAGTGACTCCCAGACTGAAGAGCACCTGGCGGCCCGCGCCGTAGAAGCAGGACGAGGCGCCGTCGCACGAGGCGACATAGGTCTTGTCGAACAGATTGGTGACGTTCACCGCGGCCCGCCAGCCCTGGCGCTCATAGTAGAGCGCGGCATCCGTGAGCAGATAGTCGTCGACGCGGAGGTCGTTGGCCTCGTCGGCATAGGAGCGGCCGACCCAGCGCACGCCGAGGCCGGCTCCGGCTCCGGCTAGCGGGCCGCTCTGGATCGTGTAGTCGGCCCAGGTCGAGGCCATCGATTCCGGCACGCCGACCGGGACATTGCCCTCGTCGGGGCCGGTGCTCTCGGTGACCTCCAGATCCATCAGCGTGTAGGCACCGATCACGTTCAGGCCGGGGAGCGGCGAGGAGACCGCCTCGAGCTCGAGGCCCCGCGAGCGGATCTCGCCCTTCTGCACCTGATTGAACGGGTTGGCGGGATCGGGTGTGAGCACGTTCTTGCGGGTGAGGTCGAACGCGGCGACGCTCAGCAGCGTGTTCCAGCCTGGCGGCTCGTACTTGATGCCCACTTCGTACTGCTGACCGTCTTCCGGCTCGAACGGGTGGCCTGAAGCATCGACCCCCGGCACCGGGTTGAAGAACGTCTGGAAGCTGGCATAGGGCGTGACGCCGTTGTCGAACAGGTAGTTCAGGCCGGCGCGCCAGCTCGCCTGGCCCGGGCTGTCGCTCGAGGTGGTGCTGGTCAGCCGATCGTCGGTCTCGGTCGACAGCCAGTCGTAGCGGGCGCCCAGGGTCAGGACCCAGTTCTCGTCGAATCTGGCCTGGTCCTGCACATAAACGCCGAAATCCTGGATGTGCTGCCGATTCCAGATGTAGCGGTAGTAGGGTGACTTCGTGCTGACGCCGTAGTCGGGGTCGAGCAGGTCCAGCGGGAACTGCTCGGTCCAGGCCGTCGACTGGTCGTCGGCGATCCGGTACCATTTGTAGTCGATGCCGGTCAGCAACTCATGCTCGAGGGGGCCGGTCGAGAAGTTCGCCACGGCCGTATTGTCGATGGCGAACAGGTGAGCTTCCGGAGAGGTCTTGAAGTTGATGCGGTACAGCTCCGTCTGCTCGGGATTGTTGTAGCCGTACGGGTAGAGTTGTCGTCCGAAAACATTCACGTAGCTGTATTGGGCATTCTGACGGAGACTCCAGGTGTCACTGAAGCGATGATCGAGTTCATAGCCCAGAATGAACTGGTCCTGATTGAACTTGTCGCGATGCGGATTGCCGACATAGAGATCCTTGGCGATCCGGCCGATTTCGGTGCGCGTCACCGTGCCTTCATAGGGCAGAAAGCCGTTCGACTGCTTGGCGTTCGACTTCTGGAACATGCTGTGGACGGTGAGGTTGGTGTCCTCGTTCGGTCGCCAGCTGAAGCTCGGTGCGACGAAGAAGCCGTCATACTCGTCGTGATCGGTGTCGGTATCGCCGAAATGGCCGCGCGTGGTGAACCGGTAGAGGAGCTTGCCCTCCTCGTCGATCGGGCCGCCCACGTCGACCGCGCCGTACTTCTGCCCGAAATTGTCGAAGCCGGACTCGACGTGGCGCAGCGGCTCGGCCGTGGGCCGCTTCAGGACCAGGTTGAACAGGCCGCCCGGCGAGGAGGCGCCGTAGACCATCGAGCTCGGGCCGCGCAGGACATCGACGCTCTCGAGCGCGAACGGGTCGATGCGCCAGCTCGCGAACGCGGTCTGGTAGAGCTGCAGCCCGTCCAGGAACAGGCCGGTCTGGGTCGCGTCGAAGCCACGGATGTAGATCCAGTCGGCGCGCGTGCTGGGGCCGAACGGCTGCGACAGGACGCCAGGCGTGTAGCGACCCACCTGATCGACCGTCTGCACGCCCTGGCGGTCCATCTGCTCGCGTGTGATCACCGAGACCGACTGCGGAATCTCACTGATCGGCGTATCGGTCTTGGTGCCCGCGCTGGTCTGCGTGGCGACGAAGCCGACCGGGGCACCCGTCGCCGCCGTCTCGCTCACCTGGACGGGTGGCAGTACGGTTGTCTCCGCAGGCTCCCCACCGACGTCCGCCGGGCTTGTAGGAACATGATCCTGCGCGAGCGCGACCGCATTGATCGCCGCCAGCGAGGTGCCCGCCAGGGCCGCTCGCCACCACCTCGATCCACTCAAGCCGGAAACCCTTGTTTTTTGCCGATTGCTGAGGCGTGCGACTGCAGCTCTGAATTGGGTGCATCCCGAACGGCCGGCTAGGGCGGCGTTCCGGCCGCAGGCTCACAGTCGCTGTTTCCGCGAATAGACAGCGCCGATACGCAGGACAATATGAAATGAGCCAACTTTGAGTTTGAATACGTTGACTTTGATACTTCGAATTGCTTCTAATTCAAATATCCTGCTGATTGATCATCCCAAGGCAGATGCGGTCGATGCGTTACCGTTGTGATTGCCTCGGCGGATAGCGGTGCAAACGGCCGCAATAATCCTCGATCTCGTATGCCTCGCCCTCGCTCGCCGCGATCGAGTTCGCTGCGATCGGCGCCTTGCCGTGGCCGCCGGGGAGGTCAAGGACGTAGGTTGGCTGGCACAGGCCCGAATGATGTCCGCGCAGCGAGCGCACCAGCTCCTGGCCGTGCGCGATGCTGGTCCGGAACCGCTGCGTCCCCGGTGCCGGGTCGAGATGGTGCAGATAATAGGGCTTCACCCGCGCCTCGACGAAGGCGCGCATCAGCTCGGCGAGCACCGCCGGGTCGTCGTTGACGCCGCGCAGCAGCACGGACTGGCTCAGCATCGGCACCCCGGCATCGACGATCCGGCCGCAGGCGGCGCGCGCCGCCTCGGTGAGCTCACGCGGGTGATTGGCGTGCAGCACGACATAGCTGGCCTTGCCGGCGACGCGCAGCGTACGCGCCAGGGCCGGGCTCACCCGCTCGGGCGCCACGGCCGGCACGCGAGTATGGAAGCGAACCACCTTGACGTGGTCGATCGCCGCCAGCGCGTCGAGGATCGCGCGCAGGCGCCGGCGCGAGAGGATCAGGGGATCGCCGCCCGACAGGATCACCTCCCAGATCGCCGGATGCCCGGCGATGTAGGCGAGCGCCCTTGCCAGGGCGGCGTCCGACAGGACCGCCGCGACGCCCGGCCCGACCTTCTCGCGCCGGAAGCAGAAGCGGCAATAGACCGGGCAGAGATGGATGGGCGTCAGCAGCACCCGATCCGGGTAGCGGTGCACGATGCCTTCGACCGGGCTGTGGGCGGCATCGCCGATCGGGTCGGCGAGCTCCCCGGGTGCGGTCGCCAGCTCGGCGGGATCGGGCAGGAACTGCCGGGCGATCGGATCGGCGGGGTCGTCCGGATCGATCAGCTCCTGCATGGCCGGAGTGATCGCCACCGCATAGCGCGCTGCCACCCGCTCCAGCGCTGCGCGGTGCTCGGGTGACGCGAGCCCCGCCTCGACGATCTCCCCCACCTGGCGCAGGGCTCCGGTCCGGCTGGTCATGGCAGTCTCGCAAGGCTGGCGCGATGGCGGGAGCGGCCGCAGCTCCGCGCGTCACCCCAGGCACCGGCTGCAGGTAGAAAGCCCAAGCGGGAAGTCGAGCCCGACCGCGCGCGTGGGCGCACGGTGTCACCGGGTGAGACCTGGGCGTCCGTGCCTTCATGGCCGCAGCTCCATCACGGTCCCGCGGCGGTCGCGCCATGACGGGTTTCGCAGCGAGCGTCCGAAGGCGATGCCGAGTGCGACGACCATCATGCCGCCGGCCAGCATGAACGTAAGCCGCATTCCGCTGGCGATCGCCATCGGGGATGCCTGCCGGAAATCGTCGGTCCCGACCCCGAAGGCGAACGCCGCGGCGATGGCCGAAGCGCCCAGGATCAGGCCGAGATTGCGCGACAGGCTGAGCAGCCCGGCGACCGTGCCGCGCCGGTCCCGCGGAATCTCCGCCATGACGGCGGTATTGTTGGCGGCCTGGAACAGCTGATAGCCCGGCGTCAGGACGATGATCGCCAGGACATAGCCGGCGACGCCCAGGCTCTGCGGCAGGACCGTCAGCAGGAAGGTGCCTGCGGCGAGCATGACGAGCCCGGTCCCGAGCACCCGCTTCGCACCCCACGCGTCGACCGCCCGCCCCGAGGGAACCCCACTGAGGATCGAGATCACTGGACCGACCGACATGACGAGGCCGACCAGGGCCTCCGGCAGACCGAGCGCCAGGCCGAGATAGAACGGGCCGACCACCAACGTCGCCATCATCACGGCGGCGACCAGGAGATTGACCAGGAGACCGGCTGCCAAGCCCGCGCCCGGCATCGCCCACGGGCCGGCCGTCGCCCCGCCCCGGATGCCTGCACCGCGCGGCAGTGCCGCGAAGGCGAGGATCAGGGCCAGCAGCGCCAGCGGCACCTGGATCAGGAAGATCCACCGCCAACCGGCTGCCGGGATCAGCACGCCGCCGAGCGACGGCCCGAGGGCGGTACCCAGCGCCGATATGGTGCCGAGCAGGCCCATGGCCCGGCCCAGGCGCTCCCCGCCCGCGGTCTCGCGCATCAGCGCCATGCTGAGGGTCATCAGGAAGGCGGCGCCGACGCCCTGCAGTGCCCTGGCACCGATCAGCGGCCAGAGACCCGGCGCCAGGCCGCACAGCAGTGAGGCCAGTGCGAACAGCGCCAGACCCGCCAGATGCATGCGCCGCAGCCCATGGCAGTCGCCGAGCCGCCCGACGATCACGACCGAGACGGTCAGGGCCGCAAGATAGGCCACCACCACCCACTGCACCGCGTGGAATGGTGCCGAGAACGCCTCGGCCAGCGCCGGCAGGGCGATGTTGGCGATGCTGGTGCCGAGTGCCGCCAGCAGCATCGAGAGCGCCAGCGTTATCGTGATCGCGGGATTTGCACCGCCGGGTGCCTGTGATCGTACCTGTTCCATACTCTTGTCCCCTTGCTTGAAACCGGTTGGGAAGGCAGCCTACGAATTCAAGTCAACTTGAGGTCAAGCATGGATTTTCTCGATATCGGCGAGGTCGCGGAGCGGGCCGGTGTCCGTCCCTCGGCCCTGCGCTATTATGAGGAGGTCGGACTGATCTCCTCGACCTTCCGCCACGGCCTACGCCGTCAGTTCCCGCCCGAGGTGCTCTTGCAGCTCAAGCTGATCGCGATGGGCCGGTCCGCCGGCTTCTCGCTCGCCGAGATCGCCGGAATGTTCGGCAAGGATGGCGTGCCGGACCTGCCGCGCACGGTGCTGCACGAGAAGGCGGAAGCACTCGACCGCCGGATCCGCGAGCTGGCAGCCTTGCGCGACACCCTGCGCCATGTCGCGGATTGCCCGGCACCCTCGCACATGGAGTGCCCGACCTTCCGGCGGCTTGTGGAGGTCGCCGGCAAGCGCCGGCGCGTACGGGCCGACAGGCGCCGGACGCCCTGACCGGGGCGCCCTAGATCGACACCGCTTGAGCCGCCTATCCCGTCAAGGCGGGCATGCGTCGCGCACCGCTATGCACGACCGTATATGCTGGCTATCACGGCGCCATATCGACGAAACCGGGCGGCAGCGGAGCCTGACCATGCACGAGCAGCAGTTCTATATCGGGGGCCAGTGGGTGGATCCGGTCGCCCCGCGCCTGCTGGACGTGGTCGACCCTTCGACGGAGGAGGCGTTCACCCAGATCGCGATCGGCAGCGCCGCCGATGTCGACCGGGCCGTCGCCGCCGCCCGCGCCGCCTTCCCCGCCTTCGCCATGACCAGCCGCCAGGAGCGCCTGGACCTTCTGCGCGCCATCCTGGCCGCCTACCGCAAGCGCTACGACGATGTCGCCGCCACCCTGTCGCGCGAGATGGGCGCACCCTTGAGCTTCGCGCATGCGCGGCAGACGGCCATGGGGCCGGCCCATCTGGACCGCATGATCAAGGATCTCGAGGGCTTCGCCTTCGAGTGGCTGCAGGGCTCGACCCTGATCCGCAAGGAGCCGATCGGTGTGATCGGCATGATCACGCCCTGGAACTGGCCGATCAACCAGATCGTCTGCAAGGTGGCGCCGGCCATCGCCACCGGCTGCACCATGGTCCTCAAGCCGTCCGAGGTGGCCCCGCTCAACGCGGTCATCTGGTCGGAGATCATGCACGAGGCCGGCGTGCCGGCCGGCGTCTACAACATGGTGCAGGGCGAGGGGGCCACGGTCGGCGAGGCGATGTCGGCCCATCCCGGCATCGACATGATGTCGTTCACCGGCTCGACCCGCGCCGGCATCCTGGTCGCCCAGGCGGCGGCGCCGACGGTCAAGCGCGTCGCCCAGGAGCTCGGCGGCAAGTCCGCCAACATCCTCCTGCCCGACGTGGCGCTCGAGCAGGCGGTGACCAAGGGTGTCCTCGGCATGATGGGCAACAGCGGCCAGTCCTGCAACGCGCCGACGCGCATGCTCGTGCCGCTCGACCTGCACGAGGACGCCAAGGAGATCGCCCGCACCGCCGCCGCCACCATCGTGGTCGGCGACCCGCGCGATGCCGGCACCACCATGGGCCCGGTGGTCAACGCCACCCAGTACGCCAAGATCCAGCGCCTGATCGAGGCCGGGATCGCGGAAGGGGCCGAGCTGGTCTGCGGCGGCCCGGGCCGTCCGGAGCAGCTCAATCGCGGCTACTATGTCCGGCCAACGGTGTTCGCGGGCGTGCGCAACGACATGACCATCGCGCGCGAGGAGATCTTCGGCCCGGTGCTGGCGATCCTGCCCTACGCCGACGAGGAGGAGGCGGTCCGCCTCGCCAACGACACGCCTTACGGCCTCGCGGCCTACGTGCAGTCGGCGGACATCGAGCGTGCGCGCAGGGTCGCGGCGCGCATGCAGGCGGGCAACGTATTCCTGAACTATCCGGCCTGGGACAGCGGCGTCCCGTTCGGCGGCTACAAGCAGTCGGGCAATGGCCGCGAGTACGGCAAATGGGCCATGGAGGAGCTTCTCGAGACCAAGGCCGTGATCGGCTACGACGCCGCATGAGGCCGCTCGATCCCCAGGCATTGCTGGCCGCCGCCCGATCCGTCGGGCTGCTCGCC
Source organism: Geminicoccaceae bacterium (assembly GCA_050246385.1). GTDB lineage: Bacteria > Pseudomonadota > Alphaproteobacteria > Geminicoccales > Geminicoccaceae > Benzoatithermus. The sequence continues at coordinate 35,000 of JBFWWD010000025.1, forward strand.
GCCGCTCTCGCCGGCCTCGCCCTCGGGCCCGCGGCGGCGCAGGAGGGGATCGCGATCCCCGCCCCGCTCGTCGACGAGGCTCCGGCGGCGGGCGGCACGGCGGTGGCGGTGCTCGCCGGCGGCTGCTTCTGGGGCGTGCAGGGCGTGTTCCAGCGGGTCAAAGGTGTCGGCGGTGTCGTCTCCGGCTATGCCGGCGGTGCGGCCGGAACCGCCTACTACCAGATGGTGGGCACAGGCCGGACCGGCCACGCCGAAGCGGTGCGGATCACCTACGATCCGGCGCAGATCAGCTACGGCAGGCTCCTGCAGATCTTCTTCTCGGTCGCGCACGACCCGACCCAGCTCGATCGTCAGGGGCCGGACGTCGGCAGCCAGTACCGCAGCGCTATCTTCCCCGCGAACCAGGAGCAGGCGAGGATCGCGCGCGACTATGTCGCCCAGCTCGATGGGGCGCGGGTGTTCGACGGGGCAATCGTGTCCAGGATCGAGCTGGACCGGCCGTTTCTTCCGGCCGTGGACTACCACCAGGACGTCCTGACGCTCTATCCGACCACTCC
>JBFWWD010000026.1:0-35366 GCA_050246385.1 Geminicoccaceae bacterium
AGGGGATCTTGAGCTTGGTGACGAACCAGCCGTTGACGAAGCCGATGAACGCCGCGACCACCAACGAGGCGAGAAAGGCCAGCTCCAGGGGTGCGGCACCGGTGTTGAACAGGGTCCACATCACGACGGCCGAGAAGCCGAACACCGAGCCCACCGACAGGTCGAACTCGCCGGCGGTCATCAGGAGCGTCATCGGCAGGGCTATCATGCCCAGCTCGACCGTGAAGGTGAGCGTGTTGCCGATATTGCCCGCCGAGATGAACTGCGGATTGATCGCCGAGAACACGACGAGCTCGACCACGAGCAGGACGAAAGGCCCGAACTCGGGCCGCGCCACCAGCGATTTGATCACGTGCAGTCCTTGGGAAAGACGGGCGCCCGGCCTGGGCGCCCGATGATGGTGGCCGCTACTTGCCCGACATGATGTCGTCGTAGAGCTGCGCCCCGTCCTTCTCGTAGAGCGCCCCGGTGATGACGTCGAAGCCCGGCGGGATGCCCGAGGCCGCCATCGCCGCCAGCGACAGCCCGATATAGCTCGTGGCCTGCGGGTCCTGCCACATCCCGGCGTTGACGTAGCCGGTGAGCACCTCCTGCGTGGTGTCGAGGGAGTTGCCCCAGCCGACGACGGGGATCTCGCCGGGGGCGACGCCGACCTGCTCGAACACCCGCTTGATGCTGCCGGTCACCATGTCACCTAGGCCGATGATCGCCTTGATCTTGTCGCGGTTGGCCGTGAGGTAGTCGGACATCCGGGTGATCACCTCGGCCTGGTCGAGCGTGTTGTCGGTGACCTCCCAGGTGATGTTCATGGGCTTGAAGACGCTGGCGATGCCCTCCTCCTCCTGGACGCCGTAGGTGGCGCCGGGCACCTCGACCGGCATCCAGACGAAATCGCCGGACTTCACCAGGCCCTTGTCGACCAGATATTGCGCCCAGCGCTGGCCGACCTGGACGAGATCGCCGCCGACATAGGCGTCGAAGCCGGCGCTTGGATCGGGCGTGTTGATATTGATGATCGGGATGCCGGCTTCCTTGGCCTCCTTGACCACCGCCACGAGGCTGCCGGGGTCGGGGCTGCTGCTGACGATCCCGTCGGCCTTGGCGGCGATCGCGGCGCGCACGGCCTCCTGATGCGACGGCACGTCGCCGCTGTGGAACGAGGTGTTGACCGTGTTGCCGGTATCCTCGGCCCACTGCTTGGCGCCGGCCAGGAAGTAGGTCCAGACCGGATCGGCCGGGGAGCCGTGCGAGATCCAGTAGAAGGTCTTGGCAAAGGCCTGCGAGGCCGGCGCGCAGAGCATCAGCGTCGTCGCCAGACCGAGCGCGAGCGCCGCGAATCTTCTTCTCATCCTATCGCCTCCCTTGGCGTTGTCCGTCGCCGATGAATGCCACGCTATCGGGCCGGGTCGCCGCCGTCCATCGACGGGCCGCTCACTGCATCACCCAGCCGCCGTCGACGTTCAGGGTCTGGCCGGTGATGAAGCTTGCCCGGTCGGAGGTCAAAAACAGCAGCGCCTGGGCGATGTCCTCGGGGCGGCCGCGGCGCTTGATGGCCTGGTGGTCGAGCACGAAGCGGGTGTAGCCGTCCGGGTCGAGGTGGATCTTCTCGGCGTCGGTCGGGAAGGCGCCGGGGGCGATGGCGTTGACGGTGATGCCGTAGCCGCCGAACTCGCGCGCCCAGGCGCGCGTCAGCCCGACCAGGGCCGCCTTCGAGGCGACGTAGGGGCTGAGATTGGCCCAGCCGCCGTAGAAGGTGACGCTGGCGACGTTGACGATCCGCCCCCAGCCGCGCTCGCGCATGCCGGGTAGGGTGGCGCGTACGCAGGCCACCCCCGCCTCGACATTGACCCGCTGCACCGCCTGGAACTCGGCCAGCGTGAACTCCTCGAACGGCTTGGCCGGATAGATCGCGGCGTTGTTGACCACAACGTCGATGTGGCGCTCACGCTCCAGGAGTCGGGCCAGCCCGGTCTCGAGCGCCGCGACGTCCGCGAGATCGAGCCGCTCGATCGCCAGAGTGCCCTGCTCGAACTCAGCGGCCCTGGCCTGAAGCGACGCGATCTTCGCCTCATCGATATCGACGCAGAGCACGCGCCCGCCCGCCCGCATGAAGCTCAGGGCGCTCTCGGTGCCGAGACCGCCGGCGGCACCCGTGAGCAGGACGGTCTTGCCTGCGAACTCCATGGCTCAGGCCAGCCGATCCCAGCGGCCCGTCGGCTCCGGATAGTCGGTGTCGGACTGCTGTGCGATGGCGCGGATCCGGCGTTCTGCGGCAGCGATCGCCTCCGTGCCGTCGAGGACCTCGAGACGCGTGGTGTAGGACCGCTCCTCACCATGCTCGAGCCAGATCAGCTCGTCGCGCTCCTGCGCGAACGGCTTGCCGAGGACATGGTTGGTCGAGGGCTCGATGCCCATGGCGTACAGACCGGCCTGATAGTTCTGCCATTGGTACTGGCAGGGGAACTCGCTCTTCCTGGTCTCGACCATGAAGCCCAGGCCGCGCCCGCCGTCGAAGGCGTCATTGACCAGGGCCACCGGCACGCGCCCGTCCGCGTCCGCGGCGAGCCAGTGCTCCCAGACCTGCTCGTGGAACGGCGCCTGGGGTGACGGCATGGTGCGGTAGCCGACGCCCTGGCTCCTGTAGCTCTCGGCGTGCGAGGCCCAGACCGTGTGCTCGATCGGCGCCAGATAGCGGCTGCCCTCGGCCAGGACCGGGTGACCGATATTGATGTGGTAGCAGAGCATGTGCGGCGTTCGATAGAAGCCGTGATTGACCACGCGGTCCTCGAGCAGGATCTCGTTGCCGCCGACCTTGGCCTCGATGCGGCGGATCAGGTGCAGATCCTCGCCGAACACGGTCGATTGCTGGACGGTGCCCTCGCACCAGAGCGTGCATTCGTCGCCCTGCCACATCTCACCATAGCCGGTCAGCCGCGCCGGGATCGTCGCGACGCGGCCGTGGAGCGAGCTGTCGACGGTCTTGCGGTGGACATAGTGGTAGTTGGCGGCGTCCTCCTTGTGCATGAGCAGGATGTGGTCCAGCCCGCAGGTGACGATCAGGCCGGAGAAGGACCGCAGCCAGGCGAGCCCGCCCTCGCCCTCATATTCGTGCAGGCCGGGATGGCGGAAGCCGGCGGGCGAGTGCCAGCCGATCGCAGCGCCACGATGCTCGCAGTCGGCGATGTCCAGCGCCCGGTCGACCAGGACGGTGAAGCGCAGGCCGGTGCCGGTGCGGAATTCCAGCATCCGCACGCCGCGCTCCACACCGTCGCCCAGCACCATCAGCCGCACGCCGGCGAACTGCGACAGGGAGCCGGCACGCTCCGCCACCGCGCGGCGACCCATGGTCTCGCCGTAGAGCGCCACCATCGGCTCAGACCCCGTTCGCGCGCAGGCGGCCGTCCAGGAACTTCTTGGCGCGCGGCACGTCGGCCTCCTCCAGATGTTCGATGATGATCGGGATGTTGGGGTGCTTCTCGGCGAGGCGGCGCAGGTAGAGGTCGTAGTTCAGGCTGCCGAGGCCGGGGGCGGGCAGCTCGATGGCGCCCACGCCACGGAAGGTGTGCGATTCCAGGGCATCCTCGTCGCCGATGTCGGCGTGCTTCTCCGATGTGTCCGCCTCCGCGCGCTTGACGTCCTTGGCGTGACCGATGCGGACGCGGCCCGACAACGTGTCGAAGATCTGCTTCAGGACCGCGTCCATCTTGTCGATGTTGTGGTCCTCGAAATAGTTGGTCGGGTCCATCAAGAGGCCCAGGCCGGGATGGTCGACCTCGGCGAACATCCGCACCGTCTCCTCGACCGAGCCCACCACATTGTTGACGTAGGTCTCGAGCAGGAACACCGCACCATGGTCGTAGGCGAGTTGGGCCAGCTCGCGGATCACCTCGCGACAGTCGGCGAAGCCTTCCTCGGTCTTGTTCTTCGGGTGGTGCACCCAGTCCGATTCGGTGTTGAAGGTGCCGGTCTCGGAGATGACGTAGGGCGAGCCGAAATGGCGCGCGTTGCGGATGATCGCCTTGAGCAGGTCGAGCCGACGCGCGCGCTCGGCCGGGTCGGGATGGACGATGTTGGTGTAGCCCGAGATGCAGCAGACCGGCAGGTCATGGTCACGGAAAGTCTCGCGCACGCGCCTGGCCTTGTCGACCGTGATCGATTCGGGCGTCGAGAAGTCGATGTCCTTGAAGTGCAGGTCGAGCTGCACGGTGTTGAAGCCGAGGCCGCGGATCTTCTTCGCGGTCTGGTCCAGGGCGTATGGGAAATAGCCGGTGAAGATCCCGACCTGCAGCATGTCGCTCTCCCTGTTTCTCAGTAGCCGAGCTCGGCCAGCTTGACCGAGCGGCCCTCCTTCAATGACCGGTAGCCCGCCTCGACCAGCGCCATCGTCCTGACATTGTCGCGGCCGCTGAGCATCGGCTCCCTGCCCTCCTGCAGGGCGTCCTGGAGCTGGCCCATCACGCCCTTGAAGGCGTGCGGGAACCACATCGTGTCCCATTTGGGCTCGACCCAGGCGCCGTCGGTCGCGCGCAGCGAGCAATAGCGCAGGGTCGAGGGGCTGCCCTGCGGGTAGTCGGGCCAGCCGATGGTGCCCTGGGCCACGCCCTCGGTCCCCTCCACCCGCCACTTGATGTAGATGTCGGACTGGAAGCCCTCGACCTTCGGCCCGGACCACACGTCCTCGAGCGACACGGCGAGCAGGCCGGACGGGAACTGCAAGGTCGAGGCGGTGATCCCGTCGGTGTGGGCGAAAGCGGTGCGCGGGTCGGGCCGACCGGCGGTGAAGATCTCGGTCGGGTCGCCGAACAGGAAGCGCAGCACGTCCAGATGATGGATGCTCATGTTGAGCAGCGTCAGCCGGTCGTAGTCGCGCAGGAAGTCCTGCCAGTGCGGGATCGCCCGCATCTCGATCGTGGCGAGGACCGGCTCGCCCAGGTCGCCCCGGTCCAGGAGCTGCTTGAGCACCCGCATCGACTGGTCGAAGCGCATGTTCTGGTTGACCGACAGCACCTTGTCGGCCTCGCGGCACTCCTCCTCGATCCGCTTCGCCTCGGCGAGATCGAGTGCCAGCGGCTTCTGCGCCAGGATCGCCTTGACGTGGCCCTGCCGCAGCGCGTGGCGGATCAGGTCGGGCTGCCGGTCCGGCGGGAAGGCGATGTCGACGACCTCGACCTCGGGGTCCTCGATCAGGCGCTCAGGCGTCTCGTGCACGCGCCCGATCCCCCAGCGCTGGGCGACCTCGGCCGCCTTGGCCTGATGCCGCGAGGCGAGCGCCACCACCGGGAAGCCCGCCTCGGCGTAGGCCGCGAGATGCACGTCGGCCATGATGAAGCCGGCGCCGATGCAGCCGATCCGATAGTCGCGGCAGCCGATCGCGGCGTCGGGCGCGAATCCGCGGGCGTCGCTCATCCCGCCTCCCTGTCCAAGCTCTTCGTTGCCGACATGATGCGATTTGAGTGATGTGCTTGTCAATGCGCGGACGGACCTTGTCCTGATCCATCAAAATCCATCATGATCCGCCGCCGGAGAGCGGATGCGACCGACCATCGACGACATCGCCCGGGCGGCCCGGGTCTCGACCGCGACGGTCGACCGGGTGCTGAACCAGCGGCCCGGCGTGCGGGGCATCACGCGCGCCCGGGTGATCGCGGCGGCGCGCGGGATCGGCTACCTGCCGGAGCCCGAGGCGGCCCCGCCGCCGGCACCGGTGCGGCTGGACTTCGTGCTGCAGAGCGGGCCGAACACCTTCATGGACCTGCTCGCCGCGCATCTGGAGGCGCGTGGCCGCGCCCGTGCTGCCGAGCTGCTGGTGCGGGTGCACCGCGTCGACGGCTTCAGCGCCGAGGCGCTGGCGGCCTGCCTGCGCGGGCTGAAAGGCGCCAGCGGCGGCGTCGGTCTGATCGCGATCGACCATCCGCTGGTGCGCGAGGCGATCCGCGAGACCGCGGCCGCCGGGACCCCGGTGCTGACGCTGGTGTCGGACATCGCGCACACGCCTCGCTTCGCCTATGTCGGCATCGACAACCGCAATGCCGGCCGCCTCGCCGGCCACCTCGTCGGGCGGTTCGTCCCCGGTTCCGAGGGCGAGGTGGCGCTGTTCGCCGGCTCGCTCAGCTATCGCGGCCACGAGGAGCGGGAGATGGGCTTCCGGCACATCCTGGCCGAGGACTTCCCCGGGCTGCGGATCGTCGAGCTGCGCGAGGTGCGCGACGATCTCGAGCGCAGCTATGATGAGGCGCGCGGCCTGCTGGCACGCCATCCCGAGCTGCGCGGCATCTACAATATCGGCGCCGGCAACCGCGGCATCGCCCGCGCGCTGGAGGAGAGCGGCCGGGCATCGCACGTGGTGTTCGTCGGCCACGAGCTGACCGAGCACACCCGCCGCTTCCTGCTCTCGGGCACCATGGACGCCGCGATCGACCAGAACCCGTTCGTCGAGGCGCGCGAGGCGGTCGAGCAGCTCCTCCTCGCCGCCCGCGGCACGCCCCGAGCCGAGCCGGTGCCGGTGCGAATCCACGCCATCTTCCGCGAGAACATCCCGGAGCTGCTGTAGCCGACGGGCCTGTGGCTCGGCTTCAGTCGTAGGCCGCGCCGTGAAAGTCGATCTCGAGCGCGCGCGTGCACCAGGTGAAGTACAGCCATTCCGCCGCGAACATGGCCGCGATGCCGTCGAGGTACGGGCCGTGCGCGGCGATCACCAGCATGCCGTCGCGGAATGCGCTCACGGCAGGCGGCAGTGCCATGTCGCGCCACTCGGGCTCCGGCATCGCGAGGGCCTCGAACGTCCTGCGGAAATAGTCGATCTGCTCCTCGGACAGGGCCTTGAGCACGCCGATCAGCCAGCGCTGCTGCTCCAGGGCCGGCGCCTTGACCGAGGGGCTCTCGGGTCATGTCCGGTATCCGTGCCGTGCCAGGATGGCCATGCTCTCGTCCCGGCTCGGGAAGGAAGCGAGCGTGCCGCGCCGCGCGACGGCGATCGCCGCCGCCTCGACCGCCGCCGCCACCGCCCTGCGGGGGTCGGGGTCGCGGGCGAGGCAGGCGACCAGCACGCCGCAGAACACATCGCCGGCACCGACCGTATCCACCGCCTCTACGGCGGGCGCGGGGATGGTCGCTGCATCGTCTCCCGCGACCATGAGCGCACCCTCCGCACCGAGGGTCACGATGACGATGCCGGCACCCTTCGCCTGCATCGCCCGAGCCGCGCGACACGGGTCGGCATGGGCGCCGATCTCCGCGCATTCCAGCCGGTTGGCGATGACCAGGTCGGCGAAGGGCAGCAGCTCGTCGAAGGTGAACTGGATCGGCGCCGGATTGATGGCGGTCGTCATGCCCCGCCGTCGGCCCGCCGCGAGCGCCGCAACGGTCGCCGCGAGGGACAGATTGCCCTGCATGAGCAGGATGCTCTCGGCGTCCGCAGCCGCGACCACCTCCTCGACCCATTGCGGGTCGGCGCAGGCAGCCGCAGCATGGCTGCTCACGATCGAGTTCTCGCCGCCCGGCACGATGTAGAGGATCGACTGGTCGGTGGCGGTCGGTGTCCGCAGGATTCCCGTCTCCGGCAGACCTTCCGCGACGAGCTTTCGCGCGGCCCAGTCACCATCGGCATCCGAGCCGATCGGCACCGCCAGAGTGGCCTCGGCACCGGCGCGGCGAGCGACGATCGCCTGGTTGGCACCTTTGCCGCCGAGGTCGACGCGGCGGTCCATGGCGAGGATGGTCTCGCCCGGCCGAGGGAACCGAGGCACGGCGAAGGAGAGGTCGACGGTGCAGTTGCCGACCACCAGCACAGGGCGCGCGCCGGTCACGACGCGGCGGCCAGCGTCTGGGCGGTGGGCGCGCGGCATTCCATGATGGCTTCCACCTCGGCCGCCGTGGGCGTCGCTCCCTGCGCACCCTCCACCGAGGTCAGCAGGCTGCCCGCCGCCGTTCCCCATTGCGCGGCGAGCAAAGGATCGCCGGTGTGCAGCCAGACAGCCAGGAACGCGCCCACGAAGGCGCCGCCATTGCCCGTCGCATCGACGATGTCGACCTGCTTCGCCGGAACCAGAACCGGCTCCTCGCCGGGCGGGATGACCAGGGCACCGCGCTCTCCCAGGGTCAGCGCCACGACCGCCTTGGCGGGCGCGGAACCGATGAGACCGATGAGCGTCGAGACCAGCTGCTGCTCCCCGCCGCGGCAGTTGGTGATGTCGCGCGCAACGGCGCGGTTAAGGAACACCGCGTCGAACTCCGCCGCCATGCGGTGCATGTGGACGGGCGTGCGCCAGGCTGCCGGCAGGCCCGTGGTCTGCACGGCGACGCGCCAGCCGGAGGCACCGATCGCCACGATGGAATCGAGCATGCGCTCCACCTGGAAGCCCTCGATGAACAGGCACTGGACGTGCCCCTCGGTCTGCGGCCTGAGGTACCGGTCGAGATCGGAGTCCTCGAGCGCGAAGGGCTCGTTGATGACCGTGCGCGCGCCGTCGGGCTCGACGAGCACCATGCAGCGGCTGAGCCGCTGCCCCGGCGCGCGGCGCACGGCGATCGTGTCGACATGCTTGACGATGAGCTGCTCCAGCACCCAGTCGCTGTCCGCATCGTCGCCGATGGTGGTGACGAGCTCGACCGCAAGCGGAAACCGGTCCGCCATGCCGGCGGCGATCACCGCCACGTTCGCAGCAGGGCCGCCGAGCGATTTCTCGATGCTGGCGGCCGTGATGCGGTCGCGCCGGTGCGGCAGCACGTCGACGCGGGCCGTGTAGTCCACGCTGGTATAGCCGACCGCCACGAGCCGCGGGGCGTCCGGGCTGAGCGCCCGCTGTTGCGCGTCGCGGCCGCGCCCGGTCAGCGAGCGCGCCAGCAGGTTGGGGCGAAAGTGGAGCTCGCGGATGGCCGCTTCGACGCGCTCGCGCGTCGCCGGTCGCACGCCCGCGGTGCCGTTGAGCACGTTCGAGACCGTCCCCATCGAAACGTCCGCCAGCCCCGCGACGTCGGCGATGGTGACCCTGCGTCTCGAAGGGGGCCGCGAGCTGCCTTCAGACATTCCGCCTCGGCTCCTCCGTCGCTTGACAGTGCGCTTGAAGCGCTTCAATGTTTTGACGGACTGTCACTTTTGGCAAGCAAAATAGCTGATCGGGCAGAAGAATTTAGCAGACTTTAGAGCATCGCGCGGTGCGGGCCGAGCGAGGGGAGCCTGTGTCGTCCATGGCTAGAATATCGGGCAATCACGGCCAAGCCATCTTGAAGATTTTTCAAAAGGCAAAGGTGGCCATCGGCGTCGTCCACTGCCTGCCCCTGCCCGGGACACCCCGTCATCGTGGCGAGTCCATTGATGCCATCTGCGAGCGGGCGCTCGCCGACGCGCAGGCCTATGTCGCCGGCGGCATCGACGGCCTGATCATCGAGAACCATGGGGACATACCCTTCGTCAGGTCCGAGAGCCTCGGGCCCGAGACGGCGGCCGTCATGTCGGTCATCACCGACCGCGTGCGGCACGCGACCGGCGTGCCGATCGGGATCAACGTCCTGGCCAATGCGCCGATGCCGGCGCTGGCGATCGCCAAGGCGGGCGGTGCCTCGTTCATCCGTGTCAACCAGTGGGCGAACGCCTACGTCGCCAACGAAGGGCTGATCGAGGGGCAGGCGGGGCTGGCGCTGCGCTATCGCGCGAGCATCGGGGCCGAGGACGTCGCCATCTTCGCCGATTCCCACGTCAAGCACGGCGCACATGCGATCGTGGCCGACCGCAGCATCGTCGAGCTGACCCGCGACCTGGAGTTCTTCGATGCCGACGTGGCGATCGCCACCGGGCAGCGAACCGGGGATGCCGTCGATCTGGCCGAGCTGGAGACGATCAGTCGCGCGACCAGTCTGCCGGTCCTGGTCGGCAGCGGCGTAACCGAGGAGAACATCGGCGCGATCCTCGAGCACGCGGCCGGCGTCATCATCGGCAGCTCCCTCAAGCGCGACGGCGTCTGGTGGGGAACGGTCGAGCGGGAGCGCGTCGCGCGGTTCATGGAGATCGTCGATCGTTGCCGGAACAACGCAGAAACAAGGGAGTCACCGTGATGGCCGCCACCTACACCCTGCCGGACGAGAAGCTGCGCCAGTTCGAGACCGAGGGCTACTGCATCCTCGAGGATGTCGTCGATCGCGAGACGGTCGATTTCCTGCGCGGCGAGTGCGGTTTCTTCGTCGCCCGCGAGGACGCCAGGATGGACGCGCTGGGCTTGGACGTGCTCGACATCACGCACCGCAGCAAGCGCTAGCACGCGTCCTTCTGCATCCGCGACCGCCCGGGGCTCGGGCGCTTCGCCTTCGGCCCGGTCATGGAGGAGCTCTGCCGCAAGCTCGTCGGCCCCGACGCCTATCTGTTCTACGACCAGTTCGTGGTGAAGGGTGCCGAGGCCGGCATGAAGCTCTCCTGGCACCAGGATTCCGGCTACGTCAACGCCGTCGACGGCGACGTCGGGCATCGGCCCTACATTACGATCTGGTGCCCGCTCGACGACGTCACCGAGGAGAACGGGACCGTCTATCTGCTGCCGAAGCACGTCTTCGGGCATGACAGGCCGGTCCCGCACCATTTCGATCCCGCGAGCAATGACTGGGTCGGCTATGACGGATCCGAGCGCGGCGTGCCGGTCGAGATCAGGGCCGGCTCGATCGCGGAGTTCAGCAGCATTACCCTCCACAGCAGCGGTGCGAACAGCACCGACCGCCTGCGCCGCGTCTATCTCGGCCAATATTCCCCCGAGCCGGTCCTGACCGCCGATCACAGCATGCTGTGGGGCAACGCCCTCCCCTTCCTCAAGGACGGTGAGATCGTGGTGGGCTCGCCCATGCCCGACCTGCCCATGCGGGTCGACCGGCTGCTGCACGCCGGACAGAAGCTGACCGACAAACCCGCCCGGCAGTAAAGTCTTCATTATGGCCGGCGCAGGCCCGCGACGGCGAGCTGCGGACCAGTTAGCTCTAGCTAAGCCGACAAGAGCGGCAGTTGCCGACCACATCGTGCCAATTGCTTGATCCGGTGGAGACGGAATTCGCCGGATCTTCTATTATTACATTGAGGTTTTTGACTTTACTGCAATATAGCAAATTCCTGCCCGTGAAGATGTCGAGCAGATCGTACTTGTAGCAGCGCGCTTCTGGCGCTGGACTTCCGGCCGGCCTGCCATCGCTGCCGATTGGCACCGTGCGAAATCGCAAAATGACATGTGCAAAGAAAATATCCCTCTGGGCCCGACTGGCATAAGCAGCCGAGCAACCAGCTGGGTAGAGAAGTCATGGGTAAGCTGTGGGCTGTTCTGGCAGGCCTGGCTTCTGCTGCAGTAATCGCCGCGACGGCGCCCGCGAACGCCGCGCCGCTCAAGAACATCGTGCTGGTCCACGGTGCCTGGGTCGACGCGTCGGGCTGGAAGTCGGTCCATGAGATCCTGACCAGGGAAGGCTACCGGGTCTCGATGGTGCAGGAGCCGGAGACCTCGTCGCCGATGACGTTGCCGCGGCCAAGCGGGTGCTCGACCGGCAGGACGGGCCGACGCTGCTGGTCGGCCACAGCTACGGCGGCTCGATCATCACCGAGGCCGGCGTGCATCCGAACGTGGTCGGTCTGGTCTATGTCGCGGCGCGCGCGCCCGATGTCGGCGAGGACGAGGATGAACTCGGCAGGAAGATGCCGAGCGTGCTCGCTGGGACGGAAGGAGCGATCCAGAGGACGCCAGACGGGTTCACCTATCTCGCCGAGGCCGATTTCCTCAAGCTGTTCGCTCCCGACGTGCGCCGCGAGCAGGCGGAGTTCGGCGCCCGCTCGCATGTCATGGCGAATGCCTCGGTGTTCAGCACGCCGCTGACCGCTGCGGCCTGGAAGAGCAAGCCGAGCTGGGGGATCGTCGCGGAGAGCGACCAGATCATCAATCCCGACCTCGAGCGCTGGTACCGTGCCCGCGCCAAGAGCCGCACGCGCGAGATCAAGGGCGCCGGCCACTCGGTCCACGCATGGTCCGCGCCACGCCACACCGGCCCAGCAGAGACAAGCCGAGGTCAGGGCCGAGAGGAGTTCTCGAATGTCCGCCAGAACTCCTAATCGCTTGCAGTTCCTGGACTTGTTTCGTAGTGATATGCTCCGGTTCCTGACACAGCGTCAGGCTCAGCCGGTCACCGGGGATAGTCGGAGCGCCACACGATCAGGATCTGGAACGGCGTCCTCAAGTATTATTTGCCTGAGAACTCCGGCTGATCGCTATGGCAACCAGCCCAGCTGCTTCTGCAGGCCCAGCGCGTCGTAGTAGTCGCCCTGGTAGACGATCTTGTCTTCGTCGAGCCGTATGAGCGTGACCCCATCGAAGCTGAACGGCTTCCCCGTCGCCGGTGTCTCGGGACCCCACGCGCCGGTGTTGGTGCCCTTGAAGGTCCACTCGAAGGCGACCGTGTCGTCGTCCGCAACGGGCTCGTTCTTCATCGTCCAGACGAGATCGGGGGCCGCAGTCATGAATACCTGGATGATGTTGTCCCTGGCGGCATCGCGGCCGCGCTGCGGCTCGCCGACGGTGACGTCCAGGTAGGTGACGTGCTCGTCCATGAAGGCCGCGGCCCTGGCAGCGTCATGCGCATTCCAGGCGGCCAGGTAGTCGCGGACGACCGCCACGTCGTCGTCCTCGTCGGCGAAGCTGGGTACAGCCAAGGCCACAAACATGCCCAAACCCAGGCCCGCCGCGAACGCCGTGCGTCGATGCATCTCGTTATCCTCCCCGCTCCGTCTCCAGTTCACACGTTAGGCCCGCCGGATCTCGGCTGCAATCGACCGTGCGCTCGCGACGGTTCCTGGAATGACGGTGCCGCAGCAATCTGCCGGCTTCCGTGGTTCTGACCGAGCGGCTGTCGATCACGCCCGCCGACGGGCTGGCTCCCCGCCCCGTCGCCTCACGGGCGTCGAACAGCAGGAGGTGGTTGATCCGGCGCCAAGTGCCGTCGTCGCCAAGGGTAGAAGAACCGCTACACCATGCTGCAGGGTGGGACTTCCATTGGCAGCAGCCGCCACCGGCAGCCCGTGGTCAGTACATGGAACATCGCGTTCACCGCCTGCCGCAGGTCGGTGTCGCGTGGCCGCCCCAGCGGCTTCGGCGGTGGCAGATGCGGTGCGATCTTCTGCCATTCCGCATCGGTCAGGTCGCTTGAACACCTCAAGCCTTCACGCCGATGCTGCCGGCGGGTGATCTCGGACCATCCTATCTCGTGGCTCCGTCGTAGCTCGCAACCGCGACCAAGCACAAGTGACTGAGATCACTCAATTCCATTCGCGCCAAGGCTCTCAGTCCCCGAAAAACGGCCGATTCCAAGAGAGAAAGCCTAAACCTAATCCTCGGACAATCTTGAGGCAGATGGTTGACGAGCCGCTCGGCGCTCTGGCCCAGGGCATCGAGCGCCCGCGACTGTGCTTCGGCATCGAACGGGCCATCTTGGTCGAGGCGGATGGGAACCTCTGCAATTCAGTCAGATCGGATCACGTTCTGATGCAGCAAATAAACACTGAAATCAGCAAAAGTATGAGAGCAATATAGAAATAATAACTATATCGCACATTAATGAGATCTTGATATAAGAATACTTTCGTGACTGCCATGAGATCGGTATTCATCAGGCCCATACTACCACGGCAACTCATCTCGATCGGGTTCGACATAGGCGATCAGCCGCTCTTCGCGATTGCGGCCCAGCCAGCCGAGCAGCCGAGCGGCGGCCTCGGCGGCGTCGACATCGGCGTCGGTGCTGCCCATGCGGGTTTGCAGGCGACCGGGATGAACCGCGTAGACCGCGATGCCTTCAGTCGCGAGTTCCCGATGCAGGCAGACGGACAGCATGTTCTGCGCCGCCTTGCTGACGCGCATGGCATAGGAGATGCGAAGATGATCATAAGTACCGGCCGCAATGCGGGCAATCGAGCCCAGACGGCTGGTGACGTTGACGACGGCGCCCTGCGGCGCACGCCGCAGCCACGCGAGCGCCGCCTGGGTGCAGATGATCGGCCCATGAACATGGACACGCAGGAGGCGGTCGATATCAGCGATACTGACCTCCTCGATCCGAGCGCCCGTGGTCATGACGCCGGCATTGTTGACGAGCAGGTCGAGAGGCATGTCGCGAGCCGCGAGCGCGGCGGTGATCGCTGCTCCGGCACTCTCCTCGGTGACATCGGCCTGGATTGGCGTGACGGCCCCGCCGCAGGCTTCCGTGAGCGCCGCCGCACCTTCCACCGTGCGGACCGTGCCGAACACATGGGCCCCTCGCGCCGAGAGCGCGCGGCATAGCTCAAGCCCATAGCCTCGGCTCGCGCCCGTGATCAGAGCCGTGTTGATGATCATGATGCTCCTTTTCGCCGCAATCCGAATCGTCCGCCGAGCCAAACGGCGGAGGACTCAACCTCAGCTCGAAGCATCATCGGGATGGCCAAGCTCGCAGAACCAGCCGCCCAGATACTTGACGGACGGTGAGGTCGGATCGGGGGTGGGTGTCTTCCCTTCGACCGCCGCTCGAAAGGGTTCGGAATTGTCCTTTGCGACATAGCCGAGGTGATTGGCGCCACGGTTGTCGACCGTCTTCACCCGATTGTCCGAGAGTCCGAACGAGATGGTGTGGGCGACACGTGGCGCGGTCAGGGATGCCGTGACCAGGCGAACGCAGTCGGCGAAGGAGAGATAGGACCACAGCATGCGGCGGTCGGCGGGCTCGGGAAAGGACGAGAAGATCCTGAGGCAGACCGATTCGATGCCGAACTTGTCCCAGTACAGCCGACTTAGGCTTTCGACGAAGCACTTCGACACGCCGTAGAGACTGTCGGGGCGCACGGGCGCGTCGACCGAGATCTGGGCTTCCACCTCGTGATACCCGATGGCATGCACCGAGGAGGCATAGATCACCCGCTTCGCACCGTGCTGCCGGGCCCCTTCGTAGAGGTGATAGGAGCCGCGGATGTTGGCATCCAGGACGGTCTGCCAGGGACTTTCCTGAGCCGCGCCACCGAAATGCACGATCGCATCGCAATCCTTCGTGGCCGCGATCGTCGCCTCCATGTCGGCGAGGTCGAAGACGGCCTCCTCCTCGTTGGCGGCGAGTCCGCCGATCGGCGCGCGATGTGCCAGACGGAGCGTCCGGGCCAGCGGTGCCAGCCCCTTGCGGAGCTCCGAGCCCAGGCGACCGGCGGCGCCGGTGATCAGAATGCGCTCATATTGGGACATGTCCTACTCCACCTGCGCGACGGCGCTCGTGATCCGACCGATCGCCTCGGCCAGCACCGCCTCGCTCGTCGCGGTAGAAATCCGCACATAGGGCGAGAGCCCGTAGGCCGCGCCCGGCACCGATGCGACCCGACCCTCGGCCAGCAGATAGGCGGCGACGGCACCGTCGTCCTGCAGCACGGTTCCTGCCGGCGTGCGACGGCCGATCAGGCCCGCACAGCCGATGTAGGCATAGAACGCACCCTCGGGCGGCGCCAGGGTCAGCTCGTTGACCCGCCTGATCCCGTCGACCACGAGGTTGCGGCGCTGCTCGAATGCTTCCCGGAAGCGGCCCACATGGTCTTGGGGCCCGTTCAGCGCCGCTATCGTTGCCGCCTGCGCGATCGAGCAGACCGAGGTGACCGACTGGCTCTGGATCGTCGTCATCGCCTTGACGAGTGGCGCGGGGCCCGCCGCATATCCGACCCGCCAGCCGGTCATGGCATAGGATTTGGACACGCCGTTCACGATCAGGCTGCGCTCCCGCAGCTCCGGACAGGCCTTGGCGAACGAGACGAACTCGCGGCCGTCGAAGAGGATGTGCTCGTAGATCTCGTCCGACAGGACGAGGACCTGCGGATGCCGGGCCAGAACGTCGCCGAGCGACCGCAGCTCCGCTTCGGAATAGACCGCACCTGACGGGTTGCCCGGCATGTTCAGGAACAGCCACTTGGTTCGCGGCGTGATCGACCGCTCGAGAAGCGCCGGCGTCAACCGGAAACCGGTCGTCTCCGGACACTCGACGATGACCGGCGCGCCGCCCAGAAGTTTCGCCATCTCCGGATAGGACACGAAGTAGGGTGCCGGCAGGATCACCTCGTCGCCGTCCTCCAGCGTGGCCATCAGGGCGTTGAAGATGACCTGCTTGGCGCCGTTGGCGATGACGATGTCTTCGGCCGTGTAGTCGAGCCCGTTCTCGCGCCTGAACTTCCCGGCCACTGCCTCGCGGACTTCGATCGTGCCGGCCGCGGGCGTATAGAGCGTCTGGCCGGCCCTGGCCGCCGTATGTGCCGCCTCGATGATGTGGTCCGGGGTGGGAAAGTCGGGCTCGCCGAGCCCGAGATCGATCACGTCGATTCCTTTGGCCCGCAGTGCTTTGGCGGCCTGCGATGCGGCCATCGATGCCGAGGGTTTGACCGCTGCGAGTCGCGAGGCGAGATAGCTCATCGGTCGTGCTCCGAAACGTAGCCCCTGGATCGATCCTGCGCCCGTGCCTCGGCGCTGCGCCGGGTGGGGTCGCCGTAGCCGCCGCCGCCCGGAAGCTCCAGGATCAGTCGGCGACCCGCAGGAACATGCTGCCACCCCTTGGGGCGCATGATCGACCCGTCATCCAATCGAACCGAGCCGGGCTCGCCGCCCTCGCCCCCTTCGCGCCCCTTCGCCGGATGGCGGATCCGGTCGAACATTGCCGAGAAGTCGAACTCGTGACCCTCCGTGGCACCGATCTCGATGACCTGGCCGAGCCCGCCGCGAAACTCGCCGGCGCCCCCGGAGTCCGGGCGCAGCTCCTTGCGCCAGACGATGATCGGGCCGGTGTGTTCGGTGGCTTCGATCGGCATGGTGTGGACGCCCGAAGGGAATGCCGTGGCGGACAGACCGTCAAGCCCCGGACGGGCGCCCATGCCGCCGGAATTGAACATCAGCACCTCGGCCCGGCGCCCATTGCTGCCGGCGACGGGCCGCGCGGAGATGTGGATGTTCCACAAGGCGCCGGCACCTTCGGCAAGGATCTGGCCGGGCAGGGCCTGCGCCATCGCCCCCAGCACCAGATCGGGCACCATGTGGCCGATGACGTGCCTGAGGGCCACCGGCGCCGGGCGGGCGGCGTTCAGGATGTTCGGTGGCGAGGTGACGGTGAAGAAGGCGAGGGAGGCGGCGTTGTTCGGAATGTCCGGCGCCACCACGCACTTGAGCGCGTAGCAGGCGTAGGCCTTGCTGTAGATGATCGGAACGTTGATGCCCCAGCGGCTGACCGGGTCCGTGCCGGTAAAATCAGCGTCGACATGGTCGTCGTGGATGGAGATGGTGGCCGCCAGCTTGACCGGCTCGTCATAACCGTCTGTGACCAGCTCGTTGGACCAGGTGCCCTTCGGCAGGCCGTGGATCCGCTCCAGCATCGCGTCGCGGGTGCGTGAGAAAATGAACTCGCCAAGGCCGTCGAGCGACGTCAAGCCGATCTCGCGCATCATGTCCATCAGACGGCGATGCCCAACGTCATTGCAGGCAGCGAGGGAGTAGAAGTCGCCTATTACCTGGTTGGGTTCGCGCACGTTGCAGCGCAGGATCTTGACCAGGTCGAGATTGACCTTGCCCTTCTCCGCGAACTTCATGATCGGGATTTGAATTCCTTCCTCATAGACCGACTTAGCGTCGGCCCCGAAGCCGCGCCCGCCGACGTCCACCACATGCGCCGTGCAGGCAAAGAAACCCACGAGCTCGTCGCCGAGGAAGGAGGGCGAGACCATGGTGATGTCGTGCAGATGCCCCGTTCCCTGCCACGGGTCGTTGGTGACGTAGGTGTCGCCTGGGTACATCTGCTCGCGCGGGATCTCCTGCATGAACTGCAGGACCGCCTCGGCCATGGTGTTCACATGGCCCGGCGTGCCGGTCACGGCCTGCGCCAGCATCTGGCCGCGTGGGTCGAACACGCCGGCCGAGAGATCGCCGGACTCGCGCACGGAGGTCGAGAACGCGGTGCGCAGGAGCGTGAGCGCCTGCTCCTCGACCACCGAGATCAGCCGGTTCCACATGACTTGCATGCGGATGTCGCCGATATTGTTCATGCTTGGCTGTCCTTGCGGAGCAGGAGAATTGCCCCGTCATCCTGGAAGATGGCGTCGAATGGGGTGGTGACCACGGTGGAGGTTTCGCGCTCCACGATCACGGCAGGACCCTCGATGCGATCGCCGGCCGTCAATGTCTCGCGCTCGACGATCGCATAGCTCCGCATCGAGCCGGCTGCTGGGTCGAACACGGCTCGGGCTGTTGCCACCGGCACGCGGCGCATACCTTCCGTCAGCCCGTGTCGGGCGGCGGCCGGCCGGTCGTCGCGCGCCTTCACCGACCACGTGACGATTTCGATCTCCAATCCCTCGAGCCCATCGATCGCGCGGCCGAAGAAGCGCTGGTACTGGCTTTGGAACCAATCCTTCAGCTCGGCTGCGGCGGAGGCGTCGAATTTGCGGTCGGGCAATGGGACCGGGATCTCCCAGCCTTGCCCGGCATAGCGCATGAAGGCGGTGATCTCACGGACGATCGAGCCCGCGGTCCCGGCGCGGACGAAGCTCTCGGCGGTCGCCGTCAGCTCGGCGAGCAGGGCATTGACCTCCTCGGCCCTGAATTGCGACAGGCGCACGAGTCGCGACGCCACGGCCTCGTAGCCGAAGGGCGCCTTGAGGAAGCCGATCGCAGAGCCGACGCCGGCGCCTTGCGGCACGATGCAGCGATCGATGCCGAGCTTCTCGCACAGCCGCGCCGCATGCAGGGGGGCCGCGCCGCCGAAGGCGATCATGACATTGTCGGAGATGTGCTTGCCGTTCTCGACCGCGTGCACGCGGGCGGCATTCGCCATGTTCTCGTCCACGACCTCGCAGATGCCGAAGGCCGCGGACGTGGCGTCGAGCGACAGGCGATCGGCCACATCGCGCGAGATGGCCGCTTCGGCGGCGGCCTCGTCGAGCCGGATCGCACCGCCGGCAAAATTGTCGGGGTCGAGCTTGCCCAGGACCAGGTCGGCATCGGTGATCGCCGGCCGCTTCCCGCCGCGGCCGTAGCAGGCGGGGCCGGGCTCGGAGCCGGCGCTCTCCGGGCCGGTCTGGATGCGACCCATGGCGTCGACCCAGGCGAGCGAGCCACCGCCGGCGCCGATCTCGATCATCTCGATGACCGGGATCGAGATCGGCATGCCCGAGCCCTTGCAGAAGCGGTAGGTTCGCGCGACCTCGAACGTCCGCGCCGTGCGCGGCGTATAGTCCTCAATCAGGCAGATCTTCGCGGTCGTGCCGCCCATGTCATAGGATACGACCTTCTCCAGACCGAACCGACGCGCGATGTCGGCGGCGAAGATGGCGCCGCCAGCCGGTCCCGATTCGATGAGGCGGACCGGGAACTCGGCCGCCGTCTCGACGGAGATCAGGCCGCCGCCCGAGTGGATCATGAACACCGGGCAGGTGGCGCCGAGATCACGCAGCCGAGACTGCAGGCGGGCCAGATAATGGGCCATCCGCGGTCGCACATAGGCGTTGGCGCAGACCGTGTTGAAGCGCTCGAACTCCCGCATCTGCGGCGAGACCTCGGCACTGATCGAGATCGGAATGTCGAGCTTTGCCGCCAGGATCTCGCGCGCACGCCGCTCATGCGCCGGGTTGGCATAGGCATGGATAAAGCCGATCGCCACTGACCCGAAACCGCCGGCGGCGATTCGCTCAACGACCATCTCGAGTGCCGCCTCGTCCAGCGGCTGAAGCTCTTGGCCCTCCGCCCCGATGCGGCCCGCGACCGTGAAGCGGTGCTCACGCGGGATCAGTGGCGGGGGCAGGCGCAGATTGAGGTCGTACTGCTCGAACCGGTTCTCGGTCCGCATCTCGATGACGTCGCGAAAGCCTTCCGTCGTGATCAGCGCGGTCTTGGCACCACGTCGCTCGATCAGCGCATTGGTCGCGAGCGTAGTCCCGTGAATGACGAGGCCAATGTCGGCCGTCGAGACCCCGGCATCGCGCGCGACGATCGCAACCCCGTCGAGAATTGCCTGCTCGGGTGCGGCGTAGTCGGTCAGCACCTTGGTCGAGAAGACCCTGCCGCGCACGTCGAGGACGATGTCGGTGAACGTCCCCCCGATATCCGCGCCGAGCCGGATATCACCGCCTGTCGAGCTCATGGCTTGGCCTTCTGCGAAGCAAGCGCGGTGTCGCGCATCTGGGTGAGAGTCTGGCGCGGCGTGAGCGCCTCGGGTGAGATCGCCAGGTCGAGCACGGCGCCCGTGGGCGAGCTGAGCGCACGTTCGAACGCCGCCGCGAACTCGCGTGTGGCCCCGACCCGTTCCGCATGGAAACCATAAGACCGGGCGAGGGCGGCGAAGTCGGGATTCTCGAGCGTCGTGCCCGACACGCGCATCGGGTAGTTGCGCTCCTGGTGCGCACGGATCGTGCCGTAGATGCCGTTGTTCAGGATCAGCACGATCGGCTGCGCCCCGGCTTGCATCGCCGTTCCGAGCTCCTGGCAGGTCATCTGGAAATCACCGTCGCCGGCGAAGCAGACGACCGCGCGCCCAGGACAGGCGACCTTGGCGGCTATGGCCGCCGGCAGGCCATAGCCCATGGCACCCGACTGTGGCGCGAGGAGACGGGACTTTGGCCCATAGCGGAAGAATTTGTTCGGCCAGACAGTGAAGTTGCCGGCGCCATTGGTCAGGATGACGTCCTGGGGCAGATTCTCCCGGAGCCAACCACAGACCTCGACCATGTCGACCGGTCCCGGCTGGGCCGGGGCGGCGAACGACGCTTCGTAATCGCGACGGGCGCGAGCACGCCACTCCGCCCAGCTTCCGGCCACCGGGCGCATCGCGCGGGCGAAGGCGTTGGGCCCGGCATGGATGCCAATCGACGGCATGTAGATCTTGCCGATCTCGCGATCTGATCCGTGGACGTGGATCAGCTTCTGGACCGGCTCGGGCACCGTCAGCAGGGTGTAGCCGTCGGTCGTCATCTCACCGAAGCGAACGTTCACCGCCAGGATGACGTCGGCCTCGCGGATCAGGCGCTTGACGTGAGGGGCCATACCGACACCTGCCTCGCCGGCGAAGACCGGCGAGCCATTGTCGAACTGGTCCTGGTAACGGAACGCGGCGACGACCGGAATGTCCGAGGCTTCCGCGCAGCTCTGGAGCGCGCTGCGCCCCTCATCGGTCCAATTGGTCCCCCCGACCAACATGAGCGGTCGGCGCGCCTGCTCGAGCATCTCGCGGACGGAGGTGATCGCCTCGGCGTCAGGCGCCGGCTCGAAAATTCTTGCCGGCCCGCGCAGCGCAGCAACCTCGGTCGGCGAGCTGAGCATGTCCTCGGATAGCGCCACGACCACCGGGCCGGGTCGCCCGGTCAGCGACGTTGTCCAGGCCCGCGCCAGAATCTCCGGCAGGCGGGCAACATCGTCGATCTCGACGGCCCATTTCGCCAACGGCCCGAATGCTGCGCGGTAGTCGACCTCCTGGAACGCCTCGCGCCCCTTCATCCCGGTGCCGACCTGGCCGACGAACAGGATCATCGGCACGCTGTCCTGCATGGCGGTATGCACGCCGATGCTGGCGTTGGTGGCCCCGGGGCCGCGTGTCACGAAGCAGAGGCCGGGCGAGCCGGTCAGCTTGCCGTAGGCGGCCGCCATGAACGCAGCACCGCCCTCGTTGCGGCACAGCACATAGTCGAGCCGGCTGGCCGTGTCGTGCAGGGCATCCAGAACGGCGAGATAGCTCTCGCCGGGCACGCCGAAGCATTTGGTCGCGCCCAGTGCCATCAGGCACTCGACCAGAAGGCGACCTCCGCTTCGTGACATGCCTTCGACATCCTTGTTCTGGCTCGCCCACCGATCCTTCGAGGAGCGACCGTCCGAGGTATTGGCCGGATCAGAACCTGCACGCGGGTCAGCGGCGACGAAATCAAGAAATCTGGTCTATTGGAAAGTTCTTCTTTGGCAGTTCCAAGCCGCGTCAGCCCAGCACAACGCCTGGATTCATCGTCCCTGCGAGATCGATGGCCATTTTCAGCCGCGCCATGAGTTCGCGTTCCAAGGCGCCTGAAGGGTCGATCATGGTACCGGTCCGTGACAATTGGGTCGGCGCGGCTGCGGCCGCGCCCTCGTCGCAAGCGCTTCAGTGCCTCAGCACCTGCGACAGAAACCGTCGGGTGCGCTCATTCCTGGCGTTGGTGAAGAAGGTCTCGGGCGAAGCCTCCTCCACAATCTCGCCGCCATCCATGAAGATCACGCGATCGGCTACCCGGCGGGCGAAGCCCATCTCATGGGTGACGCAGATCATCGTGATCCCTTCAGAGGCGAGCGTCGCCATCACGTCGAGGACTTCCGAGATCATTTCCGGATCCAGCGCCGAGGTCGGCTCGTCGAACAGAAGGATTTGGGGCTGCATGCACAGCGCGCGCGCTATCGCCACTCGTTGCTGCTGACCACCCGAGAGCTGGCCTGGATATTTGTCGGCCTGTTCGGGAATGCGAACCTTCGCGAGGAAACGCCGCGCGCGCGCCTCCGCGTCCTCCCGCGACGTGCCGCGGACCAGCATCGGCGCAAGCGCGCAATTCTCGAGCACCGTCATGTGCGGAAACAGATTGAAGTGCTGGAAGACCATGCCGACTTCGCGACGAATCTCGTCGATGTTGGCCACATCGTCATTCAGTTCCGTTCCGAGGACAGTAATGCGACCTGCGCTATGCTCCTCGAGGCGGTTGATGCAGCGGATCATGGTGGACTTGCCCGAGCCGGAAGGACCGCAGATCACAACCTTCTCGCCCCGGCGCACGGTGAGGTTGATCTCCCGCAACGCCTGAAAAGGGCCATAGAACTTGTTCATGCCTTCAATCCGGACGGCCACGACGTCCATGGGGCCTGCAGCGGACACCTTGACCTCCTCAGCGCTGATCGGCCGACATACGGCGCTCGAGATAAGCGCCATAGCGGGACAGGCTAAAGACGAAGGCGAAATAGATGAAGGCGATGAACGCGTAGACTTCAACGTAGGCGAACGTCCATTCGCCAGTGCCATATGCGGCATTGCCAGAAGCGAGGATTTCGAAAAATCCAACAATGACGACCAGCGAGGTTTCCTTGAAGGAAATCACGAACTGGTTGATCGTTGCCGGCAATGCGTTGCGCATGGCCTGAGGTAGCATGATGTAGCTGATCCGATGCCAGAAGCCGAGCCCGAGCGCCATCGCTGCCTCGTCCTGGCCTTTGGGCACGCCCTGGAGGCCGCCACGCACGATCTCGGCCTGGTATGCCGCGAAGAACAGAGCTGAACCGAGAATGACGCGGTAGAGCTTATCGCCCTGCAGCCATTGCGGCAGCGTGAACGGCAGCACGACGGCGAACACAAACAGGATCGAGATGAGCGGCAGCGATCTGACCGCATCGATGATCAAGCCGGTCGTGCGCGAGATCCAGGGGAGCTCGGAGCGGCGGAGCAGCGCCAGGCAGATCGCCAGAGGGAAGCCGACCAGGCAGGTCGTGACGAAGATGAACAGCGTCAGCGCGAGGCCGCCCCACATCTCTTCGCCCACCTGCGGCAGACCGAGCACGCCTCCCTTCATCAGAATGTAGAAGAGCGTTGTCCCCAGCACCCAGACGAGGCCGAGCCGGCGGCCCGTCCAGAATGCGGGAATGCAGCTCAGCACGGTGACCACAACGACAGTCACGCAGGCGAGCGCCGACCGCCACTGCTCATCGTAGGGGAAAAGCCCGAACAGGATAATCCGCCAGCGAGCGGCGATGACCGACCAGCAGGCACCGCCTGCGGCCTTGCACGCCTCAGGGCCGCCGCTCGTGGTGAAGACAGCCGAGAAGATCGCCCAGTCCAGAAACTTCCAGGCCAAGATGGCCAACACGGCGGCGCATAGTATCGAGACAATTGCCTGGTACTGTGTTGCGAAGTAGCGCCGCTTGATGTTTGCAAGGCCCCCGATTGTCGGGGGGGCAGCAGTAGCGATCATAGCTCATCCCCGAAGCTGGTTGCCCTTGAGCGCGATCGCTTGGTTGATACGGTTGAATATTGCGGCCAGGCTCAGATTGATGGCCAGGAAGCCAGCCATCAGGATGCCAATGGCTTCCATGGTCTGCCCCGAGTGATTGATGGTCAGGGCAACGATCATAAAGAAGTCGGTGAAGCCGACAGCAATTCCCAGGGTAGTCGCCTTGATCAGCCAGACATATTGATTGGCCAGGATCGGCAGCATCGCCCTCAAGGCGAGAGGCAGGCGCACCAGGGTGAATACTTGCCAGCCGGTGAGGCCGAGTGAATGAGCGGCCTCCACTTGGCCTTTGCCGACGGCCTTGAAGCCGCCGCGAACGATCTCGCCGATATAGGCCCCGCCATAGATCGCCATGCCGACGATCAGGGCGGAGAATTCGGGCGGAATTCGCAGCCCACCCCGCAGATTGAGGCCTTGCAGACGCGGTATGTCCATCATCGGCAGGTCGGGAAGACGACCAGCCATCGCGATGACGAGCGCGCAGCCGAGCGCGGCCGCTGCTGCGGCCAACCGGATCGGCGTTCGCTCGCCCACTGGCCGAACGATGAGGGAAGTTCTGCCTATCCAGATCGGGAGAACGATCGCCGCGACCAGGGCCAGACCGCATCCGACCAGAGCCCAAGTGGCGATATTCGGTGCCGGCACGTAGAGCCCGCGGCTGGTCAGCGCGAAGCCCCAGACCTCGTGCGCATTGCGCGGCGTAGGTAGGTGCGTCAGAATCGCATACCAGAAGAATACTTGCAGTATCAGCGGAATGTTACGGAAGAAATCGACATAAGAGCGCCCAAGCAATTGTGCCAATTCATTGGAGGAAGACCGCGCGAGCCCGATGATCGTACCTACGATGGTTGCCAGAATGAGACCGAGGATGCCGAGAAAGAGCGTGTTGATGATGCCGATGATGAAGAACCACCAATAGGGATCAGTAGGCTCGGCAGGCAGGAGCGAGAAGTTCACGTTCCAGCCCGTCTGCTTGAACAGGAAGCTGAAGCCGGAAGTGATGCCCTGTGCCGCAAGGTTATCTCGTGCGATCAGGACGCCGGCGATCACCAAAGAGGCAAGCACCCCGACATACAGGGCTTGCAGGAGTGCGTTGCGGACCTTTTGATTTCTCAGCAGGCTACCCATCGGCCAACCTCGCACAGAGGGGGCTTGGTTCCGCCCGACCCGCAGGCGGGCGGAACCGGCCACATGTCAGTCGATCACGAGCGGAAACAGAACGCCGCCCGAATTCCACAGGGCGGTCAGATCGCGATCCATCTTGTAGGGTGAGTTCTTGCCCAGATCACGATCGAACAGCTCGGCATAGCTGCCGACATTCTTGATCACGTTGTACGCCCAGTCGTCGGACAGACCGAGACCTTTGCCCATGCCAGGCGTGACCCCCAGAAACTTCGCAACCTGCGGCGAGGTGGGCTTGGCACGGATCTCGTCCACATTCTCCGAGGTGATGCCTTCCTGCTCGGCGAACAGCAGCGCGGACAACGTCCAATTGGCGACATCCACCCAGTTGTCGTCGCCCTGACGCATGACGAACACCTCAGGCTCTACCGCGAGCACGTCGGGCAGCAGCACGTGGTCCTCCACCTTGCTCTTGGCCGCACGAGCGATCGCCAGGACCGGTCCCCACTGGGCATAGAGATCGCAGCGGCCGGAGAAGTAGGCCTGCTCGAGCTCCTCGGTCTTCTCGATGAGCACCGGCTCGAGCTTGATGCCGAGCTTTGCGGTATAGGCCGCGACCTGCTGTTCCTGCGTCGTGCCGGCCGGAATGCAGATCGTGCCGCCGTCCGCATCCTTCAGCGAGGTCAAGCCCAGCTCCTTGTGGGCCATGACCTTGGTCGTGCCGAGGTAATAGGACATCGAGAACTGGAGCCCCAGCTCAGTATCGCGGCTGAGCGTCCCGCCCGATGCCTTGATGACGATGTCGACGTCGCCCGACTGCAAAGCAGGCCAACGCTGCGCCCAGCTGATAGGAATGATCTTCACCGCGTCCGGATTGCCGAAGATCGCGGTGGCGACCGCCCGGCACAGATCGATGTCCATGCCCTTCCAGTTGCCCTTGTCGTCCACCTCGGCGAAGCCGAGATACGAGCCGTCATGGCCGGTGCACAGCAGCGTGCCGCGTGCCTTGACGGCCTCGAGCGTCTTGCCGGCTTCGGCATGTGCCGGCGTGGACAGGTGGACAAGTCCAAGCGCCGCTGCTGCGGCCGCCCAATGCAGTAGCTTCATCGCCTATACTCCTCGGTTGAGAGTGCTTGATTTTGCGCTCGTAGGTGGGGCTCACGAACATTCGTCAGCCGAGCTTGAAAGCTTGTGTTCAGCTGGATAGAGACTTGAGCGTTGGCAATGGTGATGCCTTCAGATCGCTGCTCCAATCCTGCCGGCTCAGCCAGCGATGCAGGACCGCGACCGCCTTTACGCGCAGGTGCCCACGCGGAACGATCAGGTAGAAGCCGGGAATCTCCTCTGGCTTCATGTCGACAAGGGCGGCGCAACCTAAAGGAGCGACGAGCGCTCCAGATCGCAGATCCTCCTCGGCATCGTTCACCGAGATCAGACCGACGCCGATGCCTTGCAGCGTAGCTCGCCGCATGGTGGCCGCATCGTCAAAGCCGATGCTGCGATCGCCGTCCGTCTGCTCGACCTCGAGGTGCCGCAGGATGTCCGGCCAGAGGCGTTTGGACTTGACGGTATCCAAAAGCGTGAAACGGGCCAGGTCCTTGGCTGTGCCGATCTGTGCACCGAGCGCCGGCGTACAGCAGATGATCTTCGGGTCGAGCACGAGCAGTGACGTCTCGTACTCGGGCCAGCCGCCATAACCCCACTGCACCGTCATATCGATGTCGTCGCGCCCGAAGTCGGGGAGATCGACCATCGTGGTCAGACGAAGGTCCGCGCCGGGCAGGATTTCCCTGAACAGTGAGAGACGCGGCAACAAATAGTGAGTGGCGAAATAAGGACTCGCATTCAAGTTGATGCGATCGCGGTAGGTCGACTTGGTGACCCGCCGGACTCCTTCGGCAAACTCCTCGAATCCCGCCTTCACGTAATGTGCGAGCAGGATCGCCGATTCCGTCAGTTCTACGGATCGTCCCTTGCGCTCCAGCAGCTTCACCTGGAGCGTATCTTCCAGCAGCTTGATCTGCTGACCGACGGCCTGGGGCGTCACCAGCAGTTCGTCCGCCGCCTGCCGAAAGCTCTTGTGCTGCGCGACCGTGTGGAAGACCCGCAGGGCATTCAGCGACGGAAGGCGCAGCTTTCCCGACATCTCCTTTCCTTTCCCCGCGGTCGGCCACTCCCACGGTCCTGCGGTCAGGCGTAGATGTAACCGCCTGACACGATGATGTTTTCCCCGGTCATGTACGTGTTCCTAGGGCCGCCGGCCATCAACACCCATTCCGCGATCTCCGGCGGCAGCGCCCCGCGGCCGAGTGGACTGGCCTTGGCGAGCTCGTCGAGAAACCCGAGTTCCCGGGCGCGCTCGGTTGCCATTCCGGCGGGTGCTACCGAGTTCACGAGAATCCCATCCTTGGCGACATGATGCGCGAAGGAGCGCGTGAGGCTGACGACTGCCGCCTTCGTCGCCGCGTAGTGGGCGTTCTGCGGATGGGCCTTGAAGGCGTCGACCGACGTGAGGTTGACGATCCGCCCGCGCACCTGGCCGTTCGGCTCCTGCGACTGCATGTGCCGAATGGCCGCGACCATCATGTGGTAGGTGCCCTTGATGTTGATGCCGTTGGAGGCGTCCCATTCCGCATCGGTGATCTCGAGGATCGGACGACGGGGATAGATCGCGGCACAGTTGACCACGGTGTCGATACGCCCGAGCTTCCCGACCACAGCCTCGAAGGCGGCATGACATTGTGGGCCGACCTGGATGTCGGCATGGGCGACGACCGTGGGCAGCCCTTGCGTGCGAGCGGGCTCCGAGGCTGCTTGGGCGGCCTCCGGGTTGACGTCGATGATACCGAGTTTGGATGCACCTTCCTCGACTGCCATCCGTGCCAGAAGCGCGCCCAGGCCCGAACCGCCGCCGACGATCAGTACCGAGAGATCCTTCATTTCCTTGGCCTCACTTGTTGGAGGGCGAAGTGGTGGGGCGCGTCGGCACGATGTCGAAGCGGGTCACGTCAGCCGAAGCTGGCAATGAAAGCACTGCCACCACGATCTTGGCGACGTCCGCCGGTTGGACGGCGACATTGCCGGCATACATGGCCGCCCGGGCATCGGGATGGAGGATGTCTTTGTAGAGCTGCGTTTCGACCCGTCCTGGGACGATCTCGGTGACGCGGATGCCGTAGCACGACAGGTCCGCGCGCAGGGCCGCCGCGAAACCGGAGAGAGCCGCTTTGGCGGCCGAATAAACCGCGACGTTGGGGAAGGCGGCATGAGCCGCGGACGATCCGGTGAACAGGATGTGGCCAGATCCTCGCTCGCACATCTGTGGGACCACGAGCCGGGTTAGGATGATGGCCGCGCTGAGATTGACCTCCAGCGTGGCGTCGATGTCCGAGATCCTCATCTCGGCGAAGTTGCCCAAGGGCGGCATGATGCCGGCATTGTTGATCAACACGTCGATGTGCAGCCCGGTGACGACGGCCTCGAGCGCCTCGCGGTCCGTGACGTCAACCGCAAGCGGCGTAATGCCGGGTCGGGTCGCGCGCAGCTCGGCCAGGGCGACCTTGCTGCGTCCTACGGCGTAGACCTCGTAGCCGGCCTCGCTCAGCGCGAGCGTCATCGCTCGTCCGATCCCGCTCGTGGCACCCGTGATGAGGGCTGTAGTCACCTGGACATCCCGCTTGGCTGTCGATCACTCTGTGGCGCGAGCCGGCGCAGGGGAATCAAGAAAACCAAGAAATTGGAAAGAACGACTTTCTCATCACAGCTGCGCACCCCGTGCGGCAGAGCCATGCTGCCGGGCTTTCAGCCGGAGAGAGCCGCATGCTCGCCGGGTGTCGCTGGTGTGGATACCGGCCAGCAGAAAAGCAGGGCTTTCATGCCTGCCGCAAAGCCGCCGCATCTGCGTCGAGATCAGCCGTGCGTCGGAGCCACGCGTTTCAATTCGGCAAACATATCGAACGCCGACGCCGCTGGACCTGCGTCCGAAGCCACGATGCCGGCCGCCAGTGCCAGGGCACGGATGCGCTCCAGGCTGTTGTGCAGGTGTTCGCGCATTGCCCCACGTGCCGCTTGCTCGTCGCGGCGGTCGATGGCGTCGACGATCCCGCAGTGCTCGGAATGGATGCGCGTGTAATAGGCTTCCTTGAGCTCCGGGGTCACGACATGGCCGAGCTGAAATCGCGGTACAATGAGCGGACGAAGATATTCCAGAAAACGATAGATGAACCCATTGCGGGTAGCCTTGGCGATGGCCAAGTGAAAGTCGTAGTCATAGTGGATCTGTACCGTGGCCGGAGGTTCGTGCCGCGCATCGACCTGCTCCATGAGGGCTCGAAGCTCGCGCGCCTCCGTGTCCGTTCGGCGTTCGGCGCAGAGTCCCGCCGCCTCGACCTCGACGCTCAGGCGCAGCTCGAGCAGGGCAATGGTTTCTGGCAGAGTTTCGAGAGCCTCGTCGGGGATCGAGAACCTGCGAGGCATGGGAGCCTCGCTGACGAACATGCCTCGGCCCTGATGCGGGATGACCATGCCTTGCGAGCGCAGACGCGCGACTGCCTCTCGCACGACGGTCCGACTTACATTGTACTCCGCGCAGAGCTCCGCCTCGGTCGCCAGCTGTGCCCCAGGCTGTAACAGACCGGAACGGATCTTCTCGGCGAGATCGTCCGCGACGATAGTGGAAAGAGACTTGCGCCGCGCCATCTTCCACCTGCTGCCTATACCAATGCTGGCCGGATCGGGTTGCCTTGCAGGTACTGTGCGTAGGGTGCGTGGACCAGCCAGCCGGCATCGATCGGCAGGGTCACGCCAGTGATCGCAGCGGCACGGTCCGAGCAAAGAAAGAGGGCCGCTTCCGCCACGTCACGCGGCTCGACAAAGCGCCGTAGCGCGGTGGTCGCTTTGATAGCGTCAGGATTGCGCTCACCTCTGGCGATCTTGGCCTTCAGGCCATCCGAGAGCGTGTAGCCGGGTGCGACCGCATTTACCCGCACGCCGTGCGGACCGAGCTCTGCGGCCAGGATCTGCGTCAGGGCCAGGACGGCATGCTTGCCGGGCGTGTAGGCCGGAAGCGACAATGGCGCAAACGACGCCAGCGAGCCGACATTCAGGATTGCTCCGCGGCCTTCCTCGGACATCAACCGGCCGAACACCTGGCAGCCGAGCAGCGTGCCGCGGTAATTCACCCGCCAAAGTTGCTCGTCCTCGTCCAGATCCTGATCGAGGACCCGCTTGCCGCTCTGCAGGATGCCGGCGCAATTGACCACCGCATGCGGCACACCCGACCCGGCCACGGCGGCCTCGGCCAGCCGTTCGACCGACGCGGGCGCGGCAACGTCGGTCGCGACGAACCGGACGTCCGGCGCTCCCGCCGCCAGGCAAGCCGCGCTCACGGCCTCGCCGCGCCGAGCATCGCGGCCTGCGACCACCGCACGCCATCCGTCCTCGGCGAAGCGCAGTGCGATCGCTTCGCCAATGCCGGATGTGCCTCCGATGACGACCACCGAGCGGGCCTCAGTCATGGCTGCGACCTAGGCGATCAATACCGAAGAACTCGGACATGGCTTGGACCTGAAAATCCATCATCGGCCGGCCCGGCTGGACCGGGCAGCCGATCTCCCGTGCGACACGCAGCAAGGCCGTCTCGGCCGGCTCCATGATGATGTCCACGACAGTCATCTCAGGCGTCAGGCGACTCACGTCGAGGGGCAGGGGATCCTCCGCCTTCATTCCGATCGGGGTCGCGTTGACTGCCATGTCCATACCCGCAGGATCGGCAGCGCCGACCTCGAGCCGGCAATTCGGAAACGCCTCGGCCACCAGGCCTGCAAGCCTCTCGGCACGGCCACGGTCGATATCGTTCAGGCGGATATGCGCTGCTCCGGCCTCGGCAAGACAATAGGCGAGCGATGCGCCAGCACCGCCAGCACCGACCTGCAGAATCTTCCGGCCGGCGATCGGATGACGGTTCGCCTTGAGCGCGTCGATGAACCCGACTCCGTCGAAATTGTCCGCGTACCAGCCGCCATCGGGCAGGCGACGCACGGAATTCGCGCTTTGTACGCGCGCGGCCCGATCATGAGCGGCGGCACATTTGTGATAGACGGCTGACTTGTAGGGCACCGAGACGATCACACCGCGGACGTTCTCCGCCGCAGACAGGCCGGCCCAGAAGGTGCCGAAATCCTCGGGGCGGCAGGTCAGCGGCACCATCAAGCTGTCCAGAGCCCGCTCTTCAAAGATCTCGTTGAAGATTCCGGGACTTTTCGCGTGTCCGACCGGATGGGCCAGCATCACGAACACCTCGGCCTTGCCGCTCCCGCGCATCGGCTCGCTCCCTTTCCGCTCGATTGGCCTCGCACCGCGGCCACGGGGCCCCTGCATTCCCTTGTCACCATAGAGGGCATAGGATATATGACGTCATACAAATTTCAATGGCTTTGCCACGGAGAAAAGCAGCGTGCAGGAACGCCCCAATCCCCTTAAGGCCGCCGTGACTGCTGGCCGGCCACAGCTCGGTCTGTGGTGCTCGTTGGCCTCAGCATTGACGACGGAGGTCGTTGCGGGTTCGGGGGCGGGCTGGCTGCTGATCGATGGCGAGCACAGTCCCAATGATCTTCGCACGGTCATGGTGCAGTTGCAGGTGCTCGGCGGCTTTGCCTGCGAGGCCGTGGTGCGGCTGCCTTCGGACGACCCGACTCTGATCAAGCAGGCCATGGATGTAGGTGCCCGCAGCCTGATGATCCCCAATGTGCGCTCTGCGGAGCAGGCCCAGACAATCGTTCGCGGCATGGCCTATGCGCCGCACGGGTTTCGCGGCTTCTCGGTCGCCCACCGTGCCAACGCCTTCGGCCGCATCGCCGGCTATCATGCGAACGCCCGCGCGCAGCAGCTTCTGGCCGTGCAGATCGAGTGCGCCGACGGGGTCTCCAATGCGCGCGAGATCGCTGCCGTCGACGGCGTCGATGTGCTCTTCGTCGGCCCCGGCGATCTGTCGACCAATCTCGGCGCCATGGGTAATCCGAACGCCCGGCATGTGCAGGACGCGATCGCCTCGGTGCGCGAGGCGGCCGCAGCGAGCGGCAAGGCGAGCGTCATCCTGGCCCCGGTCAAAGCCGATGCCGACCGCTATCTCGCCGACGGCTTCACCATGGTCGCGGTCGGCTCGGACCTCGGCTTGCTGGCTCGCGGTGCCGACGCGCTCATCGCCTCGTTCAACGGCTGACCGGATCCGTCGCCATGGCCATTCCGCCCTACAAGGCTCCCGCCCGCAGCTCCTACGACATCGTCATCGTTGGTGGTGCGGCGGTCGGATCCTCAATCGCCTACTGGCTCAGCCGAGAGCTCGGCTCGCGGGCGTCGATCCTGGTCGTCGAGCGTGACAGCAGCTACGAGTTCTCGTCCACAGCACTCTCGACGAGTGCGATCCGCCAGCAATATTCCAATCCGATCAACGTCAAGATCAGCCAATTCGGCATCGAGGTGATCCGCGGCTTCAAGGAGCGGATGGCGGCCTTCTTCGAAGGTGAGCCCGCTCCCGACCTCGGCTTTCGCGAGCACGGCTATCTCTATTGCTGCTCGGTCGATGGTGTTGAGGCGGCCCGTGCCCGCGTCGACCTGCAGCGCAGCCTGGGCGCGCACACGGTGTTCCTGGCACCCGGACCGCTGAAGGACCGGTTCCCTTGGCTCAACGTCGAGGATCTCGGCGGCGGGGCGTGGGGTTCGCGCGACGAAGGCTGGTTCGATTCGATGGGCCTGCTCAACGGCTTTCGCCGCGCCGCCCGTGGCTCAGGGGTGGAGTACATCGACAATGCCGTGACCGGACTGGAACTCGACGGGGGACGGGTCGCCGCGGCCAGGCTTTCCACCGGGCAAAGAGTTGCATGCGGTACCGTGGTCAACGCAGCCGGTCCCCGGGCGCAGCAGGTCGCCGCCATGGTGGGGCTGTCGATCCCGGTGGAGCCGCGCAAGCGGCACAGCTTCGTCTTCGCGAGTGCTACCCCGATCCCGGGTCGGATGCCTAATGTGATCGACCTGTCCGGAACTTTCGTGCGGCCGGAGGGCGAGCTGTTCCTGACCGGCAACACCCCACTGGGCGACGGACCGGCGGACTATGACGACTTCGAGACCGACCATATGGAATTCGACGAGCGCATCTGGCCCTCGCTCTGGCATCGCATCCCGTGTTTCGATGCCCTGAAGGTCCAGCAGAGTTGGACCGGCCACTACGAGTACAACACGCTCGACCACAACGGCATCGTCGGGTTCCATCCGGACCTCTCCAACTTCATGTTCGCGAACGGCTTCTCGGGCCATGGCCTGCAGCAATCGCCAGCAGTCGGGCGCGGAGTGGCCGAGCTGATCATCCATGGAGCGTTTCAAACGCTCGACCTGTCGCCATTCTGCTACGAGCGCATCTCACGCAATGAGCCTTTCCTCGAAGAGGCGGTAATCTGATTCCATGACGCTGGTGCTGCCACAGCGAACATCGCCAAGCGGTCGGCAAGCTCGCCGGAAAGCGTGACGTTCAATCAATCGAGCTGACGATAGCTGCAGGGCACGAGGCGACTCCAAGGGCAAGTACCTGAAAATCCTGGAACGTCGTACTTTGCAGTAGAGAGCAGCCTTTGACACCCACCCCTCATCGCGGTGGTGTCGACCAGCTACGCTGATCTCTTTAGCCGCCCTACACCAACACTGTGCGCACGTAGACCTCTCCCGCAAACAGCCGGCGCGCGGCTCGAAACACGGTCGCGTAGTCCACGCCGACAAATTGTCCGCCGCTCCTCCGCATGGCGGCGTCTACGGTCTTCGTCCGGGAAGGAAGCCCAGTGCGGATACCGGCACTCGGAGCCGCACCAGCGAGGCGTTCGGCCACCGTCTCCGGGATGCGGCACGCAGAGGCCAGACACAGTGCTCCCGTCAAAGGGATCCCATTGTCTGGCTGACCGACGGAGATCGCTCGCGAGAGGATGTCGGCTTCGTCGGGCTGAAGGATGCGGCCGGACAGCGTTGGTGATTCGCGCGCGGGCGCCAGTATGGCGATTTTCGGGATGCTGCCGATCGCCGCCGCAGCAGCCAGGTCCGGGCTGATGCCCATCATCACCGATGCGGCGCGGCGGATCAGTTCCAGCCGATCCATCAGTTCGCGGTCGGCACCAATGTCGCGCGGCCTCTCGCTGCCGGCGAGGCCCAAGGACGGCGCCGGGACGAACACGAAAGGATTGCCGGCGGCGACCAGACTGGCCTCGATCGGCCAATTTTCCGGCAAGGCGGTGGTCGATACGTCGGAGATGGTGAGCAAGATCCGGGCGGCGGTCGATGCCCGTCGCGACGAGAACTTTCTCAGCATGGCGCGGACCGCCAGTCGGGCGATTCTGGGCTTCGACGCCGCGGTCGACCGCTGCCACGCCCATCGCGAGGCCGGCGCCGCCATCCTGTTCCTGGAAGCACCGGAGAGCGTGGACGAGCTCAAGAGGTTATCGACAGCAATTGACGCACCCCCGGCCTCCTGCCAGTCACGCAGCCGCCGCCAGCAGGTCATCCCCGATCGAGCGCGCTGCCCTCGATCAGCCCGTCTGCTGCGGCAGCCGCTCCCAGCCGATGCCAGCGCGCAACACGTAGACGATCCCTTTCAGACAGGCCCGGCACCCGCGTCCCGCCTCCCTTCGGCTTGGACGGCTCCGGCGGCAGGAGCGGTCCGATCTTCCGCCAGAAGGCGTGGGAAACGAGCGGTCTGGCCATACCCGACCAACCAAGCTGCCTCAGGCAGGTTCCGGTCTTGATACGTGCTCTTAGCAAAGCTCAGCTGGCGGCCTACATCGCCGAGCAGCGGGCAGCCGCGGCAAGCCGAGCGGAACTCTCCTATGCTGGTTTCCTCAGCGAGTTCGCCTTTGCCCGTGACAAGGACATCGACCAGGTCCACCGCCTCGCCGCCTACAGATTCGCCACGGTGCACCTCGCGCGGATCACGCCGCTCGCTGCCGCCGTGGCCGAGGCGACTGGTGAGGCCACGCTCGATCGCGCAGCACGCCTCACCATCGGCCTGCTCGAGGCAATCATGGCCGGGCGCCTGCCGAGCGACGAGGCTTGGTCTGCGAGCGAGCCGCTCTTGCCAAGCGGTCAGCCGGGAGCGTGCCGGGTCAGCGGCCGCCTCGAGGACTTCCGCCGCGTCGCCACCCGCTAAGACAAGCTCGCCCGCACCTTCCTCGACACCGTCACCCTCGACGCAATCCACGCCTGCTGGCTG